>CAYGNE010000199.1:0-6715 GCA_964351155.1 uncultured Rhodobacterales bacterium | reverse complement strand
GGTCGTGACAAGGAACAGGTGGCCGAAGCTGTTGATCGACATTGGATACTCCTCTGGCCCGCGTGCTTAGCCGCGCGGCGCGGCCGTCTCAAGCGGTTTCGCGCGGTGCGGGCGGGCGCGCGCTTGCCATTTGAACCGGGCGGCTCTAGTTAGGAGCGTACCTCGGGGAGCCTTGACTGGCTGAGACGCATGATGCGGACCCGTTGAACCTGAACCGGCTAACACCGGCGTAGGGAAGGTCTGGACAATCCTCCATCCTTGCCCTGTCGCCGCAAAAGGAGGATGCCATGAAGTATCTTGCCATTGCAGCGGGAGTGATCTGTGCCACGGCGGCGAATGCCGGGACACCGGAACTGACCGTTTACACATATGACAGTTTCGTTTCCGAATGGGGCCCCGGCCCCGCGGTCGAAAAGGCGTTCGAAGAGGTCTGCATGTGCGACCTGAAACTGGTCGGCGCCGGGGATGGCGCGGCGCTCCTGGCGCGGATCAAGCTGGAAGGCGCCCGCAGCAAGGCGGACGTGGTTCTGGGGCTGGACACCAACCTGACCCGCGCGGCGCTGGACACCGGGTTGTTCGCGCCGCATGCGGTCAGCGCGGAATATGACCTGCCCATCGCGTGGGACGACGCGACATTTGTGCCCTATGACTGGGGTTATTTCGCCTTTGTTCACGATGTCGGGATGGACGCGCCGGACAATTTCATGGCGCTGGCGGAGAGCGATGCCCGGATCGTCATTCAGGACCCGCGGTCATCGACCCCTGGCCTCGGGCTCTTGATGTGGGTGAAGGCGGCCTATGGCGACAAGGCGCCGGATGTCTGGGCGGGCCTGGCCGACAATATCGTCACCGTCACCAAGGGCTGGAGCGAGGCCTATGGGCTGTTCCTTGACGGCGAAGCGGACATGGTCCTGTCCTATACCACCTCGCCCGCCTATCACCTGATCGCCGAGGAGGATGCCGGAAAGGCGGCCGCGGCGTTTGACGAAGGGCATTACCTGCAGGTCGAGGTGGCCGCCAGGCTGGCCGCGAGCGATCAGCCCGAACTGGCGGACCGGTTCCTGCAGTTCATGGTCACGGATGCGTTCCAGTCGGTCTTGCCGACAACCAACTGGATGTATCCCGCCGTGCTGCCCGCGGAGGGGCTGCCCGCGGGTTTTGACACGCTGGTTCAGCCGGGCAAGGCGCTGCTGATCGGATCGGATGACGCGGCAGCGGTGCGGGATGAAGCATTGGCCGAATGGCTCCGCGCGCTGAGCCAGTAGGCCCACGGGCCGGGCTGGGCGCGGCGGCACTGGTCGCCGCGCTGATCGCCGGATCGTTGCTGGCCGTCCTGTTGCGGGCAGAGCCGGGCCGCGGTCTTGGCCCGTCCGATTGGGCGGCGATCCGGTTCACGGTGATCCAGGCCGGCCTGTCGGCGCTGATCAGCGCCGGGCTGGCGGTCCCGGTGGCCCGGGCGCTGGCCCGGCGGCGGTTTGCCGGGCGGCGGATGCTGATCACGCTGCTGGGCGTTCCGTTTATCCTGCCGGTGATCGTGGCCGTGCTGGGGCTGCTGGCGGTTTTCGGGCGCGGCGGCTGGATCAGCGCGGCGGCGGGGGCCCTGGGACTGCCGCCATTGCAGGTCTACGGGCTGCATGGCGTGGTGCTGGCGCATGTGTTTCTCAACCTGCCGCTGGCGACCCGGCTGATCCTGCAGGGCTGGCAGGACATCCCGGCGGAACGGTTCCGCCTCGCGGCGCAACTGGGTGCCGGGCCGGGCGCGATCTGGCGGTTGCTGGAGAAACCGATGCTGGTCCGGATCCTGCCGGGTGTTCTGGCGGTGATTTTCGCGATCTGCCTGACCAGTTTCGCGGTGGCGCTGACGCTGGGCGGCGGGCCGCGGGCGACGACGATCGAGCTGGCGATCTATCAGGCCTTTCGCTTTGATTTCGATCTCGGGCGGGCGGCGATGCTGTCCTGCATCCAGATCGCGCTGACCGGGGCGGCGGCACTGATCGCGCTGCGCGCGGCGCGAAACGAAGCGCCGGGGGGCGAACTGGACCGCCCGGTGCAGCGCTGGGATGCCAGGGGGCGGTTTTACCGGATCCTGGACGGCGGGGTGATCCTGCTGGCCGCGCTGTTTCTGCTGATGCCGCTGACGGCGATTGTCCTGGCCGGATTGCCCGGCCTGCCAGGCCTGCCGGCGTCGGTGTTTGCCGCGGCGTTCAATTCGGTGATCGTGGCCCTGCTGAGCATGGCGATCACCCTGCTGCTGGCCGTGCCGATGGCCGTGGCCGTGGCGCTGGGATGGGCCCGGACGGTCGAACTTGCCGGGTTGCTTGGCCTGGCCGCGTCGCCGCTGGTCATCGGCACCGGGCTGTTCATCGTGATTTATCCCCTGGCCGATCCGTTTGCGCTGGCCCTGCCGGTGACGGCGCTTGTGAATGCGGTGATGGCATTGCCGTTCGTGCTGCGCATCCTGATCCCGCGCACCCGGCAGGTCGTCGACAGGTACGGACGGCTGGCGCTGTCGCTGAACATGGCGGGCCGCCCTTTCCTGCGGCGGGTGCTGCTGCCGCGCATGCGGGCGCAGATCGGTTTTGCCGCCGGTCTGGCGGCGGCGCTGTCGATGGGCGACCTGGGTGTCATCGCGCTGTTTGCGGACCCCGAGGTGGCGACGTTGCCGTTGCAGATCTACCGTCTGATGGGGAGCTACCAGATGCAGGCGGCGGCGGGGGCGGCGCTGTTGTTGCTGATGTTGTCGGTTGCGTTGTTCTGGATACTGGATCGCGGGGGGCGGTGGCATGCTGAGGCTTGAAAACGCGGTGATCGACAATGGCGGGTACGCGTTGCGGGCCGATTTCAGCATCGAAACCGGCCGCAAGGTCGCCGTGATCGGGCCGTCGGGCGCCGGGAAATCGACATTGGTGGGGGGCATTGCCGGTTTCTATCCGCTGCGGCAGGGCCGGCTGCTCTGGCAGGGGCGGGATCTGGGCGGCGCGATGCCCGGCGACCGGCCGGTGGCGATGCTGTTTCAGGATGGCAACCTGTTTCCGCATCTGAGCGTGGCGGAGAATGTCGGGCTGGGCCTTGATCCGGACCTGAGGCTGAACGCGCCGCAACGCGCGCAGGTGCGCGACGCGATCCGGCGCGTCGGGCTGGACGGGTTGGGCGCGCGAAAACCCGCAGCCCTGTCCGGCGGGCAGCAGAGCCGGGCCGCGTTGGCCCGTGTTCTGGTGCAGGCGCGGCCGCTGCTGTTGCTGGACGAGCCGTTTGCGGCACTTGGGCCGGCGATGCGGAACGAGATGCTGGACCTTGTCGCGGAACTGGTTCGCGAGACCGGCGCGACCTTGCTGATGGTCAGCCATGACCCCGAGGACGCACGCCGCATATCCGATCAGATCATCCTGGTGGACGCGGGCGTGGCGCAGGAGCCGCGGGACACGGCCGCGTTGCTGGACAACCCGCCGCCGGCGCTCAGGGCGTATCTGGGCGGATGACGGGTTGTGCCCGGCGGTTTCGCCGGGCACGCGGATCAGGCCGCCGCCTGCGCGCGCAGTTCGGTAATCGCCAGCGCCGCCCGGGCGGCCTCGCGCCCCTTTTCGATGAAATGCTCGCGATAGATGGCGTTGTGATGGTCGGTTTCCTGGTACTGGTGCGGAGTCAGCGAGACCGACAGAACCGGCACCCCGCTGTCCATCCCGGCGCGCATGAGGCCATCGACAACCGCCTGGGCGACGAATTCGTGCCGGTAGATTCCGCCATCGACGACAAAGGCCGCGCCGACAACCGCGCCATAGCGCCCGGTCATTGCCAGGTCGCGCGCCATCAGCGGCAGTTCGAAGGCGCCGGGCACATCGAAAACGTCGACCTGCGCGGGTGGGATGCATGCGCAGAAACCGTCCAGCGCGCGGTCGACGATATCGGCGTGCCAGCGGGCTTTGACAAAGGCAAAACGGGTGAGTGTCATATCTGATCTCCTTTGGTTCGACACGTCCACCCAAGGCGATCACGAACAGGCGCACCGCATCGGCGGAGCACATGCACGTCCTCTTTCATCCGGACTTTGACCGTCGGCTCTGGCCTCTCACCAGATCTGCTGACCAAGGGTTGCGCGTGCAAACCGCTTGCGCTCGCGGGCTGGCAGGTCGGGGCCTGCATACCGCCGGTGGGGAATTCCGCCCCGCCCTGAGAACGAGAGCCGTCTTGCCAAGGCCGGTTGGATTCTGCAAGAGCCATCGGCAAAGGCGCAGGGAGGGCGACATGCATCCGAACCCGGTGTATCGCACCATCGAGGCAGGGAAGAACCTGGATTTTGCACGAGAGCGGGGCTTTGGCGTGCTGGCACTGTCCGTGGACGGGGCCGCGCCGTTGCTGTCCCACGTGCCGTTTCGCCTGTCGGATTCGGGCGAGAGCGTGGAACTGCACCTGGTGCGGTCAAATCCGATTGTCCGGGCATTGACCGGGCCGCGGCCGGCAAGGATCGCGGTGTCCGGGGCGGACAGCTATATTTCACCGGACTGGTATGGTCTGCCCGACCAGGTGCCGACATGGAACTACGTCGCCGTTCATTTGACCGGCACGCTGGAAAAGCTGGGCGACGATGCGCTGCGCGGCGTTCTGGACCGGCAATCGGCGCTGTTCGAGGACAGGCTGCGGCCCAAGGCGCCATGGCGCACGGACAAGATGGATCCCGAAGTTCTGGAGCGCATGATGCGGATGATCGTGGCGTGCCGGATGCAGGTGACCGCCGTCGATGGCACCTGGAAACTGAACCAGAACAAGCCGTATGCGGCGCGTTTGCGGGCCGCCGATCAGGTCGAGGCCTATGGCGAAGGGGCTGACGCCCATATTCTGGCGGCGCTGATGCGCGGGGCCGGTGGACAGGGCTGATCCGCCTGCTAGGGTCCTGTTGGAAACACGCAAGGAAATCTCCCGATGAAACTCTACCATTCGCCTGCCTCGCCTTTCGTGCGCAAGGTCTGCGTTCTGCTGCACGAACTGGATCGCGCCGGCGCGGTCGAACTGGAAACGGTGACGACGACGGCGCTGGCGTCGGACGCGGCGCTGAAGACGGCAAATCCCCTGGCGCGGTTGCCCGCGCTGGAACGCGCGGACGGGCCGACATTGTATGACAGCCGGGTCATCACCGCCTATCTGGATGATCTCTTTCAGGGCGGCCTGTACCCCGGCGGCGCGGCGCGATGGGAGGTTCTGACGCTGGAGGCGACCGGGGACGGCATCATGGATTCGGCGGTTTCGATGGTTTACGAGCTGCGCCTGCGGCCCGAGGACAAGCAGTCTTCCGACTGGATCGAGGCGCAATGGGCCAAGATCACCCGCGCCATCGGCGCCTTGAATTCCCGTTGGGGCAGTCACCTGTCCGGGCGCGTCACGATGGGGCAGATTTCGGTTGCCTGCGCATTGGCTTACCTGGATTTCCGGCACGGGGACCGCAACTGGCGGCAGGGAAACGATGCGCTGGCGGCGTGGTTTGAAAGCTTCGAATCGCGCCCGTCGATGCAGGCGACGCGCCCGCCGGCGGCCTGAGGACCGGAAAATCGCGCAATCGATGACATATGGGGACGCGCAAAACGCGATGAAACCGCCGCAGATGCGACACAGAAGCGCGGTTGCGACGTCCTGCGCGCCTATGACCGCTGGACGAACCAATTCGTCCCCGGTAAGACGCGCCTTGAGATGCCGCCATAACATGCGGCCCATCAGCATGTTTGCCCGGACCCGGGCGCAGGAATTGGAGTAAACCTCGTGTCACACGCAGAAGACCACGATGGAACCCGGAGGGATTTCCTCTATTACGCCACCGCCGGTGCGGGAGTCGTCGCCACCGGCGCGGTTGTCTGGCCGCTTGTCGATCAGATGAACCCGTCGGCGGATGTGCAGGCTTTGTCCTCGATCCGCGTCGATGTCAGCGGTGTCGAAGTCGGCACCCAGATCAGCGTCAAGTTTCTGGGCAAGCCGGTGTTCATTCGCCGCCGCACCGCCGAAGAAATCGAAATGGCACGCGAAGTGAAGGTCGACGACCTGCCGGATCAGCAGGCGCGCAACGTCAACAAGGGCGTCGTGCCCGCGACCGACGAGAACCGGGCCATGGACGAAGCCGGCGAGTGGCTGGTGATGATGGGGGTCTGCACCCATCTGGGCTGTGTTCCGCTGGGCGATGGCGCGGGCGAGTTCCACGGCTGGTTCTGCCCCTGCCACGGGTCGCACTATGATACGGCCGGGCGGATTCGCAAGGGTCCCGCGCCGGAGAACCTGCCGGTTCCGGCCGCAGAGTTCATCGACGACGCAACGATCAAACTGGGATAAGGAAACAAGACATGTCCGGTATTCCGCACGATCACTATGAACCGAAATCCGGTGGCGAGAAGTGGCTGCACAGCCGCCTGCCCATCGTTGGTCTGATCTATGACACGATCATGATCCCGACACCCAAGAACCTGAACTGGATGTGGATCTGGGGCATCGTTCTGGCGTTCTGCCTTGTCTTGCAGATCGTCACCGGGATCGTCCTTGCCATGCATTACACGCCGCATGTGGACATGGCGTTTGCCAGTGTCGAACACATCATGCGCAACGTGAATGGCGGCCACATGCTGCGCTATCTGCACGCAAATGGCGCATCGCTGTTCTTTATCGCGGTCTATTCGCATATTTTCCGCGGCCTGTACTATGGCAGCTACAAGTCCCCGCGCGAGATCACGTGGATCATCGG
>CAYGNE010000198.1:0-6735 GCA_964351155.1 uncultured Rhodobacterales bacterium | reverse complement strand
GTTGCCTTCACTGGTTCTGGGCGGATTTGACATGTGGACCAATACGCTGGGCTTTTCCCTGTTCGGCACGCAGAGCCACGGCAAGACCGACGCAGAGGCCACCGAAGAGGCCGGCAAGCACCAGCCGATCGATTATCCGAAACCCGATGGTACGTTGTCCTTTGATCGCCTGACCAACGTGGCGTTTTCCTTCACCAACCACGAAGAAAGCCAGCCGGCACATCTGCAGCTGACCGACCCGGCCTTGCCGGTGAGTGTCGAGTTGCCGAAATACGCCGGCCCTTCGGCGCGCTACTGCCCTGCAGGCGTTTACGAGTTTGTAGAGGAAGACGGCAAGGAACCCAAGTTCGTGATCAACTTCCAGAACTGCGTTCACTGCAAGACCTGCGATATCAAAGACCCGGCGCAGAACATAACGTGGACAACGCCACAAGGTGGTGACGGGCCAAATTATCCGAATATGTAGGCAAAAAACGCCGGATACGGCCTGCGAGACCTGCTGTGCCATTGCCTCGCAGCAGGTGAGCGCCTAATTATTCTGGTGCAGAAACAGACGAGGCAGGTCCTGTGATCCATTTTAACCTTCGCAAAACGGTGCTCGCAGCCGTTTTGGTTGCGATGTCCGCGCCCGCGCTCGCGGAAACATCGGCCGGTGCCTATTTGGCCGGGCGGCAGGCGATATACTCCAGCGATTTCGAAGTGGCGGCAGAGTATTACACGCGCGCGCTGCTCAAGGATCGCGAAAATCCCCAGCTCATGGAGCAGGTGGTTCTGTCCCAGTTGTCGCTGGGCCGCATCGACCGGGCTTTGCCCGTCGCCAAACACATGGAAGAAATCGGGCTGCGCAGCCAGGTGGCTCACATGGTTGTTCTGGCAGATCTGATTGGAACCGAAAAATACGGGGAAATTCTGGCTCGGGATGCCGAGACGCTTGGAACCGGCCCTTTGATCGACGGGCTTGTTTCGGGTTGGGCGCATATGGGCTCGGGCAAGGTCGCGCTGGCGCTGGAACAGTTCGATGCCGTCAGCGAGCAGAACGGATTGAAAAGCTTTGCTCTGTATCACAAGGCGCTTGCGCTGGCCTCGGTCGGAGATTTCGAAGGCGCGGAAGCAATATTTGCGGATGAAAGCAGCGGCCTGTCGATCATGTCGCGCGGCGCCGCGATCGCCCGTGCTCAGATCCTGTCGCAACTGGAGCGTAATGACGATGCTCTGGCCTTCCTCGAGAACGCGTTTGGCGCGCGGCTCGACCCCGGTCTGCAGGCGGTTGCCGACCAGTTGAAAACCGGGGAGCAACTGCCGTTTTCGCAAGTGACATCCATCCGCGATGGAATGGCGGAAGTTTTCTTTTCCATCGGTCAGGCGCTGAATGGCGAGGCGGCGGATGACTATGTTCTGGTCTATGCCAGAACAGCCAATTACCTGCGACCGGATCACGTGGATTCGCTGCTATTGAGTGCCCAGTTGCTGGATGCGCTTGGGCAGTATGATCTTGCGGTTGCGACCTACAAGAAAATCCCGCAATCCAGCCCTGATCATCACGCCGCAGAGATGGGCCGAGCCGAGGCGCTGCGCCGCGCCGCTAAACCGGATGCGGCGATCGAGGTTCTTGAACAACTGGTCAAGGATCAGCCGACGCTGGCGCCGGTATACTCGGCCTTGGGTGACCTTCAGCGCCAGCAGGAACAATATGCCGAGGCCATCAAGGCCTATGACAAGGCGCTGGAATACTCTGACGAGGATTCTCAGGCACGTTGGTTCCTCCATTACGCGCGCGGGATCAGCCACGAACGTCTGAAGCAGTGGAACGAAGCAGAGGCGGATTTCAGAAGTGCCCTCGAAATCAATCCGGATCAGCCGCAGGTTCTGAATTATCTCGGATATTCCCTTGTCGAACGCAAAACCAAGCTCGACGAAGCCTTGGGCATGATCGAACGCGCGGTCGCGGCGCGACCGGACAGCGGGTACATCGTGGACAGCCTTGGCTGGGTCCTCTACCGGCTGGGCCGCTACGAGGAAGCCGTGGGTCACATGGAAACCGCGGTCGAGCTTATGCCTGTGGACCCGGTTGTGAACGATCACCTGGGCGACGTGTATTGGGCCGTTGGCCGGATTCGCGAAGCGGAGTTCCAATGGAAGCGTGCACTGTCGTTCATCGATCTTGATGACACCGACAGCGAAGCCGATCCCGCGCGCGTTCGCCGCAAGCTGGAAGTTGGGCTGGATCGGGTGTTGTCAGAGGAAGGCGCGGACCCACTGAAGGTCGTCAATGACGACGGCTGACGCCACGCCCGGCATCGTCACTGAATTCGCTCCGGCCAAGATCAACCTCACGCTGCACATCACCGGGCAGCGGGAGGATGGTTATCATCTTCTCGATTCGCTGGCGGTGTTTGCAGATATCGGCGACGTGGTTTCCATTCGCCGCGCCAACGGATTGCGCCTGTCTGTCACGGGGCCAAGGGCTGGTGGCGTTCCCGATGACGGTACGAACCTTGTACTGCGCGCCGCGCGCCTGGCCGGGGTGACCAACGCGGATATCACGCTGGACAAGCATTTGCCGTCCGCCGCCGGGATCGGCGGCGGATCGTCGGATGCCGCCGCAGCCTTGCGCGCATTCTGCGTCAGTCATGGTTCCGCAGAGCCAACAACCGGCATGGCATTAGAACTGGGAGCCGACGTTCCGATCTGTCTGGCAGCGAAGCCGGTGCGTATGACCGGAATCGGGGATAGGGTCGCGCTTGTCGGTGGTTGGCCCGACTTGCCGGCCGTGCTCGTCAATCCGGGTGTTTCCCTACCGACGCCGTCTGTCTTTCGCAGCCTGGCCAAGAAAGACAACCCGCCGATGGCCGATGTTCCTTCGTTTGGCGACGTCCCGTCCTGTGTCACGTGGTTGCGGCATCAACGCAACGATCTTGAAAAGCCAGCGATCGGCATTTGTCCACCGGTGGGTCCTGTTTTGGCACAACTGCACCGCCATGGTGCCCTGTTGGCCAGGATGAGCGGATCAGGCGCCACATGTTTCGGGATATTCGAAACCCTCTCGGCAGCACGGCGGGCGTGCGAACAGCTGTCTTTGGAAAACCCTGGCTGGTGGGTGCAACCCACTGTCCTGCGAGGCTCTGACAGCCAGCGGTCTCTTGACCGCTCGTACCGCTGACGCGCTTCTAGCTTAGTCTCGAAACCACGTATTCCGCGAGATCATTCATCATGTCGCGCAGCGGTGAGTCGGGGAGATGCACCAAGGCTGATTGCGCCTTGCAGGCCCATGCCATTGCATCGGCGCGTGTTTCTTCAAGGCTTCCGTGCCTGGTCATCAGGGACATCGCAGTGTCCAGATCACCGTCCGACTGTTGGCCCTTCTCAATAGTGCGCGACCAGAATTCTCGCTCTTCTGGCGATGCGCGGGCGACGGCCTTGATAACTGGCAGTGTCAGTTTGCGTTCCCGGAAATCGTCGCCGACGTTTTTTCCGGTATTTGCGCTGTCGCCAAGGTAATCCAGAAGATCGTCAGCGATCTGGAACGCAATTCCCAGTGCATCGCCATAGTCGTACAGGGCCTTGATCCGTGTCGCGGGAGCGTCGGCGATTACGCCGCCAACTTCGGTCGCCGCAGAAAAAAGCGCGGCCGTCTTACCGCGTACGACCTTCAGGTACACGGATTCGTCCGTAGCCAGGTTCTGCGCCGCGGTCAGTTGCAGCACCTCGCCTTCGGCTATGGTTGCAGCAGCATTGGCCAGAATGTCCAGTACCCGCAAAGAACCGGTTTCGACCATAAGCTGGAAACTGCGGGCGAAAAGGTAGTCGCCGACCAGAACGCTGGACTTGTTGTCCCACAACAGGTTGGCGGTCGGTCGTCCGCGCCTCTGATTGCTTTCATCCACAACATCGTCATGCAACAGGGTCGCGGTGTGGATGAATTCCACCGTCGCCGCCAGGTGAATGTGATACGGGCCGTCGTATCCGCAAAGACGCGCTGCGGCCAGTGTCAGCATCGGACGCAGCCGTTTTCCTCCTGCATCAATCAGATGCGCCGTCACCTCGGGAATCCGCGGCGCGTGTTCGGACGCCATACGATTGCGGATCAACTCGTTGACGGCCGATAGATCTGCCGAAAGTGTTTCGGCCAACCGGTCATGCGGTTTGGTGGCTGCGCTGATATCCATCACACTCTTGCTACAAGGCTCGACAACGGGTCTGACCTGCCCTTACATCCAGTTTTATGAAGGAACTTTTGCGCAGTACAGACCCGACCGTCATGGCCTTTGCGTCCGCCCTTCTTCAGGGCGAGGATATAGACTGCTTTCAGATGGACGTAAATATGAGCGTGCTGGAAGGTGGCATCGGCGTTTTCCCCCGCAGGATGATGGTCCGGACCAAGGATTACGACCGCGCTGCGCGGGTGATGCGCGACAACGAGATCCCGTTGGGGATCTGACCGCGATGAACGGGGTTTCCTTGACTCGGGATGCTTTTCTGGGCGGGCGGCTGACATTGCTGCAACCGGTGAGCGGATACCGCGCCGGAATTGATCCGGTGCTTCTGGCCGCCAGTGTTCCGGCGAAGGCCGGTCAAACCGTTCTGGACCTGGGCTGCGGGGCAGGCGCCGCTGCGCTTTGTCTTGCGGCTAGGGTGCCGGGTCTGACTCTTTGGGGGGTCGAGTTGCAAGCGGAGTACGCGGAACTCGCAGCACGGAACGCGGCGTTGAACGATGCACCTTTTACCGTGGTGCAGGCTGACTTGACGTTCCTCCCGGAAGACATTCGTCACATGGGCTTTGATCACGTTGTCGCCAACCCGCCTTACTATCGGGCCGGGGCGCATAGCCCCGCGCGCGATGCCGGTCGCAGCACCGCATTGGGTGAAAGATCCACTCCTCTGTCGGAATGGATCGCGGTTGCGGCGCGCAGATTGGCGCCCAAGGGCTATCTTCACATGATCCAGCGGGTCGACAGGTTGCCGGAAATGCTGTCCGGGTGTGAGGGGCGTCTCGGTTCGTTGGAGGTCTTACCCTTGGCATCTCGACGCGGACGCTCGTCCGATCTGGTGATACTGCGGGCGCGCAAGGGTGGCCGGGCGGCGTTTCGGCTGCATGCCCCCTGCGTTCTGCACAAGGGAGAACGGCATGGCCAGGACGGGGACAGTTATTCCGATCGGATATCTGCCGTATTGCGTGACGGTTCCGCACTGGAATGGTCTGCGTGATGAACAGAGAGTTTCGGGTGAACCCACGGTTTCAGATCCCGTTATCCACCAAGTGTGACGAACACGTGACAGGGCGCTGAGAATGTGCTCAAATCAACCGGCAACTTTATCAGAGGAGGAATGCCATGAGCCTGAGCTCGCACCTGATCGAACTGAAAAAGAAGCACCAGCACCTGAGCACAGAAGTGGAAGAAGCTCAGCGCGCTCCGGGTGTTGACGGGCTACACGTGGCGGAACTCAAGAAACAAAAACTGAAGATCAAAGAAGAGATCGAACGCCTGTCCAGCTAGGCGGGATCGAATCAAGGGGTGCGAAGAGGTTTCGTGCCGTATGTAAAGGCGCGAATTCTTCGCGCCTTTTCTGTTATTGTGAGGCCAGTTTGTTGAAGCTTGGCCCGACAAGGCCGTTTCGACAAAAAAGGCCGGCCCATCCAGGCCGGCCTTTGTCGATTATCATTGTCGGAAGCTCAGCCGAAGAATTGCGCGCCGTTCGCGCTGATCGTCGAACCATTGATAAAGCTGGCGTCGTCAGAAGCCAGAAACACGACGCAACGGGCGATTTCTTCGGGTTCACCCAGGCGGCCGGCGGGGATTTGCGCGATGATGCTCTCGCGAACTTTCTCCGGAACGGCCATGACCATATCCGTGGCGATGTAACCGGGGCAGATGGCGTTCGCGGTGATACCGGCACGCGCGCCTTCCTGTGCCAGGGACCGGACAATTCCGATATCGCCCGCCTTGGTCGCGGCGTAGTTCACCTGTGCGAACTGGCCTTTTTGTCCGTTGACCGAGGAAATCACGATGACCCGGCCGAACTTGCGCTCGCGCATTCCGGGCCAGACCGGGTGCACGGTGTTGAACACGCCCGTGAGGTTCGTATCGATCACCTGTTGCCACTGTTCCGGAGTCATCTTGTGGAATGGGGCATCTCGGGTGATGCCGGCATTGGCGACAACCACGTCGATCGGGCCAAGGTCCGCCTCGACCTGGGCGATTCCGGCCTTGCTTTCCTCGTAGTCGCCCACGTTCCACTTATAGGTCTTGATTCCGGTTTCTTCGGTGAACATCGCGGCGGCTTAGGTGGCGGCGACGGTATAACCGGCATCTTTCAAGGCTGCGGAAATGGCGGCGCCGATACCGCGGCTGCCTCCGGTGACGAGGGCTGTTCGGGACATGCTGGTCTCCAATAGTAATTGAGCAACTAAGTTGCCGGGAAATGCGGATGGCGCGCAATATTCTTGCGCGCCCGGTTACGTGTTAGTCGCGTTCGACACAGAGGGCAACACCCATACCGCCGCCGATGCAAAGTGTCGCAAGACCCTTCTTGGCGTCACGACGTTTCATTTCGAACAGCAACGTGTTCAGAACGCGCGCGCCGGAGGCACCGATTGGATGGCCGATGGCGATGGCTCCGCCGTTCACGTTTACGATGGCCGGATCCCAACCCATATCCTTGTTGACCGCGCAGGCCTGGGCGGCAAAGGCTTCGTTGGCTTCGACAAGGTCCAGGTCCTCTGCCTTCCATCCGGCC
>CAYGNE010000197.1:0-6774 GCA_964351155.1 uncultured Rhodobacterales bacterium | reverse complement strand
GTCGCGGCTCATGCCCGGTTTGCGCGGGACGCCGGCGGTGACGATGCAGACATCGGCACCGGCGATATCGGCATAGGATTGGGTGCCTTTGAGCGTGGCGTCGAACCCTTCGGAGGGGCCGGATTCGGCAATGTCCAGCGCCTTGCCTTCGGGGATGCCCTCGGCAATGTCGAACAGGACGACATCGCCCAGTTCCTTGAGTGCTGCAAGGTGGGCGAGCGTGCCGCCGATCTGACCTGCGCCGATCAGCGCGATCTTGGGTCTGGCCATTGGATGAATCTCCGATCCGATGAAAATTGCGCGTTGCCTAGTGTGTAACGCGGCTTCGTGCAAGTCTTCTGCACTGCGGCGTGGGCGCGCGGGATGGCTGGCGGCGCTGTTCCGGATGGGGTAAAGCGCAGGCACGGGAACGGGTTAAGAGACAGTCGGATGCTGGAACTGGATGCCGGGTTTTTTGTCGTTGCGGCGCCGGCTGTGGTTTTTGCCGGGGTATCCAAAGGCGGCTTCGGGTCCGGGGCGGCCTTTGCATCGGCGACGATTCTGGCGCTGATCCTCGAGCCGGGGCAGGCGCTCGGGATCATGCTTCCACTGCTGATGCTGATCGACCTGGCGACCCTGCGCCCGTACTGGAACCAGTGGAGCTGGCCCGACGCGCGACTGCTGATCCTGGGCGGGGTGCCGGGCGTGGCGCTGGGCGCGTTGCTCTACCAGCAGGCCGACGCGGACGTGCTGCGGTTGCTGATCGGGGCGATTTCCGTCGCGTTCGTCGCCTGGCAGCTGGCACAGCGGAGCGGGTATCTGCGCCCCTTTGCGCGCGCCCTGCCGCGCTGGGCGGGGTTTGCGGCGGGTATCGTCACCGGCTTCACAAGCTTTGTCAGCCATGCCGGCGGTCCGCCCGCCGCCGTCTACCTTCTGTCCCGGCGCCTGTCCAAGACCGAGTACCAGGGCACGACGGTTCTGTTGTTCTGGGCGATCAACATCGCCAAGTTCGTTCCCTACGCGTTTCTGGGCCTGTTCACGGCCGAAACGGCGATGGCGAATGCGCTGCTGGCCCCCTTTGCCCTGTTCGGCGCATGGGTGGGCGTCAGGGCGCATCGGGTTGTGCCGGAACCCCTGTTTTTCGGGATCACATATGCATTGCTCATGATCACCGGGACCAAGCTGATCTGGGAGGGGCTGACGTGATCGATACGGTACGGGAACTGAGGCAGGGCGATTTCGACGAGGCGGTCCGCCTTTACCGCGAGCTTGTCGGCACGGCCCCGGTCGCGGACGGGGATCCGGGGCGAAAGCGGTTCGCCGAACTGATCGGCCATCCGGGCACAACGGTGCTGGGATGTGAACGGGAGGGCCGGCTGCGGTCGATGCTGACCCTTCACGTCCTGCCGAACATGACCGTTTCGGGCCGCCCCTACGCGCTGATCGAGAATGTGGTGACCGAGGCCCGGTCTCGCGGCCAGGGCCTGTCGAGCCGCGTCATGCGGAAAGCGATCGATATCGCCTGGTCCCATGATGCCTACAAGATCATGCTGCTGACCGGGCGGCAACACGGCGCCCGCGCGTTTTATGAAACGCTCGGGTTCACCGCGGATGAAAAACACGGCATGACGCTGCGGCGTGTGCCAGGGCGTCAGCCGGTTCGCTAGCGGCTCAGGCGTCGTTGCCCTTGGGCGGCAACGCTTCGGCCAGTTCCTCAAAGGACTGACCCGAGGCGATCAGGCAGGTCATGCCATTGGGCATGGTCACCGTGATCGTCCATGTGCCGGTGTCGTCCGAGGCAAAGACCTCGACGACGGCGCCCTGCGCGCCCAGACCGATGCTCTGGCGGGTTTCGCCATAGCCCGTGGCCAGGCGTTCGACGACACGGTCGCGTGGCGCACAGTTGCGGGATTGCTGGGCTGCGACCTGTTGCGCTGCGAGAGCCATCAGACCCAGCCCGAGTGTCATGTTCAGTACTGCCTTCGTCATGGGTTTTACCCTTTCCGCTGTGGCCCGTCTGCCCGGTTTGGCCCACCGGATGTCCCGGTGTCCCGGGTCGGCGCGCCCAGTCTCGTCCGATGCCGGGTCCGCTGCCCATTTGTCCGGTGGCCTTGCCGAAGTGACCTTCCTGGACTGGATCCGACGGGGAAATCATGCCCGCGTGAGTGCTGAAAAGTGGTTAATGGCGCGCGCGCAGGGTTGGTTAACGGGCGAAATACCCGACGTTATGCTGCGTCGCGGCATTTTCTGCTTGAATTATCCGAACAAAAATGCCCCTTTTCGCGCAACTTTGTGACCGAGGAGAGATTCATGGTGGCCAGCGTGCGTCCGTACCGTTCCGTCCTTTACATTCCCGCGTCGCGTGCCCGCGCGCTGGAAAAGGCAAAGACGCTTCCGGTGGACGCGATCATCTTCGATCTGGAAGACGCGGTCACCGCCGATGAAAAGGCAAATGCGCGCGACCTGCTGAAACGGTCGCTGGACCAGGGCGGATACGGCAACCGCATGCGGATTGTCCGGGTCAACGGCCTGGACACGCAATGGGGTCGCGATGATGCCGAGGCCGCACGCGACATGAAGGCCGACGTGGTTCTGCTGCCCAAGGTGGGCGGTCCGGCGGACGTGGACGAACTGGCCGCGATCACCGGGGACAAACCGATCTGGGCGATGATGGAAACGCCGCGCGGCATGCTGAACGCGCATGCCATTGCCGCGCATCCGCTGGTGGCGGGGTTCGTGATGGGCACAAATGACCTGGCCAAGGAGCTGAACACCCGGTTCCGTGCCGACCGGGGCCCGATGATGACATCGCTGGGCCTGTGCCTGCTGGCTGCCAAGGCCGAGGGCGTGATCGCGATTGACGGCGTCTACAATGCGTTCAAGGACGACGCGGGCCTTGAGGCAGAATGCCGGCAGGGCCGGGACATGGGGTTTGACGGCAAGACGCTGATCCATCCGGCACAGGTGGACATCGCCAACCGCGCCTTTGCCCCGTCCTCCGAAGAGATCGACCTGGCGCAGCGCCAGATCTCTGCCTTCGAGGAAATCGAGGCGAGCGGGCAGGGGGTTGCCGTGGTCGACGGCAAGATCGTGGAAAATCTTCACGTTGCCACCGCACGTGAATTGCTGGCAAAAGCGGAGATGATCGAAGCTTTGCAGGCGGAGTAAACCATGACCCTTCTCATTCTGGGCGTTGTCCTTTGGATTGCGGCCCATCTGTTCAAACGCGTTGCACCCGATGCCCGGGCCGCGATGGGCGACAAGGGCAGGGGCGTGATCGCCGTCCTGATCCTGCTCAGTGTGGTGCTGATGGTGATCGGATACCGCGGCGCCGAATTCGTGCATGTCTATTCGACACCTGGCTGGGCTGTTCATCTGAACAACCTGCTGATGGTGGTTGCCGTGGTTCTGATGGGAGTCGGGAGCGGCACCAGCCATCTGCGCGACAAGATGCGCCATCCGATGCTGGCCGGCATCAAGACCTGGGCGGTCGCGCATCTGATCGTCAACGGCGACCTGGCCTCCATCATCCTGTTCGGCGGCATGCTGGCCTGGGCGGTTGTCCAGGTGATCGTGATCAACCGGGCCGAACCGGAATGGACCCGCCCGGAACCGGGCAACACGGCCGGGGATATCAAGCTGGCGGTGATCTCGGCGGTGGTTTTCGCGGTCATCGCCGGTGTGCATTTCTGGCTCGGTTATCCGACGTTCCCGGGGTAAGGCATGAAACTCTACCGGTTCCTGAGCGAAGACGACACCTCGGCGTTTTGCCACAAGGTGACGGATGCGCTGAACAAGGGCTGGGAGCTTTACGGCTCGCCGACCCAGACATTCGACGCGGCCAGCGGCGTCATGCGATGTGGCCAGGCCGTCACCAAGGACGTCGCCGGAACATACACACCCGATATCAAACTTGGAGATCAGTGAATGGTCAAAACCAACCCCGGGCGGTTTTTCGAGGATTACGCCGTCGGCGACGTCTTGACCCATGCCGTTCCCCGCACGGTCAAGATGGGGGAACGCGCACTTTACCACATGCTGTATCCGGCGCGTCATGCGCTCTATTCCTCGGACCAGTTCGCACAGGGGTGCGGATTGCCCTCCAGCCCGCTGGACGACATGGCCGCATTTCATGTCGTGTTCGGCAAAACCGTTCCGGATGTGTCGCTGAACGCGGTGGCGAATCTCGGCTATGCCGAGGGGCGGTGGCTGCTGCCGGTCTGGCCCGGCGACACGTTGCGTTCCGAATCCGAGGTGATCGGCGTCAAGCAGAACTCCAACGGCAAGACGGGTGTGGTCTGGGTGCGGACCCGGGGGTTGAACCAGCGGGACGAGACGGTTCTTGAATATGCCCGGTGGGTGATGGTGCGCAAACGCAACCCCGGGGCGCCGGCACCACAGCCGGTTGTCCCCGAACTGGCCAAGGCGGTCGCGCCTGCGGACCTGGCCATTCCCGACGGGCTCGATTTCTCCACCTACGATTTCGCGCTTGCCGGCGAACCGCACCGCTGGGGCGACTACGAGATCGGTGAACAGATCGACCACGTGGACGGCGTGACCATCGACCGGACCAAGCACATGATGGCGACGCGGCTTTGGCAGAACACGGCCAAAGTCCATTTCGACGTCAATGCCCGCCCCGACGGCAGCCGCCTGATCTATGGCGGCCACGTCATCTCGATGGCGCGCGCACTGTCCTTCAACGGGCTGGCAAACGCCCAGATGGTGGCCGGCCTGAACGCCGGCGCGCATGCAAATCCCTGCCTGTCCGGCGACACGGTCTATGCCTGGTCCGAGGTGCTGGGCAAGGCCGAGACCGCCGCCCCCGGGGTCGGTGCGATCCGCTTGCGACTGGTCGCGACAAAGGGACATGCGCCGTTCGCCCTGCGGGACGGGGACGGAAAATACCGCCCCGACGTGCTGCTCGATCTGGATTACTGGGCGTTGATGCCGCTCTGACCGGGTAAGGCTTATGTGATGTGATTGCGCGCGGCCTTTTGCTAGGGTGGGGGCATGCGTCTGATCCGAACCCTGGCCCTGATCCCCGGTCTCCTGACCCCGACTGCCGGGTCGGCATGCGACCTGGCGCTGGCGCTTGCCGTGGATGTTTCCGGCTCGGTCGACAAACAGGAATACCGCATCCAGATGGACGGCCTCGCCGAAGCGCTGCGCGACGGCGTCATCTCCGAAGCGCTGGTGCGCGGGCAGGCCGAGATCATGCTGGTGCAGTGGACCGGCTCCACGCGGCAGCAGGTGACCATCCCATGGACCCGAATCGACAGTTTCGAGGCATTGGACGCGCTGGCGGAGCGGGTTTCGGCGGACCCAAGGATCTGGCGGAACTACTCGACCGCCATCGGCGAAGCGCTGGGTTTCGTCTTGCCCGAATTCGCCAAGGTCGGGCATTGCGCACGGCACCTGATCGACCTGTCCGGTGACGGGCCGTCCAATGAAGGCATGCCGCCGACGGAAATTCACGCGACCCTGAAACAGGCGGGTATCGTGGTCAACGCCATCGCCATCGAAGAAAGCGAGCCGGACCTGACGGCCTATTTCTATGAGAACGTCATCGTGGGTGACGGCGCCTTCGTGGTCACGGCCGCCGGGTTTTCGGAATATCCGGCCCGGATAAGAAAGAAACTCCTGCGCGAAGTGACTCGCCAAAGCGCGCATTGGCCCGGGGATTCCGGCGTGGCCGGCGGGCAACAGTAAAATTCCGGTCCGGGCGGGACTCCGGTCGCAGGCAATGTGATCACGGCCAGACAAACTGTGATCACAAACGAAAAATATCCGCCAAACCGCGCCAAAAAACCGCGCCTTGACGCGCCAAGCGCGGGTGACAGCAGTGCAAAATGCTATATTAAAAGACGAAAGTCTTTTGGAAAGGAGCCGCCATGGCCGATGTCAATCGGGGCAATCGCCCGCTTTCGCCGCATCTCTCGATCTATCGACCACAGCTCACCTCGATTTCTTCGATCCTGACACGGATTACCGGCAATGCGCTCCTGGTGGCAGCGCTGCTGATCGTCTGGTGGTTCCTCGCGGCCGCGACGTCGCCTGCGTATTTCGCGCTGGCGGATGCGGTCATCACCTCGTTCCTGGGCGATCTGGTCATGACACTGTCCCTGTGGGCCCTCTGGTATCACCTGCTGGCCGGTATCCGGCACCTGATCTGGGACAACGCGGTCGGGCTCGACCTGCCGACGGCCTACAAACTGGGTTACATCGTGGTGGGCGGATCGGTCGTGATGACCATCCTGACCCTGCTGATCATCGCGTAACGGAGGCTCCATCATGCAGTATCTCACCGATCGCAAACGCGCCGTGGGCATGGGCTCCGCCAAGACCGGGACCGCGCATTTCTGGGCGATGAAGGTCAGTTCGGTTGCGCTTCTGATCCTTGTCCCCCTCTTTATCTTCACCTTCGGCCCGATGCTGGGCGAACCGCATGCGGATGTCGTGGCCTATTTCTCGCGGCCTTTCCCGGCCATCGTGGCCGCGCTGACCATCGCCGTGGGCTTCAAGCATTTCAACGACGGGGCCCAGGTCATGATCGAGGATTACGTGCATGGCCTGACGCAGAAGATTCTGATCATCGGCGTCACCTGCCTGTCCTATGCCGCCGCGGCCACCGGGCTGTTTGCCATCGCGCGCATCGCGCTCTAACTCGGAACGAAAGACGCTGAACATCATGGCTGCTTACGAATACGAAACACATGAATACGACGTGGTTGTTGTCGGGGCCGGGGGCGCCGGTCTGCGGATCCATCGAAGACGCGACGAACGTCATCGCGC
>CAYGNE010000196.1:0-6785 GCA_964351155.1 uncultured Rhodobacterales bacterium | reverse complement strand
CTAGCCGCGTAAGGCGGGGTTCGCAGGCACCTGGCAACAGAAGCCTGCACTTTCCAGCCCGCTTTGGTCGCCTGGCAGGCAGCAACACCCCCACCACTGTTTTCATTGATTTACCTGGCAGGCCACATTGCGTCGGCGGCATTCATTGAACGAAGGCAAGCTTGGCCGATGACATCACCCCTCGACCAGGAAAGTCACCGATCTCGAATAACGCCTGACCAATGTCCAGCCAATGGACCCGGCTGCGTTGGGAAAACGCTGACGGGCTGACCTTGCGGCACCCGCCCGAACATATTCGGAAAACTTGAGGTTTCATTCATAATTGCGGCGCACTCTGTCCCAAAACGATGGAGGCAAACGTGAAAAAATCCGAACTCCTGCAGCAGTGGTACGATCAGGTCTGGACCAACGGAAACCTTGACGCGATCGACCGGCTTTTTGCGCCGGAGACGCGCGCGAACGGCGTGATCCCCGAATTCCAGATGGACCGGTCGGACTTTCGCGACCTGGTCGCGGCCTGCCGCCAGCATTTCGGCAAGATACGGTTTGACCTGCTGCGAACCATCGAAAACGGCGACTGGCTTGCCGCCGCGCTCCGACTGCGCACGACTCGCGCCGACACCGGCGCCCCGATAGAGGCCACCGGCCAGATCATGGCCCGGTTCCAGGGCGACAGGATGGTCGAGACCTATAATCACTTCGATTTTGTGTCGCTGTTCGAACAGCTTGGCCAGTTTCCGCCCGACACTCTGCCGATCTGTCTGACCGGCCAGCGCCTGACCTGGGCCTGAGGCACCGTGTTTCCACCGCGTCCGGAACTGTTCTCAGGCCTGCCCCAGAACCGCCTCCAGCTGATCCAGCACCGGCAACAGCGTTGGCCGGATCGCCACCTGCACGCCAAACGGGTTGTTCTCGCAGGCCTCGACCGTGCCGCTGCCTTGCAGATGCGTGCGGAAAGCGCTCGACACTTTCAGCGCGGCCTTTGCGGGTTGGTCCCGTTTGTCCGGCGCAGCGCCCAGAATGTCCCGCAACGCCGCCATCAGCCGGACCTTGTGGTTCCCGGTCAGCCCGTTCATGCCAAACTCGGCGATTTCGTGCAACTCGACGTCGTCCGTGCTGCGCAGCGCGGCCTGCAGTTTGGCAATCTGCGAATCCACTTCGGCATTGGCCTTCAGCCAGGCCGCATTGGCCTTGATCAGTCGGGCCTCGATGTCGGCATCGTCCACACCGGTCTCTGCGCCTTTCGCCCCGGTAATGAATCTTTCGATGAAACTCCGCTGCTGGTCAGTAAGCGACATGGAAATTTCTCCTCTTCAAGCCCGGATTCGTCGTCATAGCGACAGGTTCATCGGATGCACCATGCCCGTGGAATGATTGGTCAGCGCGCCACCCGCCGGCCCCGAGCTGGATTCCGGGAGCTTCCGCACGCTCCATTCCTTGAGATGGGCAAAATTGAACCCGGCAGCGTCCGCGACAGTACCGAAATAATGCATATGCACCACGCACCACTCCGAAATGCCCGGCATTCCGGCAACCGCCCATTCAACCTTCAATTCCACTTCGATCGACGTCGACTGATAAAGAAAATGGTCGCTATAGGCGATCGTCACGTCGCCGGCCTGCAGCCGGGCCCAGACATTGGCGCCGTTAATGTGCCGGTTGCGCAGGCACAGGGCCAGCCGCGCCGTATCCGCCCCGGCCGGAATCCGCAACAGATAGGTCAGCGCCGCATCCGACCCGTCCATCTGCGTCTCGATGGTGCGAAAGTCCGCCAGTGTCAGCGGATTGCGGGTCATCGCCTCGCGCGCCCTGGAATTTACCGCGTAATAGGTCGCGGCCAAGGTATCGGCCTCGCCCTGCGGCCGCCCCCAGGTCGTGGCGAAATGCGTCGCCAGCCGCGCCTGCTCTGCCTCTGCCGCCTCTTTTGCGGCTGCAAACTCCTGGTTCGATGTCCACGGGCCGTACCGGGCGAGCATGGCTTTGAACGCGGCTTGGATCTGCCCGCCGGTCACAACCGGAGTTTCGAACAACAGCGCCAGCAACGTGTCGCGTTGTGTCTCGAAATCCCAACGCCGTTCCTCCTTTTTGGACTGCATCGCGGAGATGCCCAATTCAAGAAACTTGAAGAACTCCCCGTCGATCTTGGTGCCGACCACCGTAGCCCAGTTGTCGACCCGCTGGATGTCGGCCGCCAATGCAGCCTGCGCTTGCGCAGTCAGCAGGTCGGCCGTAATCGGTTCGCCCAGACTCCGGTCCAGAGCTTCCACGGTGGCGTCCACCGCCGGAAACGCCCGGATTCTGACCGTGGGCTTGTCGACCTTCGCCTTGACGGCCAGAACCTTTGTCCGCACCGCCTGCCATCCGGCATTCATTGCCTCCAGGTTGGCCTGCGCCGCCTCAAGAATCAGCTTTGCATCGGCAATTGCAGACACCGCGGCCACGAATTTTTGCTTGTTCGGAACCGGCCAGGCGATCGCGTCCTGCATGTCGGTGACCGCCGCGGTGACCGCCGGCCAGGTGCGGATCGGGCGATCTCTGACCGCAAAGGCGTAAAGCGCCTCGGCCTCTCTGGACGCCGAAAAGATATCGTCAACCCGGTCCAGCCAGGTCTTGAAATCGTCGATCTCGTCACGCAGCGCTTCGATTTCCGCATCCGTCGCGGACGAGGCCGCTTTGCCCACCCCGTCAAGCCGCCGCCATTGGTCGATCAGCACCTGCGCCGACGCCAGCCCCGAAGGCGCTTTGTGCCGGACAGCGATCTGGGTGTCGCCCAATGCGGCAATTTCGGCTTTCATCTCCGCCAGCGCCACATCCCGTGCAAGTTGTTCGGCTCTCAGCGCCTCGGCATTGCGGGCAACCACTTCGCTGTCGCGCGGCACCTCTTCGCGGCTGCGGTCGCGCGCCTCGCGCCGTTGCCTGCCCTGCTCCTTCTTCCTGTTGCGATCCTCGAAATCTCGCGGTCTTCCGGCCTTTTTCCCGCGTCGGCGCACCTTGCCTTCGGCATAGAACCTCTGCTTGAACTTTTCGATCTCTTCATCGCACATATCTGAAAACCCAAAGAATTTCGCCGCGAGGTTCTCTGTAAACCGACAGGAACCGCGCGGCTGATGTCACCAAAAATCCGAATTCGTCAAGAAACGTAATCCCCTACCCTAGTCTTGGGGTGGTCAATCTGTCCAGCATGGCGACAGCCAGCAAACCCGCGCAGGTCCCGATGCCTGCCCAAGGCGGCCAGATCGGCCGGATGACGTCTTGACACAACGGTCCCGGATACAATTTGCTTGGCCCAGGGGGATGGTCGCGAACGCCTCGGGAGTCATCGATGTCGCCGACCATTTCGGTGCAACCGCGTTCGACAGTCCCGATACATTCTGGTCGCATCGCGGCGCGCAATGTAGCCTTGGCACTATGCTGGATGAATTCAACCTGTACACGGAACGGTTCGACAGGCCGGGGCGCGTGATTCGCGGCGCGGACACGATCCGGCATGACCTGTCCCCAGAGGCTGCCGGCTTGCCGGCACTGTCAGTCGGGCTTTCCCGGCAGTATCGCGACGAGCAGGATCAGCTCGCCGCCGCCATGCCGCTCTGCGACGCGCTCTGTCGTCGGGCGCGGGGCGGTGCCGATGATGGCCATGACCGGCCGACCGGGCGTTCCGCATGAACGCGCCGGATTTCGCTGCCCTGACCCGGGTATTCGGCCGCATCGGCATCCTGTCCTTTGGCGGCCCGGCGGCCCAGATCGCCCTGATGCATCGGGAACTGGTCGAAGACCGCGATTGGCTGGACGAGCAAAGCTTCCTGCGCGCCCTGTCGCTCTGCATGCTGCTGCCCGGACCCGAGGCGATGCAACTGGCCACCTATGCCGGGTGGAAACTGCGCGGGGTGGCCGGTGGGCTGCTGGCCGGGGCATTGTTCGTCCTTCCCGGCGCGGTGGTGATCGCGGCGCTGGTCGCGCTCTATGCGGCCTATGGGCAGATCCCCGTGGTTCAGGCGGCCTTTGTCGGGATCAAGGCGACCGTCGTGGTGATCGTCCTGCAGGCGCTGCGAAAACTGGCAGCCAAGGCGCTGACCGACAGGGCCGCATGGGTCGTCGCCGCCCTGGCCTTTGTCGCGATCTTCGCCCTGGACCTGCCTTTTCCACTGATCATCGCGCTGGCCGGGCTTTGGGGCTTTCGGTCGTCCCCGGCCGGAAACCAGGCACAGACTGTGGCCGCGCCCCCCCTGCCGCTTGGCACAGCCCTGTTCTGGCTCGCCCTGTGGTTGCTGCCCCTGATCGCGTTGACCGTGACCGGCCCGGATCTTTTGCGCGACGTTGGCTGGTTGTTCGCCAAACTGGCGGTCGTGACCTTTGGCGGCGCCTACGCGGTGCTGGCCTACCTGACCCAGACCGTGGTTCAGGACTATCAGTGGATCAGCACCGCCCAGATGATCGATGCGTTGGGACTGGCGGAAACCACGCCCGGACCGCTGATTCTCGTGACCCAGTTCGTCGCCATGCTGGCAGGCAACCTCGCCGGGGGCTTCGGGCTGGCTGTCATGGCTGGTCTTGTCGCTCTGTGGGCAACATTCGTGCCCTGTTTCCTGTGGATATTCGTCGCCGCGCGCTACCTTGACTGGATTGCCGCCCGCCCCCGCCTGACCGGCGCGTTGCAAGCGATAACAGCGGCCGTGGTCGGGGTCATTCTGAACCTGTCACTGTGGTTTTCCCTGCATGTTCTGTTCGATCTGGTCACGCCCCGTTCGCTTGGTCCGATCCGCCTCCCGGTGCCCGATCCGGCCAGCCTGAACCCGTGGGCGCTGCTGTTCATTCTGCTGGCGTCGCTGCTGCTTTTGCGGCTGCGGCTGGACATGACGCTGGTGCTCGCGCTCATGGCGCTGATCGGCGCCGCCACCTATCTGGTTTGAAACAAATAATGGTTGCCGCAGGGTTTCGTTTCTGATCGAATCCCCTATGCTGATCCTTGCCTGATCCTGGGGAGATTGGATGTCCCGCGATATCGACTACGGTAACCTGATGCACACGGCCATGCGCGGCCTGATCAAATCCGTTCTGCAGGACGTGGCGGATAACGGTCTGCCGGGTTCGCACCATTTTTTCATCACCTTCGACACCTCGCATCCCGATGTCGAACTCGCCGACTGGCTGTCGGATCGCTACCCGGGCGAAATGACCGTTGTGATGCAGCACTGGTTCGACAATCTGGTGGTTGGCCCCGAAGGCTTCTCGGTCACACTCAATTTTGGCGACGCGCCCGAACCGCTTTACATCCCCTATGACGCGATCAAGACATTCGTCGATCCGTCGGTGGAATTCGGCCTGCGCTTTGAATCCGCCGAGGACGAGGATGACGACGAGGAGGCAGAGGTTCCCGCGGCAATCAACACCGATCACGTCGAGGAACCGCAAGACAAGGATCACCGCCCCGACGCCGAGATCGTATCGCTGGACAGTTTCCGCAAGTAACCCGCCTGGGGTCTATTCCCGGTCCAGGAACGCCTTTGACGTGCGCTTGGTCATGCCGTTGCCAATGCGCGTGAATTCAAGTTCCAGCCCGCCATTGGCCAGTGTCCGGTCGAACTGCTGCAGCTCATAGCTGCCGTTTTCATCAACGAACAACGAAAACACCGTCAGCGTTTCGCCGGTGATCCGCGCCCAGACATAGGGCTCACCCTTCATCGGATCGAGCTGCACCGCATGGCCGAACACGTTCTTTTTCATCGCCGCCGCAAACACGCTTTCCCGGTCGCTGGGAACAAAATCTATCTCATAGGTGTTTTCCTTGGTCCGGCCCTGCGGCTTGTGCGTCGTGGTCGTCCATTTGACGGAAAAGCCATTCTTGTTCTCGCGAATTGAAACGCTCATATCCCGCGGGGTGCTGGTTCCGTCGGCATCGACGATCGCTGCCGAACCTGAATAATCACCGACAAATCGACCGATATCGGCAAGCGCCGCCTGCGCCGGCATCCAGAGCAGAACCAACAGCATGATGAACCAAAGCCTGCCGACAGCGGCAAAGGCGGAATATTTGACAGGTTTCACCGACGCTCCTTCCTGTTCGCTCAACTTCGGCATACCTTACAGGCTGACGAGCCGATAACAATTGGCCAAATTGCCCGCCCCCGCAGATCGCTGCAAACCGCCTGCGGACTGCGCGCAACTGGCCAATTGCACCCTGCCCGCGTGCCCGCTAAACGGCATGCAACCGCATACCAGACGGAGAACACCAATGTCCCAGACCCGCACGGAAACCGACAGTTTCGGACCGCTCGAAGTCCCCGCAGACAAATACTGGGGCGCACAGACCCAGCGCTCGATCCTGAACTTCCCGATCGGGTGGGAAAAGCAACCGGTCGCCATCGTCCGCGCCTTGGGCGTGATCAAGAAAGCCTGCGCACAGGCCAATGTCGAACTGGGCAAGCTGGACGCCGAACGCGGCAACGCGATCATCCAGGCCGCCGGCGAGGTGATCGAAGGCAAGCTGGACGACAATTTCCCTCTCGTGGTGTGGCAGACCGGCTCCGGCACCCAGTCCAACATGAACGCCAACGAGGTAATCGCGAACCGCGCCATCGAAATCCTTGGCGGCGTCATCGGCTCCAAGGACCCGGTGCACCCCAACGATCACTGCAACATGGGACAGTCCTCCAACGACACCTTCCCCACTGCCATGCATATTTCCGCCGCCATGAGCGCCCATGGCGTGCTGCTGCCCGGGCTGCAAAAGCTGCACGCCGCCCTGCAGGCCAAGGTCGAGGAATTCGACGGCATCATCAAGATCGGCC
>CAYGNE010000195.1:0-6799 GCA_964351155.1 uncultured Rhodobacterales bacterium | reverse complement strand
TTCGGTTCGTGTGCCCGATGATGAACGCTGCAGCGGGCCTCCATGCCGATCAGGCAAGGTTCCCGGACGTCCCGCGGGGGTTCTTGCTTGGTTGTGGTTCGATCCGTGCAGTGCACGGAAAAACTTCACGTTTCCGATTTGCGATAGCTCGCCGGTGTCGTCCCAAGCCAGCGCTTGAAAGCGCGCGTGAAAGAACTCTGCTCCGAAAAGCCCGTCAGGAAAGCGACTTCGGCGAGCGAATACTGTTCGTCCCTGAGCAGACCTTCGGCCAATTCGCGGCGTGTCTCCTCGGCCAGTGTCTGGAAATTCAGGCCATGCTCCGCGAGACGGCGGTGGAACGACCGGGCGCTCAGGCCAAGGCCCTTGGCTATGTCGGACATGCGAGGCGCACCTTCGCTCAAGCACTGGGCAATCGCTTTCTTTGCCTTGCCGACCAACGGAGGCGGCGTATCGACCATGGCGAGTTCGCTGTCGAGGTTCGACATCAGGTATCGCGATATACCCTCATCCCCGAGGATGTTTTTGCGTTCCATGGCCTCCTGCGAGACCAGAAGGGCATCGAGATCGGCACCGAAGGTGACCGGGCACCCGAACCAGGCCTCGTGAAAAGCTTTCGACCTCGGTTGCCGGTGCTGAATGAATACTTCGAGAGGATTGAAAGGAACCGGGCAGACCTGCCGCGCGAGTGACACGGCACTGGCCAGTGTCGCCTCGTTCGACAGGCGCAGGCCAAGGCGCCGCTCCCCCTTTCTGTGCAGGATAAAGAGCGTGCCACGCGGGTGGTCGCGAAGTTCGTATGTGACGACGCCTGTCCAGATCCGGGCATAGCGTTCGATCCGCGCGCAGGACGTCCGCAGCGTCGGCGCTGCTTTCCAGGCGAGGCCAAGCGCACCGTAGTCATTGCACTGCATGGACGCGCCGACATGCACCGGGAGATCTGTCACGTCGATGTGTTCGGCCATGCTTTCGAGCATCTCGTAATAGGTTGTCGCGGGGATCATGAGTTTCGGATCCCACGGCGCGTCGGGGTCAATGCCCGCACCTTCGAGCGTCGCCCGTTGATCGATGCCACATCCTGCAGCAGCCACCATCTTTCGCGCAAAGAGCGAGGTTACATAGGCCACGGCAAAGTCCTGCGGGTTGGTTGGGTGATGCGCATGCACTGATTATAGACCTCGCGCTCCCGCATGTCACAGGACGCTATTGGCAAGCGTGGTCAAAACCCTGGCGGCAACGGTCAATATTTGGCCGCGGACGTCCGGTTATCCCCTGTTCATCACATCAAACAAGGAGTTGACCCATGCAATCCCAACCCATCCTCGTCGTTGGCGCCACCGGCAAGACCGGTTCGCGCGTCGTCGCGAAACTGCAGGAAAAGGGCGTGGACGTGCGGCGCGGTTCGCGCGGTGCAGACATTCCCTTTGACTGGGAGACACCGGCAACCTGGGCACCCGCGCTGAGCGGTGTGTCCCGCGCCTATGTCACGTATTTCCCGGACCTCGCCTTCCCGGGCGCGGTCGACAAGCTCGCAGCCTTCACCAGGGTGGCCGCGGCAAGCGGGCTGGAACATATCGTGCTTCTCTCCGGTCGCGGCGAACATCATGCGCGGCTTGGCGAAGAGGTCGCCCGCACCTCGGGCATTCCGTTCACGCTTGTCCGCGCGGCCTGGTTCGCACAGAACTTCAGCGAAGGCTACCTGCGTGACCCGATCCTGGCGGGGGTTCTGCCGATGCCGGGCGGAGGTGTTGCCGAACCGATCATCGACATTGACGACATTGCCGACGTTGTGGTCGCGGCGCTCACCGAAAACGGGCATGTCGGCGAACTCTACGAAGTCACGGGACCGCGGCTCATGACCTTTGCCGAGATGGCCGGTGTCCTGTCCGACGCGACGGGTCGCCCGATCCGGCACCTGCCGATCACGTTCGAGGAGTTCCACGCCAATGTCGCGGCTGCGGGGGGTGAGTTTGTCGCCGATGTCTTCACCGCCATTGCGCGCGAGACACTCGACGGGCGCAACGCGCATCTGACTGACGGTGTGGAACGCGCGCTCGGCCGGGCACCGCGCGACTTTTCCGACTTCGCGGCCGCCGCGGCCTCCCGTGGTGCCTGGCGCACCGCGGCCTGATTGCCGCGCGCGTTGGAAAGGATATGCAAATGCCTGTCACTGTTCTGGAAAAGTCCGCGCTCGGCGTCGCAGGTCTGACCTCTGTCGGCATCGGCGGTTTCATTCTGGCCGCGCCGCACGCCTTCTTTGCCGGCTACGGCATCACACTTGCCAATGATGCAAGCCTGCTGAGCGAATTGCGGGCGCCTGCCGCGGGCCTCGTGGCGTTCGGTTTCCTGATGCTGGCCGGGATCTGGCGAACGTCGTTGGTGCAGATATCCAAGGCCACGGCATTGACCGTCTTCCTCGCATACCCGACCGGCCGGATCATTGGTCTGGTCGCCGAGGGTTGGCCGTCGGGCCCCATCATCGGTGCGTTGGTTTTTGAGCTCGCGGTTGCGGCGCTCTGCGTCGTGGCCTTCAGCCGCCGCGCTGAACCGGCGCGCGCGCCACTGTCCGGCGGCAGCGCCGAACACTGAAACCTGTCGGTGGCGCTCTGTTCGCAAGCGTCACCAGCGCCATCCGGAAAGGAGACCCATCATGTCCGCATTCATCCTTGTCCTGTTGCAGTTTTCCACCCTCGCCTACGCGCTTGTCGGTGGCGTCTTTCTGGCCTTCTCCGACTTCATCATGCGTTCGCTCGCGCAGACCGGCGGAACAGGTGGCGTCGAGGCCATGCAGGTCATCAATCGCGAGGTCTTTCGCTGGATCTTCATGGCCCTTTTCCTCGGCATGGCCGCAATGTCGGCATTCATCGTGATCTATTGCGCGATGTACCTTGGCGGCGGGCCCGGAACGCTCATCCTTCTTGGCGCGCTGGTCTATCTTGTCGGGTGTTTCGCCGTCACTGTTTTCTTCAACGTGCCGATGAACGAGGCGCTTGCCAATATGGAACTGCCGTCAGAGGCAACCCGCGACTACTGGACCGGCACCTACCTGCCACGCTGGACCATGTGGAACACGGTGCGCACGATTGCCTGTGTGCTGGCCGCCGCGATGATGCTTGTCGGGCTTGTCTGGCTTGCCCAGGCACAAGGCCGCCTGGCATAGCTTGTGCGCTCGCCCCGCTCGCCGAAAGAGCCCGGCCTTTGCAATGCGATTGCCGACAAGGCTATCGCGTCATGCGCCGCTGCGCTACAGCGGGAGAACCCGGCATTTGAACGTCGCGCTGCGCGCATCGGGTGGGCAATCCCCGGCTTGCGGGGCCAAACAACCCCTGGCGAAAGCCTGCGCCCGATCCCTCGATGAGAAACTGCCGACCACCCGGTCCGGGAAACAGACAAGTGACGTCATTTCGGGCTCGGTACCGCCGGACGCAAATGCAGAGACGGCGCGCCAATCCTGCGCCCGGGCGCGATGGCAACGATGGCGTTGCATTCCATCATCTTGTCCCGAAGCACGAACGTCCGAGCTTGCCCCGTGATCGTCATGGACGGCGCGTCAACGATCCGAATATGTCGTGGTATCCTGGAACGGGTAGTTTGCCCCTTCAGTGCATCGCTGCGTTCGCCCTCGGTAAATCCGGTGTGGGTCGTGCCAACAACCCAGACACGGAATGACGGTCTTGGACGGACAGCGGCTTGACCTATTACGTGCGTGCCGCTTCAAACGCTGCCCATGCCGCCTGGAACGCGTCGAAATCAAACCCGTCCTTGCGTGCGGGATCAAGCACCAGCTTTTCGGTGTCGACCAATCGGATGATGGCCTCTTCCAGATCTGGGAGTACCTCTGGCGGAATGACAACTGCGCCATGCCGGTCGGCGTGAACCAAATCCCCGTCGGCAATTTCCAGACCGAACACGGTGACGGTTGTTCCGATTTCTTTCACATGCACAAACCCATGGCTGGGACCGATGGAGCCGGCCACGACCGGGAAACCGTCAGGCAGGTCGCCCAGGTCGCGCATCACGCCGTTGGTCAATGCGCCAGAAAGGCCAAAACCTTTGTGAACAGTCGTGTTGATCTCGCCCCAATAGGCCCCGATGCAGTCTGGAAAGTCGATGTCCTCAACAACGGAAATCGCCGGGCGGGGACCTTCGGCCATGTGGCGGTAGTAATCCATGCGACGGGCTTTGATACGTTCGGGCGGTTCATCAGGTGGTGCAACCGCCGCGATCCTGGCGGTGCGAGCGTATCCGACCATGGCGGGCGCATCGGGATGCGAGGCCAGCATCGTTCCACGCGTGAAGGCGTCGAACCCACGTTTGCCTTGCGCCACCTCGATGGCGTTGCACACGGTCGGCGTGTCGACCTTCTGCAGCAGGGTCAGAAGCATGTCGTCCATTTAGTCCTCCAGCCAGCGGGCAAGCGCTGCGTTGGTTTTTTCCGGTTGCTCCAAAGTCGGCAAATGTCCCGCATCCTCGATGATTTCGAGCCGCGCGCCGGGGATCAGTTCGGCCATCAATTCATGTCGGGAGACGGGACACAACTCGTCCTGGGCACCGCACAGAACAAGAGCCGGCAGATCGGCATCCCGCAGCGTCCGGGTCTGATCGGGCCGGTCCATCAGGGCGCGCGATTGACTCAGAAAGGCATGCGGACCGAGGTCGAGAGCCATGTCCATGCAAAGATCGAGGATCGCGGCCTTGCGTGGTCCATCGCTCAAATAGTTCGGTTTCATTTCGTCACGCATGACCGAGGACAGCTTGCCCTCTTGAACGGCCCTCATCTGGCGAAGTCGGCGGGCTTTCACCGCCTCCTGTTCGGCCATGGGATTGGTGTCGAGAAGGGCAATCCGCTCGACCCGATTGGGAGCTTGCCGCAAGATTTCCATCGCGACGATGCCGCCCATCGACAGGCCCATCAAGGCAAACCGCGATGGCGTATAAGACAAAACACCCGCCGCCATTTCCTTGACACTGATGTGCTCCGATATCGCGGCACATACGATCGCCCGACGCCCGGAAAACACTTCGATCTGCGGCGCGAAAAGCCGCGCATCACACATCATTCCGGGGATCAGGACAAGTGGCGTCATTTGACCAGCGCGGCTCCCTCGGCCAGCGCCGACAGCTTGGCATAGGCGATATCGGGATCGACGGCGCCAAAGCCCGCGAAGGTGCCAAAGCCACAGTCGCTGCCGGCGATCACCCGGTCGTGGCCGACGATATCGACGAACCGTTCGATCCGTTGCGCCACCAATTCCGGATGTTCGACAAAGTTTGTCGTTGTGTCGACGACGCCGGGCACGAGCACCTTGTTATCCGGAATGTCGGCCTTGCGGTCGCGGAAGACGGTCCATTCATGCCCGTGCCGGGGGTTCGAGGTTTCAAACAGCACATAGTGGGCCTTGGCAGACATCAGCGTATCGAACATCTTGGACATCGGAATGTCGCAGACATGCGGTCCTTCGTAGTTGCCCCAGCAGATATGGATCCGAACCCTGTCTTCGGGCACATTGGACAGCGCATGGTTGAGCGCCTCGACATGGCTGGCCGCAACCTTCAGGAAGTCCTCGTCGCTCAGGTCGGTGAAAAGCATGTGTCGCGACAGGGCAAGATCCGGGCAGTCCAGTTGCAGATCAAGGCCAGCGGCGACGATGGTTTCGTATTCTTCCTTCATCGCATCGGCCAGCGCCGCAAGGTATGCCGCACGCGTGGGGTAGTGGTCGTTCTGCAGGAACAGGGAAATCACGCCGGGGCTGGCGGCGTTCATGAACCCGCGTTCGACCCCGTGTTCGGCCATCGCCGCCTTGAGGTTGGCAATGTCCTTCTGCAACTCGCCCTGCCCTTTTGTCTTCACCTCGCCGACGCACATGGGCCGCGCATATTGCGGCGTACCACCTTCGTTGGCGATCCGTTCAAGAAAGCCTGGAAACAGCTTCAGGTCGGCTGGCGCGTTGCGCGGGCTGTCGCCATCGAACCCGGTGTAGCGGTCCTTGACGTAGGTGGCATAGCTGATCTTGGAGGTTTCACCGTCCGACACGATCCCGACCCCGGCGTCGGTCTGGCGGCGCACGGTGGCCGACACGGCCTCGGTCATGGCGGCGTCGAATGCGGCTGGGTCGTAATCTTCGTTCCGTTCCCGGGCAAAGATGAAATCCACAACCTTTTGCGTCCGGGGAAGCGACCCGACATGGGTCGTCTTGATCTGTGCCATGGGAACCTCCGTTCAAGTGGCGGCGCGGCCGGTGGGTCCGGCCGCCCCGGTCGTCTTAGCCCTGCCAGGTCGGGCCGGCCGGGTCGTCGGTCGCGACGATCCGGTACAGCGATGCTTCGCCCGTCATCGACGGCACAACCGTATAGCCGAGGTTTTCCGGTACGCTCATGGTGTCGCCCGGCGCAAGGGTTGCACTGCCGCCGTCCCAGGTGACCTTCCAATGCCCGTGAACCGGCATCAGGACGGACGGATGGGGCGCGGTTTGTCTGCTGTCGCGGGCAGAGGCGCGGGTCATGAAATCGACCTCGAACCCCGGCCGGTCGCGCAGCACGCCGTTTTCGCCGATCACCGTAACCGGCTTGCGGTCGGCCAGCGCCACAAGGTCAAGGTAGCGCGCAACGTGGTTGGGCAGCACCTGCGCGGTGGTCGGTTCGCCCCGCTTGGCCAGGTCCGCGTCCGACATCAGTGGCATCGGTTTCACCCCATCGGGCAGGCGTTCCTGTTTCTTGCTGTCGTAAAGCTTGCCGTTCTCGCCAAGGACAAGCCCGTGATCCTTGGCATCCTCGATCACCTGCGGCGCCCAGATCACCCCGC
>CAYGNE010000194.1:0-6803 GCA_964351155.1 uncultured Rhodobacterales bacterium | reverse complement strand
GGACCGGCTGGTCAAGACCGCGACGGAAGCGCGCCAAGCGGCGTTTGCGGCCCGATCCCAGACTGACCCTGAGCACTACGGCGAGCTGGTTGGAAAGACCATCGACGGCAAGATCAATGACAATCTCGTTCGTATGAGCCAGATGATCATTGATCTGTTCGAGGCAACGAGCCGGGCACAGGCCACGCTCAAGAAGGCCGAAGAGGACAAGTGGTCGTTCCTGGAGAAGGTGCGGGATCGGGAAAGGAAGGCAGAGCGCCTGAAACGCAATCTTCCTTGGTTTGGTCTGGGCGCGTTCACTTTGGCCTTGGTGCTGGCGGTGATGCTTCCTCGTTTCTCAGCAGTCAACGGTGCCACATGCGCTGTCTTTGGAGGTCAGTGGGTCACTACGCAATCAGGCGGATACGCCTGCGTGCACTATCAGGACTGACAGCTCCCGACAGGGTTATTCACAGGCAGCCCGTCAGCTCGTGGGTGTTAAATATGTGTTAGAATCTGTGTTACGCCTTAGACGTTTGCCGCTATTTAATTGATTCTAAATATATTTTCAGATCCTTTGGTGTGTGAAAGCACGAAAATCGGTGGGTGGTAACACGAAAAGTGGTGGGTAAAAGCACGAATCTGTTGACCTTGGTGTGTGAAAGCACGAATGTGCGGACATGGTGGGTGATAACACGAATTCACGATCTCCGCTTTTGCCGGATCGGATGCAGCAAGCGGACTTCTTTGTCTGCGATATCTTCGATGCTGCGCCGAAGGGTGATATGGCGTCGATGGAGCACCCGATCTTCTCGATATCGACCAAGCCGGACCGGCGGATTCGCCGGTACGAAAACGGGCAGAACTTCGTTGAAATCACCCCCTCTATGAAGGGGCTGGCGACAGTCCATGATCGTGACGTGCTGATCTACTGCATTAGCCAGTGCATCGCAGCTCTGAATGAGGAACGTGAAGTTAGTCCAACCATTCGCTTCAGGGCATATGACCTGCTGAAGGCCACGAACCGAGGAACGGATGGGCGCGGGTATGAACAGCTCAGGGCCGCTCTGGAACGCCTTCAGGGCACGGTGATCACGACCAATCTTATTACTGGCGGCAAGGAAGAGTTCGATGGCTTCGGACTGATTGACCGGTTCAGGATCGTCCGTGAGACACGCGACGGACGAATGCAGGAGGTGGAAATCAGGCTTTCGGATTGGGTGTTCAATGCCATCCGGCACCGTGAAGTGCTGACCCTGCACCGCGACTATTTTCGCCTGCGCAAGCCGTTAGAGCGGCGCATCTATGAGCTTGCCCGCAAGCACTGCGGCGCAAAGAAGGAATGGAAGATTGGGCTAGCGAAGCTGCAAGCCAAATGTGGCTCCTGCTCCACCGAAAAAGAGTTTCGCCGTCTGGTCATGAGTATTGTGCGCCAGGACGGGCAACATGCCCACATGCCTGATTACGCTGTGAGGATGGAAGATGACATGGTCACATTCACCAACCGGCGCAGTGATCAAGCCGGAACTGTCGCCCCTGCCCTCTCGCAAATCCGCCTCGACCCGGAGGCTTACCATGACGCGCGGGCCGTCGCGCCTGGATGGGATGTGTATGTCCTCGAACAGGAATGGCGGGAGTGGATGACAGAACCGCCCCGCAACCCAACCGCCGCCTTCATCGGATTCTGCAAGAAGGTATTTGAGAAACGCGGCCGCCCCTAACCTGAACCGTTACGCGTCTCCGATAACAACAGTTCAAGACCTTGCCAGAGTGTCAGATTACGTTCCCGGCAAAACGCCCGAAATTCATCGACAACACGCTTTGGACCCGGAATCGAAACCTTGTCCTGGGGTTCCTTGCGCTTTGGGCCGGGCTTCAACCGCGTGGAACCTTCCCGGCTGACAAAGCCTAGGGATTTGCCAGCCTCGACAGCCTTCTCAACAGAACCCGGTTCGACTTTGGGCCGCGGTTTTGAAGACTCAGAGGGCTTGGGGAGTTCGATACCGCCGCCAAATCCGTACTTGCTCATGCGACCCTCTCTTTCGTGAGGGCATGAATTACAGCCTGGGCGTAGTCACGGGCGTTCTCGATGGCTCCAGCCACCTGCTTCATGGCCTTGTCGGTAACAGATGCCGTCTTGCCTTCGTGCTCGTCCGTGACGATTCCGGGCAATTCCGCCAGAAGCACCCCGTCGCGGAAGATGCGGGTATAGGGTGCACGTTTTGCTATGCGGATCGGCAGTGTCGGGATGTTGTTGATCTCCATCTCCTGCCGCACGTCGCGCTCATCCGTAGTCTGGAATGCCGCGTTGGTCCGCGTAAACAACAGCGAGTATGCGATTGGCGCGCGGATCATGCTCGATGTGGTCTGCACAAGCCGAACGGCTGCCGCCGCCTGTCGGGCCTCCATGGGTGAACCGTCGAGCGGGATAACGCAAAGGTCTGTCCGAGAAAGCGCAAAGGTAACAACCTGGTCCTTTGATCCTTCTAGGTCGATGATCAGATAATCCGTTTCGCCGGAAAGCTGATCGATCAATTCAACTGTGTCCTCGGCCTGAGGGCGCGCGTGAACCGCAAAGGGCACGTCGCGCCCATCCGCCCTCCTGCCTTCAGACCAGGCAAGAATATTGGCGTTCGGATCAAGGTCGAGGATGGAGACCCGACCGCCCGAAAGGGCGATCTGTTCAGCCAGAAGCATGGCGGATGTCGTTTTCCCCGATCCGCCCTTCGGGTTTGCGAAGGTAATAACATACATGCGAGTCATGATGCCAAAATTGGAGATAATGTCAACTTTAACTATATCTATAACTCTAACGTTATATTTGGCGTGCGTATATCAAGCCCGCACTTGCTTCCCCCCAGACGTCTTCGATGAACCCCGCCACGGACCAGAGCCAGCCCTGCTGCGCAACGGTATAGGTGGTCTGGATCTCCTGCGGCAGCGACAGGGCGGTGCCGGGCCACTGGAAAGGTGACCTCATTCTCGGTCTCGGCAGCTCGGCGAGGGCCGCAAGCTGAAGTGATCGGCTTGACACCTGTGATAATCGTATTAACGTATAATCATGCAATCTTGCGGAGTCCATATGACTGACAGAATCGCTCTCGTCACCGGGGCCTCGTCTGGAATCGGGGCTGCGGTCGCGCATCGTCTGGCGCGACTGGGGTTTGGCCTGGTTCTTGGCGGACGACGCGTATCGCGGCTGACGGATCTGGCCGGTGAACTCGATACCCCGGTTCATGTCCTGCCCGTCGACCTCTGCGACCGGGACGCGGCCAATGCCGCGCTGGTCGACCTGCCCGAGTCTTTTGCCGCCGTCGATCTGCTCGTGAATTCCGCCGGCCTCGCCTCGGGCACCAATCCGGTGGCGCAGGGCGATTTCGACGACTGGGACCGGATGGTCGATACCAATATCAAGGGGATGCTGACCGTCACCCGGACCCTGTTGCCCGGCATGATCACGAGGAACCGGGGCCATATCGTTCTTCTGGGGTCGGTCGCCGGCACCTATCCCTCGGCGGGATCGGTCTATGGCGGGACCAAGGCTTTCGTGAACCATTTCGCTCTGACGCTGCGGCGCGAACTGCTGGCGACCGACATCCGCGTGACCAGTATCGAGCCCGGCCGGGTGGATACCGAGTTCAATGCCGTGCGGTTCCACGGTGACGAGGCACGGGTCGCGGCTGCCGAGGCCGACGGCGCCTTTCTCTCGGCCGATGATGTCGCCGCGACCGTCGAGCTGTGTGTGACGCTTCCCCCGCACGTGAACGTTAACCGGCTGGAGGTGATGGCGGTGAACCAGACCCCTGGCCCCTTTGCCTATCGAAAACGACCGGCCACCGCCTGAGCGGATGGCCGGACAGCCAACAGCGGAGCAGCCATGAAAACCCCAGAAGATCTTGCCGCCATCGTGGACATGCAAGAAGGCACCGTCGGACGCGAAATCTTCGTGGACGAGGAGATCTACAAGCAGGAACTGGAGCGGATCTTTACCCGCACCTGGCTGTTCGTCGGTCACGAGTCGATGATCCGCAATCCCGACGATTTCGTAACCTCGCGGATGGGCGGCGATTCCGTGATCCTGACCCGCGACCGCCAGGGCAAGATCCATGTTCTTCTGAACACCTGTATGCACCGGGGCATGAAGCTGTGCCGCTATGACCAGGGCAACACGCGCGCATTTACCTGTCCCTATCACGGCTGGTCCTATTCCACCGATGGCAAGATCGTCGAGATTCCGGGCGAACTGGTGGGTGTGCCGGGCTTTGCCACCCATTACAAGAGTCAGCTGGACAAGCCGAAATGGGGCCTGATCAGGGTGCCGCGAGTGGTCAACTACAAGGGCGCGATCTTTGCCAACTGGGATGAGAACGCCCCGGATTTCGAGGACTATCTGGGCGACATGAAGCTGTATCTGGACGCCGCGCTGGATCATCGCGACGGGCGTCCGGGCGGGTCCGAGATGATCGGCGGGATTCAGAAGTGGCGGGTCAAGTGCAACTGGAAATTCGCCGCCGAGAATTTTATCGGCGATCTCTATCACGACATCTCGCACCGCTCGGTGGATGTGACGGGCATCGGTCCGTCAAAGGGCAAGGGCCGGCGCGACCGCAACTATGACCGGGTCACCGTGGGCTTTCCCGGGCGCGGTCATGGCGGGCTGGTCGAGCCACCCTACGATGTCGAGCGCGAGTTTTCGCCGACCTTCACCAATCACCCCGAGGTGCAGGATTATCTGCGCGAAGTCTATGAGGCGCGGGTCAAAAATCTGGGAAACAGGATGCGGGTGACCACCGGCACCGGCACGATCTTTCCCAACATGTCCTTTCACGGACGCCAGCCCCGGACCATGACGGTGTTCCATCCGATCGGGCCGACCGAAATGGAGATGTGGCGGATCTTTCTGGTCGATGTGGATGCCCCACAGGCGTACAAAGATGCCTGCCGCCACTACTATATCCGCTATTCCGGCCCCGGCGGCATGACCGAATCCGACGACATGGAAAACTGGGTCTACGCCACCGATGCCAGCGCCGGCCCCCGCGCCCGGTTGTTCCCCTACAACTACCAGATGGGCATCGGTCATGCCGAGCCGGTCCCGGGCCTGAAGGGCGCGGTGCAATGCGGCGAGTATTCCGAAGAGAACGCCCGCATCTTCTATGCCCGCTGGCTTGACGTGATGACCAGCGAGGGGTCGGTGTCGATCCCTGCCGACGAAGACGTCGCGGTGACGGCATGAGGAACGAGGCCATGACCGCGACCGAAGCGCTTCTTGCCGAGCTGCTGCTTGCCCGGAACGTGGAACAGTTCCTCTATGCCGAGGCGGCCATGCTGGACGAACGCCGCTTCAAGGAGTGGCTGGATCTGCTGTCCGAGGACATCCGTTACTTCATGCCGCTCGCCCGGAATTTCAAATTCGGTCGGGAAGAGGACGAATATTCCACGGAACAGTCCGACATTGCCTGGATGGACGAGGGCAAGGACACGCTGGAAAGGCGCGTCAAACAGCTCTCGACAGGGATCCACTGGGCCGAGGAACCAGTGTCGCGCGTGACCCGGATGATCAGCAACATCCGGCTGCTTGAGGTAGAGCCCGATGCGGCCGCACCCACGCGGGTCAAGGTCGGCAGCCGGTTCCTGCTGTGGCGCAATCGTCAGGATGTCGAGGCCGATCTATATATCGGCAAGCGCATCGACACCCTGCGCAAGACCGAAGGCTCATGGCTGATCGAACGGCGGGAAATCCTGCTCGACCAGAATGTGCTGCTTTCCAAGAACATAACAACCTTCTTCTGACCGACAGGGAACGAACACAATGCAAACAAGACTGAAGACTCTGGGCCTCGCCGCAGGTTTCGCGCTCGGGGCGCTCGCCGTCCAGGCACAGGACTATCCGGCCCATGATATCCGACTCGTGGTCCCCTATCCCGGAGGCGGCATCACCGACCTTGTGGGCCGCATTGCCGCCGAGGGGCTTTCGGCCGAGCTCGACGGCGCCACCGTGGTCGTCGAGAACAAGGAAGGCGGCACAGGCATCATCGGCATGACCGAGGTCGTCCAGTCGGCCCCCGACGGCTATACCCTGCTGGTCGGCGGCCTCGGCGGACAGGTGATCCCGCCCTATGTGAACCCCAACTTCCCCTTCGATCCGCGCAAGGATTTCGTGCCGCTGTCGAAACTGGCCGAGCTTGTGAACGTGATGATCGTCAACAAGGACATGGAGGTGGACACCGTCGAGGAGTTCATCTCCTACGCCAAGGCGCATCCCGGAGAGCTGAACTTCGGCTCCACCGGGATCGGTGCGACCAACCACCTCGCCGCCTCGATCTTCATGCAGGAAACCGGGATCGACATGGTCCATGTGCCCTACAAGGGCGGCGCCGCGGCGCTGGTCGATCTGCGCTCGGGCGTGATCGACGTGGTGTTCGAGAACATGCCGACCGTGCTCGGCACCATTGCTGCGGGCGAGGTCAAGGCGCTGGCGGTCACCTCGGCCGAACGGTCCTCTAAACTGCCGGATGTGCCCACCATCGCGGAAGCCGGCGTTCCGGGCTTCAACGTGGCGAGCTGGATGATGATGTTCGCGCCCGAAGGCACCCCCGATGCGGTGGTGGCAAAACTGGGCGATGCCTTTGCCGCCGCGGTGCAGACGCCTGAGGCGCAGGAAAAGCTGAAGAAGATCGGGTTCGAACCGGTTGGTTCGAATGCCGCCGACGCCACCGTCTTCTACAACGCCGAACTTGAGAAATGGGGCAAATTCTTCGAGACTCAGAAACTCGAAATGAACCAGTAACGCAGCCCGGCCGGCGCGCGACCCGCGCGCTGGC
>CAYGNE010000193.1:0-6806 GCA_964351155.1 uncultured Rhodobacterales bacterium | reverse complement strand
TGGGGGCCGAACAACTCCTGGGTATGGGCGACATGCTCTACATGGCCGGCGGAGCAAAGATCACCCGTTGCCACGGCCCGTTCGTGTCCGATGAAGAAGTCGAAGAGGTGGTGAACCACCTCAAGGCCTTCGGCCCTCCCAAATACATGAGCGGCGTCGTCGAGGGCCCGGACGAAGACAAGGAAAGCAACATCGACCTGGTTCTCGGGCTGGGCGGGAACACCACCGGCGAGGACGCGCTCTATGACCAGGCCGTCCAGGTGGTGATCAAGGACCGCAAATGCTCGACCAGCTATATCCAGCGCAAACTGGCGATCGGCTACAACAAGGCGGCCCGCCTCGTGGAGCAGATGGAGGACGAAGGGCTGGTTTCCGCCGCAAACCATGTCGGAAAACGCGAGATACTTGTCCCGGAACAGTCATGAAAATATCATATTCTGTGAAGTGTTGCGGGTTAGGATAATGCCGAATCCGCAAATCGCCACATCAGGAGAGCTCCCGTTTTGCCAGTCGTTTCGGACTACACCGCCATACTTGCCTATCTCGATGACGAAGCACGCCGCTGGAATGCAACCGAAGACCTGGGGTTCCCGGTCTTTGTGAGTTACAGCTTTTACACCGCGGCCGAGCTGCCGTCGGTGGGCGATCTGCCGTATACCGCTTCCACGGTCGGGGTCATGTCCGAAGCGCAAAAAGCGGCCGTCCGCGCCGCCATGTCCCAGTATGAGGCGATTGCCGGCATCAAGTTCGTCGAAACCACCGGCGAGGCGATGATAAACGCTCACACCGTGACCGGGTCGCCCTATGGCGGCTGGGCGAATTATCCCTTCGTGTCGGACTTCAATTCGTCGGTGGGCGATTACGTGATCGACGTGACCAATGGTGACAAGCTGTCGGGCAACGGGATCGGAACGCTTTTGCACGAAATCGGCCACGCGATCGGTCTTTCGCATACGCATGGGGGCAACCTGACACTGTCGGCGGCGCTTGATTCCTTCACCCAGACCGTCATGTCCTATAACTGGGCGCCAACTCCGACGTCCACGCTTGGCCCGCTCGACCTGCAGGCGGTCCAGCATATCTATGGCACTCCGACCGACATGACCGGCTGGACCTACGGCTTTGAAAGTGGCGTTTTCAAGGTTTCCGGTGCCGCGGGCGACGATCAGATCATGGGTGTCGAAGGCTCGAATATCCTGAGAGGCAACAGGGGCAACGACATTCTCGTCGGGCGCGACGGCGACGACAAGCTGTATGGCGGGTTCGGCAGAGACAAGCTTTACGGGATGGATGGCGCGGACCAGCTCTATGGCGGGCGCGGCAACGATTTGCTGGTGAGCAGTGTTCAGGACAACACGAACTACCACGATCCGGGTTTTCACAAGCTGGACGGTGGCTGGGGTCGCGACCGTTTGCTGGGCGGTGACGGCGAAGACCTGATGTTGGGCGGGCGCGGCGATGACCGTTTGATCGGCGGTTTTGGCGACGACACGCTTCGGGGCGGAAAAGGTGTCGACCTGCTGACCGGCGGCAGCGGCGCCGATGTATTCAAGTTCAACCCGTCAACTGACGGTGAGCGGGACAAAATCTTTGATTTCGTTTACTACTCGGACAGTCTCGATTTCGGATCGGCCGCGCTTGTCCGGGACGACTTCACCGTCCTGGCCGGCAGCATTTCGACCAATGCCATTCTGAAGATCAACGATGGCGAAGGTCTGAAGTTCAGCATCATGTTCCGCGATACAGAGACGAACGATCTGAACACCTATCTCGACTATTACCACGACTTTGCCTGATCGCATCGTCAGTGCAGAAACACGCCGATGTGACGGGTTGGGGGGTGTATGCACCGGCAAGCCGGCCTATCTATCTCACATGATCAGGATGACACATATTCTGGCCGGGTTGTTCCTGGCCTTTTCGGGAACGGTTGCGATGGCGCAGGACAAGGTCCCGCTCGCCACGATTTCCACTTATCTCAATGGCCTGACCACGGTGACTGCGCCGTTCACCCAGTTCAATGACGATGGCAGCCGCTCTACCGGGCAATTGTACCTGCACCGTCCCGGGCGTATGCGGTTCGAATACGACCCGCCCAACCCCGCAACGGTCATCGCGGGCGCGGGCGCGGTTGTGATCCACGACCCCAAATCCAACCAGCCGCCCGAAAGCTATCCGCTGAAACGCACGCCTCTGTCGATCATCCTGGCGCGCCAGGTGGATTTGGGCCGCGCCAACATGGTTGTCGGTCACGGCTTTGACGGCACGTCGACAATTGTCACCGCGCAGGACCCGGAGAACCCGGAATATGGCCGCATTGACCTGATGTTTTCCGGCACCCCGCTGGAGCTGCGCAAATGGGTCATTCACGACGACAGCGGCGGGCGCACAACCGTGGTGCTGGGCGACATGATCAAGGGACAGCGGCTGAGCAGTTCGCTGTTTGCAACCGGGTCCGGCGGCGGTGGCAGGCAGGGACGCAACCGCTAGCGATACGCCCTGCATGCCGAAAGCTGCGCTTCGTAGAGCGAGGCGCGCGCATCCACTTCGCCCGCCACGCGCAACAGCCAGCTCTTGTTGTTATAGGTTCCGCGCGCATAGCCCGTGTGACCTTCGTGATAGGCCAGATACTGGTTGCGTGCATCGCTCAGCGCGATGCCATTCTTTTCGCGGCTCTGGTTCATGTACCAGCCCATGAAATCAGAGGCGTCCCGCATCCGGTCACGCTTGGCGCCACGCCGTCCTGTTTTCTGGCGGTATTCGTCCCAGGTGCCGTCGAGTGCCTGGCTATAACCATAGGCGCTGCTTTGCCGGCCCATCGGGATGACGCCCAGGACATAGCGGTAAGGCGTGCGCGCATTGCCGCGGAACTTGCTCTCCTGATAGATCGTGGCCATCTGCACATGCACCGGCACGCCCCAGCGTCGCTCGGTCGCCTTGAAGGCCTTCACGTATTTCGGTCGCTGCTGCACGATGCTGCAGGCGTTATCAAGATCACGCGGCGGCGCCTGATGGCCACCACCACAGGATGCCAGAATCAGCATCAACATCATTGCGCGAAGCGTTCTGCTCATCTGCCTCTTGCCTTTTTTGAACAAAGTCTACTGCATTCGGGTTGCGGATGGAATCCCAATTGCTGCGATCCGCTGATCACAAATCCGCCGACTGTTACGCCTGCGCTCACAAACTGTTTCCCTTAATTTCCACCCATTTATTGGACAAATGGACCTTGAACGCGGTAATATCCGGGAGTAGGGGCTACGTGAATATGTTGAGAACGCGCGCAAAATATCATTTGGGGCAGGTTGTCCGCCACCGGAAGCATCCCTTTCGGGGTGTGGTTTTCGATGTCGATCCGCAATTCGCAAATACCGAGGAGTGGTATCAGGCGATTCCCGAAGACAGCCGACCGGTCCGCGAACAACCGTTCTATCATCTGCTCGCCGAAAACGACCAATCCTACTACGTGGCTTACGTGTCCGAGCAGAATCTGGTCGCCGACTATTCGGGCGAACCGGTTGACCATCCCGACATCCCGGACATGTTCGGCCCGTTCCAGGACGGCTCCTACCCGCTGCATTTCCAGCTGAACTAGACCATCCCGGATCACGTTGCCGGGTCAATAGCCCAACGCACAACCGTCCTTTCGCGGGTCACTTGCACCCACCAGGACACCATCGTCCCGGATGTGGATGGCCTGTGCGCCACCGATGGGGACATCCGGTATCGACACCGCGTGACCCATGTCGGCAAGATCCCGGCGAACCGAGTCGCGGTATCCCGTTTCGACCTTCATGTCGCCCGCATCGGAAAAACTTCGCGGCGCATCCAGCGCCGCCTGCAGGTCCATTCCGAAATCTGTCAGATTGCTCAGGAAACGTGCGTGACCGTTTGGCTGATATGCTCCGCCCATCACCCCGAATGGCATCGAAACGCGGCCGTTTTCACGCAGCATCCCCGGAATGATCGTGTGCATTGGCCGTTTGCCCCCGCCCAGTTCGTTCGGGTGCCCGGGTTGCAGCGTGAAACCCTGGCCGCGGTTCTGCAGCAGGATCCCGAACTTGTCCGTGGCAATGCCCGATCCGAAACTGTGATAGATGGAATGGATCAACGAAACCGCCATCCGATCCCTGTCGACGACGGTGATGTAAATCGTGTCCCTGTGCACCGCTTCAGTCAGGGGGGCGGCCGCCGCCATTGCTCTGGCGGGGTCGATCAGCGCCGCCAGCCTGGCCGCCGTGTCTTTGCTCAGCATGTGGTCGATGCGATCGGCATGGCTTGCATCGGCGATGAACCGGTTGCGCGCATCATAGGCGAGCTTCGCCGCCTCGGCCTCGATATGGGCACGTTGCGCGCCCGTCGGGTCCATCCCGCCAATGTCGAAATGTGACAGGATGTTCAGCATCAGAATGGCCGTCGCTCCTTGCCCGTTGGGCGGATGTTCGACCAGTTCGATACCCCCGTACTGCCCGCTGACCGGCTCTGTTGCCTCGCATTGAACATCGGCGAGGTCCTGCAACGCGTGCGCGCCGCCCAAGCCCTGCAATGTGGCGATGATGTCGTCTGCGACCTCGCCTTCGTAAAACGCATCCCGGCCAGACCGCGCCACGCGGCGCAGAACCTCGGCCAGACCGGGCGCGCGGAAAATATCTCCGGTTTTCAGCGGGTTGCCGTTTTTCAGGTACAGTTCGCGCGCGCGCGGGTTCAAAATCTGCGTGGCACGGCCCCAGTCAAGGGCGACCCGTGGCGCAACCGGGACGCCGGCGTCGGCATAGTCGATGGCCGGCTGCAGAATCGCGTCCAGGCCCAGTTTTCCGACGGTTTGGGACAGGTGGCAAAACGCGTCGATCGCCCCCGGAACGGTCACCGCGTCGGGGCTGGTCTGCGCGATGGCCGTCAGGCCGCGGCCCCGCAACCGCGCGGCATCCGCCCCGGCGGGCGCACGCCCGGATCCGTTCAGAGCCTTGATGTCGCGGCTTGCCGGCGGTGAATAGAGCACAAAGCAATCGCCGCCGATTCCGGTCATCTGCGGTTCGCAGATGCCAAGCAGGACCGCGCCGGCGATCGCCGCGTCCATGGCGTTGCCGCCGCGCTTCAGTATGTCGATGGCCACCTGTGCCGCCAGCGGGTGCGAGGTCGCGCACATGCCATTGACGGCCAACACTTCTGATCGCCCCGGAATCTGAAAATCGCGCATGTTGGTTCTCCCGCAGTTCCTGCCGGAAACCTATGTGGCAGGGCGTCGAAAGCCAATGCGCGTGTTGGGATGTTTTGGGAAGTTCCTCGGCACCGCGCACTGGGTGGGGGCTATGACACGCGGCGCCGAGGGAAGCCATATGCAGCTACCCCTCCTGTATGCGAGTCGTTTTCGGCAGCAGTTGGGAGCGATTGCGGCTCTTTTGCGGCGTGTGCGCTTTCAGGCCGCCGGTGGGATCAGATCAAAGGTCAGGTCCAGGCGGTTACTGCCGCCATCGCGCCGGTACCGGATGTCCCGGGTCAGCGTCCGGATCATGAACCAGCCAAATCCGCCCTCGGGCAGGTCCGAAACCGGTCCGCTGACGTCGGCGGGTTTGCCCGCAGGCAGGCGCCCGTCTGGCAGCGCCTTGCCCTGATCCGCCACCTGCAGTTGCAACGTTCCCTTCGCCGCCTTGCCGGACACCAGAACCTGCCCGGGCGGCAAACCTTCATAAGCGTGCTCCACGATGTTGTTCACCACCTCGGCCAGCACGATCTCGATTCCGCCGGTCTGCTCATCGGCCAGACCGATGCCGCGCAGTTTGGTCATGATTTCGCACAATGCCGACCGGGCATCCAGCTCCGTTGCCCGAAAGGCGTGGGTGAATCCTGTGGGCGTTTCAGTCACCTCGAATCATCCCCTTGGGCCCGCAGTCCGCAGGGTCAGCCGCGCGGCACTGCAATGGCCTCATCCAGCGAGGGAAAGAGTTGGAACACGGTGTCCATCCGGGTCAGGCGAAACACCTTGTCGACCGTTGGAGTCAGGCCCGCCAGATCCAGCTGGCGCCCGTCACCCAGCTGTTTCATCGCCGCCACGATTGCGCCAAGCCCGCTGGAATCGATGAAATCCACCCCGGACAGGTCCAGAATGACCCGCTCGGGGCCGGAATCCGTCTGTTCGCGCATGTCTTCCTTGAACTGGATGGCCATGGCGGCGTCGATCCGGTCTGTGTTGACGGTCACGATCTGGGCCACGTCGGTCACGGTACTGGTCAGGCTCACCGGTTTGCTCCTCATCTCGGTGGAAAATCCGTGCGGCAACGCTAGACGGCAATCCTTACCATTCGGTATGCAGGAGCCAGACTTTGGAGGAACCAAAATGAAAGATGTCGTAATTGCCGGTGCCGCGCGTACGCCGATGGGCGGGTTTCAGGGCGTATTCGAGGACGTGACCGCTGCAGAGCTGGGCGGTGTTGCGATCCGGGCGGCGATGAATGGAGCAGGTGTGCAGACCGTCGACGAACTTCTGATGGGCTGCGTTCTTCCGGCCGGCCAGGGCCAGGCTCCGGCCCGGCAGGCCGGTTTTGCCGCGGGTCTGGGCCAGGAGGTTCCGGCCACGACACTGAACAAGATGTGCGGCTCGGGCATGAAGGCCGCGATGATCGGGTTCGACCAGATCGCGCTGGGCCACGCCGACGTGATGGCCGTCGGAGGAATGGAGAGCATGTCCCGCGCGCCCTACATCCTGCCCAAGATGCGCGGCGGCGCGCGCATCGGTCATGCGCAGGTGGTCGATCACATGTTCCTCGACGGGCTCGAGGACGCCTATGACAAGGGCCGCCTGATGGGCA
>CAYGNE010000192.1:6557-6821 GCA_964351155.1 uncultured Rhodobacterales bacterium | reverse complement strand
TTCAGTTCGGCCTGAAAGGTGGTTCCGACGGAAACACTGTCAAATACCGCGTCGACGGCCACCTTGCGCCCTTCGACCGGCGCACCCTCGGCCCCTTCGACCCCGGCGAGGATCATCTGCTCCCTGAGTGGGATGCCAAGCTTTTCATACGTCGCGAGCAGTTTCGGATCGACCTCGTCAAGCGATTTTGGCTTGACCTCCATGCTTTTGGGCCGGGCGTAGTAATACTGGTCCTGAAAGTCGATTTCCGGATAGTCAACCATC
>CAYGNE010000192.1:4282-6547 GCA_964351155.1 uncultured Rhodobacterales bacterium | reverse complement strand
TCGGTCATCCATTCCGGCTCTTCGTTCTTGGTCGAGATCAGCCGCACGATGTCAGGCGTCAGCCCCTTGGGCGCGTATTCCATCTCGATATCGGTTTCCCAGCCGTATTTGTACGCACCGCCCACTTCGCGCACTGCGTCAACGGTATCCTGATCGACACCTTCCTTGACCTGAACTGTTTCCGTTGCCGACATGGCTGTCTCCCGGTGATCGGTCACGCCACGCGTGCCTTGTGTTTCTTACATGCGCGGCCCCAGCTTTCCGCAAAGCGGAGCACCTCGTCTTCGGTTGTTTCCAGGCCAATCGACACGCGGATCGACGATGCGGCATCCTGATCCGAGAATCCCATGGCCTTCAGGACCCGGCTTTCCTTCACTTTGCCGGACGAGCATGCCGAACCTGCGCTGATCGCAAAACCGGCAAGATCCATCTGCATGACTTGCGTCTCGCCCTTCCAGCCGGGCGTCAGGATGCAAGACGTGTTGGGAAGTCGTGGAACCCCTTTCCCGACAAAAATAGTCTCTTTTGAGAAACCCTCAAGAGTGTTTTCTAGAATATTTCTAAGTTTTTCGACTTCGGCCCAACGCCCATTGGCCAGGTTTCGCCTTGCCACCTCAGCGGCCGCACCGAACCCCGCGATCCCGACGACGTTCTCGGTGCCCGATCGGCGGCCCAATTCCTGGCCCCCACCACGGATCGGGGTGTGGGATTCGATCATTTCGGAAGACCGGTTTGCAACGATCAGCGCACCTATTCCTTTTGGGCCGCCCATCTTGTGCGCTGACAACAACAGGAAATCCGCTCGGGCCGTCCAGTCTTCGCACATGCGCCCAACAGCTTGAACCACATCGCAAAGAACCGAACGGGCCGCCACATCCGGCGCAGGCTGGCAGATCCCGGTTTCGCTGTTGGCAGCCTGAAGGCAGAACAGCCGCAGGCTCGGGCCGTCTTCGCTGTCGGTTTCCTCTGGCGCGCCAAGGCCAACGCGCCCGTACTGATCAACGGAAAAACACTTGTCCCAACGCGTGCTCTTGCTCGCGCCGCCCCCGTGCTTGCCCTGGGCATAGACACAATCATGTTCGACCGGCGACGGAAAAACATGATCGGCAAAACTCGCCGCTATCGCGGCAGCTTCGGTTGCACCACTGGTAAACACGACTTCCTGCGGGGCGCACCCGACCAATCCTGCCACCTGGGATCGGGCCCGCTCGACAATTGCCTTTGCCTTGCGGCCCTCAGTATGCACGCTGGACGGATTTCCGACCGCATCCATGGCCGAGATCATGGCTTCGCGGGCCTCGGCGCTCAAGGGAGTTGTGGCATTGTGATCAAGATAAACCCGGCTCATTTCAACAAGCCTTCAGCTATCATCACTTGAGCAGTATTGTCGAACAGAACCGCCGCAACATCCAATCGCACCGCATGATCCCGGTTCACGTTCAAAGGCCCTGGGCGGGAGTGGCCCCACCGATCGCGCGCGCCCATCAGCACCGCGCAAGGCGGTTCAAGTGTCGCTGTACGCGTTCCGGTTTCCCGATTGACGGTCCGGATCCCTGGATTTCCAACGGAAGATGCGCTCATTCCTCGTCCACCACGTCAAACAGATGTGGCACCGCCGGACATGGGGCCAGTTCATTGCCCACAACGTCGGACAGGCGGGTTTGATGCAGAAAGACATAGACATGCGCGCTCAACCCTTCCCACAGCCGGTTGGTCAGAGATTGCGCCCGGCTACCCGAGGACGCGCCGGACGCCCCGGCCCCCTTGTGCATGGCGTCCAGTGTTTCATCCACCGCTGCCAGAATATCGACGACCCGGATTTCCGACGGCACCCGGGCCAACTTGTACCCGCCACCGGGTCCGCGGACAGAGGCCACAAGACCAGAGCGTCTCAGTTTGACGAACAACTGTTCCAGGTAAGGCAGCGAGATATCCTGGCGCTGGGAAATATCCCCAAGAGTTACCAGTGCGCCTTGGGGCTGCAGCGCAATATCCGCAAGCGCGACCATGGCGTAGCGGCCCTTGGTGGACAATTTCATGACCTTCCCTCCGACGGCTGACAGTCGTGCGAAAACATTGACCTTTGAGGTCTCAATGCGTATGTGCCCTGCAACGCGGTAGTTAGCCAGCGCCAGCAATTAGAACCGTTCTAAGGTATCCGAGCAAATTCGTCAAGAATGGCGCGGCACCGAAGCAGAAACAAACAGGACCAACAGACATATGCCCGAGGTCATCTTTCCCGGACCCGAAGGTCGCCTTGAAGGC
>CAYGNE010000192.1:0-4272 GCA_964351155.1 uncultured Rhodobacterales bacterium | reverse complement strand
CGGGCGCAGCCAGGGTGAATACGATCAGGGCATCGGCGAACTGTCGGATGCAGCCAGCGCGCTGGACTATCTGCAGTCGATGAACAACAACTCCAAACACTGTTGGGTTGCCGGTTTTTCCTTTGGCGCATGGATCGGCATGCAGCTTCTGATGCGGCGGCCCGAAATCACAGGGTTCATCAGCGTATCGCCGCCGGCCAACATGTACGATTTCTCGTTCCTTGCCCCCTGCCCGTCTTCTGGTCTGATCATCAACGGCAGTTCCGACCGCGTCGCGCCACCCGCGGACACCGTGTCCCTGGTCAACAAGCTGCACGAGCAAAAGGGCATTACGATCACGCATCAGGAGATCGAAGGCGCGGACCACTTCTTTCAGGAACCGCACATGGACACGATGATTACGAACGTCAGTGACTACGTGAAGCGTCGTTTGACCGAAACCACACGATAGAGTCCGTCCGATGAGCACGCTGGATGAACTGGCCTCCAAACTCGCAGAAGACACCATGGCTGCCATGAAAATCACGGGCAATGACAGGCTTTTTGTCGAAGTTGGCGATATCCTGTCTGCCTCATCGCAGTCGTTGGAAGAAGCCTATTTGACCGAAGTCCGCGTCCGGCTCGCAGAACGTGGTGCACGCAGGTTTCTTGAGAACAAGGTGGCCGAGGCCAAGCGTGCCGCACAGACCGCAAAGGCCCCGGAATGACCGAAAGGCTCGAGGCACAGATCGCCTTTCTGCGCGAAGCCGACAAGCTGAAATCGGTCCTGCGCGCCTCGCACCTGATCGACAATTCCCGGTTCGAGAACTCTGCGGAACACAGTTGGCACATCATGCTCTACGCGATGGTGCTGGCAGACCAGGCTGGTCCCGGGGTCGATACGGGCCGGGTCCTGAAGATGCTGTTGATACACGATATCGTTGAGATCGATGCGGGCGACGCGCCCATTCATGGCGACGTCGACCACGATGAAATGGCTGCCAGGGAAATCGCGGCAGCGGATCGGCTTTTCGGATTGCTTCCGGAGGATCAGGCCAGGGAATTCCGTGCGCTGTGGGACGAATTCGAATCTGCCACGACACCGGACGCAATTTTTGCCAAATCCATTGACCGGGTTCAGACGCCGGTCGCCAATCTGGCCAATGGCGGCGGATCCTGGACAACTTACGACGTCACCCTCGATCAACTGGAATCCCGAGTTGGCAAACCGGTAATGCGCGGCGCGCCCGGACTATGGGCGTGGCTGCAGCCAAAACTGTCGGTCTTTTTCGGCCAAAAGTTGTAACGGCGAAGATATATCTCCAGCAAACGGAAGAGCGCCGAACAAGCCGGAAGATGGCGCACGAAACGCAGAAAAACAATGCGTTAGGGAAGCACCGAGGCCGAACTGGACCATAGTTCAAGTGTCTTTCAAAGGCGCAAGGGCACCGCAAACCCGTCAAACATACGAAAAATCGACACGATGGCCGGCAGACCGGTTCTGGAACCCCGATATTTGGCGCCCGAAACCGGAAGGCGGCGTCTCGAGTTTGCCCGCAACTGTCCAAAATGGGGCTTTGTCCCTTGTAACAACAGGTAGCCAAGGCTGTCCCGGAACAACTGCGAAAAAGAAGTGGAAAACGATTTGGCGGAAAATCCCGGCCTTCGTTGCCGTTGGGCCAAAGCCCGTGTTCAGACGACAGGGTGAACACGGTCGTTTTTGCCTGTGAAAGAAACGTATGGGTTTTGGCCAACCATCATAGCTGGAAGTGAATGTGATCATCGTGCCGCGCAGCTCTACACCCTTGGAACCGGATACGCGGATGAGCAACGCCCAGAGACCGGACGAGGTGCGGTTCCAAGAATGTTTTACCGACCCGTTCGTCGTTTGATAAAATCCGAAGGGCTGCGGCTGTGCGATCTTCGTCTAACTCGTAACCACGCCACAACGGTTGAACAAAAGCAAAGTTCCATCTGAGCGTCGGCCATCCTGGCGTGCACTCGGTCGGGCCGGATTCGAACGCGAAATACCCTATTGGTGATCGGGTTGCGCCCGGCAGATAACCAGTTTCGTCCCGGTAAAAAAGCGCGAGATCGACTTTGTCACCATCATGATGAGACAGATGCGGCAGCAAAGGAAATCCGTCGAGGAACGGAAAGTTTGCATCGAGCACAAGTGTTTCTGTGCCGGGGTACTGTCGATCCAGTTCTTCAGCGGTCTCGATGAGCACATCCCTTAGTTCAGGGGTCACGTAGTTCCGATTGAGCGCGCAATACATCCAACTCTGCACCTGAAGCGAACCGTCGTCAAAGCAGTTCAATGCTACCCGGCCAAAGTTCGGAGCTACCCAGATCGCGGCGATAGTCAAAGCCGCATATGAGAGCAGGAACGCAACAATCCTTTGGCGGAAGAACAATGCTATCAGCCACGCTATCCCACCGGTTTGGGTAAGAATGGTTAGAAACACAAAGGCACAAGAATGAACAATGAAACGAAGCATAAGTTGAGCATGCCAGTTCGTTTGGGACGCGACAACTGGACGAAATAGTTGTGACAAAAACCCCTCGCCCAAACCCACCAGTCAAAAAATGGTCGATATCACCAGTTCATCCGGCCCATCGCAGGATCAACCGCTTGGACTGGACAAAAACGACGGCAAAACCAATCGAGTACGCACAGGTTTTTGCCCGCAATGGTGCGAGATTGGACAGAGTCTGGTGTGCGCGGCGCGGACTTGGTTGCCGTTGGATCATGGCTCCTGAACGGCGGTTGTGGGGGCTTTCGCAGCTGGAGTTTTCGGAGCGTCGCGGATTACATCAGGTTGCTTGAGCTTGCATACAGCGCGCGGCTGAGCTTACGTTGACCGGCCGTATTCAGTCACGTGGAGAGACAGTCATAGTTGCGCTTGGTTTGCGTCGTCAGCGCCGGGTCCGGCAGCGCGTTCGAAATGGTCGGAACCGGGGTTTCAACGCTGGTTTGAAGGCTGTTTAATCAATCTTCGAATGATCATCGACTCACATGAAACAACCCGGAGTTCCAGGTCCATGAAGTCGCGGCGCGCCACGATCCGGCCCGAAAAAACCGTTTGTTGAAAATATCTCTGTCAAAGTATGAAAGAATCTGTGTCCCGCTACAGCTACACAAGACCGGGCATCGACATCCGGACATGCGATGGCAATGCAGCCAAAAGGCCTGCGACAAATCGGTATACAACGGCATACAGGGCTTTCGGATACCCCTGCGATCCGCTATAGCCCGCGTGAAAATTGACCAAGGCGCGAAAGGCTGAACCTATGGCAAACCTCTCAGATACCGATATCGTTTACACTACCGTCGATGAAGCACCGGAGCTGGCCAGCGCGTCTTTGCTGCCGATCGTCCGGTTCTTCGCGGATGCCGCCGGAATCTCGGTGAGCACACGTGACATTTCGCTGGCCGGACGTATCATTTCGGCCTTCCCCGAGCACCTGACAGAGGCGCAGCGTCAGCCCGATGATCTGGCCGCGCTGGGCGAATGGGTCAAGTCGCCCGAGGCCAACGTGATCAAGCTGCCGAACATCTCGGCTTCTGTGCCGCAACTGACTGCCGCGATCGCCGAGTTGCAGGCAAAGGGTTATGCCCTCCCCGATTACCCCGAGGAACCGGCCAACGACGCCGAACGGGACATTCGAGCGCGCTATGATGCCATCAAGGGGTCGGCGGTGAATCCGGTGCTGCGCGAGGGAAACTCGGACCGCCGGGCTGCAAACGCCGTGAAAAACTATGCCAAGGCCAACCCACACCGGATGGGCACCTGGTCTGCCGACAGCAAGACCCACGTCGCGTCGATGCCGGGTAACGACTTTTACGCCAACGAAACGTCGGTTTCGGTCAGCGATGCGCAGGCCGGCGCGGCAAAAATCGTGTTGTCCGCCGCGGACGGTTCGGAAACCGTCCTGAAGGATGGCGTGCAGCTGGATGCCGGCACGGTGGTCGATGCAACTTTCATGTCCGCCGCCGCCCTGCGCAGCTTTCTCAAGGACGAAGTCGCCAGCATGGAGCCCGGCGTCCTGTTTTCGCTGCACATGAAAGCGACAATGATGAAGGTTTCCGACCCGATCATCTTTGGACATGCCGTTTCGGTCTATCTCGAGGATTTTTTCGCCAAGAATGGCCCTGCGCTGGAGGCACTGGGGGTAAACCCGAATTCCGGCATCGGTGATATCGAAGCCCGGATTTCCGGCAACGCAGCACTCGAGGCCGATCTCAAGGCTGCCCTGGCGGCCCGCCCGCCGATGTACATGGTCAACTCG
>CAYGNE010000191.1:0-6877 GCA_964351155.1 uncultured Rhodobacterales bacterium | reverse complement strand
GATCCCACAGGTTTTCCGCGTCGATCTCGTCTTGCAGCTTTGCCATCTCATCCGCAGTTTCGTCCGAGTAGTTCATGGCCAGCTCGTTGTAGCGATCAAGGATGTCCTTTTTGTCCGCCAGGGCCAGCATGACGTTTTCACGCACCGAGAGCGTTTCGTCCAGCTGCGGCTCCTGCGGCAGATAGCCGACCCGGGCGCCTTCGGCCGCCCAGGCCTCGCCGGTGAAATCGGTGTCCAGGCCGGCCATGATCTTCATCAGCGTGGATTTACCGGCGCCGTTGACGCCGACAACGCCGATCTTCACCCCGGGCAGGAAGCTGAGATGAATGTTTTCAAAGCATTTCTTGCCGCCCGGGTAGGTCTTGGAGACACCCTGCATGTGATAGACGTATTGATAGGCGGCCATGGGATTGCTCCGTGAAATCTGTTCGTGTCAGGCGGCGTGATACCGAATGCGCAGGCCGGGGGCAATTGCCGACTGAATGGCGCGCAGGAACCGGGTGCCCGCGGTCGATCTGCGGCACATGCGCGATCACGGTGACCGAAGGACGCATCGGCGGGAACTGACTGATCCGCAGGGGGTGTTTGCGCAAGGAATGACCGAAATCCGAGCGGAAAAGCGCCGGGCCTACAAGACCGCCCGTGCCGTTCCTACTTACGTGCCGAGGCGTGATACCGCGCCTCGTGAAAATTCAGAAGGATATCTGAACCATGAAACGTTTCGTTTGGCTTTCGCTCGCGATTTCCGGTTTCGCCGCATCCGCCGCGATGGCGGGAAACATCGAACCGGCACCGGTCGAACCTGCACTCGCCCCGGCACCGGTGACATATTCGGGCAGCGACTGGGGTGGCGCCTATGTCGGTGGCCAGATCGGCTATGGCTTTGGCAACTTTGACCTGGGCGCGATCTCGCCGTCTGATTTCGACACCGACGGTGTCATCGGCGGTCTGCATGTCGGTTATCTGTGGGACCTGGGCGATTGGGTTGTCGGGCCGGAACTGCAGTATGACTTCTCGGACCTGTCGTTCAACGAAGCATCCGGCAGCGGCAGCTTTGACGGCATTGCGCGCCTGAAGATGCGCGCGGGTTATGACCTGGGCCGGAGCCTGCTTTATGGCACCGCGGGCGTGGCGTACACGAATATCGACGGAATTTCGGGCATCCCCGATATCGATTATGACGATCCCGGGTACGTGGTCGGTCTTGGCTATGACTACAAGCTGACCGAAAACTGGGCCCTGGGTGCCGAGTACCAGCACCACATCTTTGATGATTTCGGCGCGGACGGGAATGACCTTGATTTTGGCACCGTTCATGTCCGGGCGTCGTTTCAGTTCTGACGCGACACCGGCAACAACACCAGGAACCCCGGGCAAGCCCCGGGGTTTCTTGCATTCCGGGGGCGTTCCTGGCTGCCGCGACCGGGCCGGCGGCGCGGCGGGGATGCGCGGTTACTGCGGGTGAACCGGGGTTTTCGGTGGATCGGCGGGCGGAAAAACCGCGCCGGGGGTGAAATGGGCGAACCAGGAGGGCAGGTCGGTGGCGTCGGTTCCGGGAATCGCGCGACGGAAGGTCGGGGTATAGGCGCCATGGCGTTTGGGCACGCGGAGCAGCGGCAGGCCGCACACCTGGTGATCGGGTATTCCGCTTCCGAACAGAACGCCGGCGACGAGGTCGATGCCGTCATGTTGCAGGATCAGCGGGCTGCCGCTGTCCCCTCTTGCGATGCGGTCGCCATTGGCCCGTTCCGGTGGCAGTGTGAACAGCAGGCATTTGTTGCGGTCCCAGTACGAGGTGCGCCCTGTCTGGCGGCGTGGCAGGTCGCCGGGCGCCTGTTCGCCCAGACCCCAACCGGCGTAGCGCAGTGACGCGCGCAGGAGATAGGCGTCGAGATCGTCCGTTCCCGGCGGCAGTTCGGTCAGGACCGGCATCGGAGTGACAAGGGCCGGCGGGGCGCGGCGGACCAGTTGCAAAAGCGCGACATCGGCGCAGCGGGCAATGGTGTAAGCGCGCACCTTGATCAGCATCCGCAGTTTCTGGCGGTTCGCGCCAAGCGCCACCTGGAACGTCCTGTCCAGCGGGATCAGGTGCCATTCCAGCGGGTTTTCCCACGCGTGGCCCTGTATGGCGTGCTGGTCGGGCAGGGCGCTGCAATGTGCGGCGGTGTCGTCTGCGGGGCGGGGTTTGCGGACCCGTGGCAAAACGCAATGGGCGGCCGTCAATACCACCAGGTCGGTGATCATCGTGCCCGAGCAATGGCCCAGCAGCACAACCGCGTTCCGGTCAACGGTGGGACGGTCGTTGGCGGCCTGCCCGTTGGGACGCGCCAGCGGCGCCGGGAGCGCCGGATGGGACAGCACGCTCAGGAGCCAGGCCAGGGAAAGGGCGATCAACGCAACACGCATGCCCCGGACATAGCCAGACCCGTCGCGACCTGTCCAGCGCGTGGACGGGTGATCTTGGCAAAGCCGGTGGCGCTGGCTAGACGGGGTGGATGTTGGTGCAAGCCCCATATGCCAGGCCCGGTCAGACTGTCGGCCTGTTCGGCGGATCGTTTGATCCGCCACATGCGGGGCATGTGCATGTGACCCGCGAGGCGCTCAAGCGGTTCGGGCTGGACCGGGTCTGGTGGCTGGTGAGTCCGGGGAACCCGCTGAAGGCGAGAGGCCCGGCCCCCCTGGCGGAGCGGATGCGGGCGGCGCGGGCGTTGATGGATCATCCGCGTGTCGTTGTCACCGATATCGAGGCTGGGCTGGGCACGCGGGCCACCGCCGACACGATCCAGGCGTTGAGGACGGTTTACCCCGGGGTCAGGTTCGTCTGGCTGATGGGGGCGGACAACCTGGCGCAGTTTCACCTGTGGCAGGACTGGCAGAGTATCGTGCGGGCGGTTCCCCTGGGAATCCTGGCGCGTCCGGGACAGCGCATTTCGGCGCGGATGTCGCCGGTTGCGCGGATTTATCGGCGCTACCGGATCAGCGGTCTGGCCAGCCACATGCTGGCCCATGCGGAACCGCCGGCCTGGTGTTTCGTCAACGTTCCGATGGTCGACCTGAGTTCGACCGCGATCCGCGACAGGGGGGATTGGAAAAGCGGTGTGGCGGGGGAACCGGGCTGATGGCGCTTGCCGGTGCTTGTCTGCAACCGTAAGCTGCGCTTTAGTACGGGTCTGAACAGTCAAATGGTTTGAGTGCGGATGGGCGGACACAGATCGCGGCGTTTCGTTCTGGGCGGTTTGGGCGCGCTGCTGGTGCCCGGTGCCGGCATGGCGGGGCCTCCACAATTGTCGCTGCGTCCCCGGATGCGCGCTGCGGATTTTGGCAGGCTTGCAGGCGGCGGCGTCCAAGCGCTGATCGCGCGGTCGGGGCTGAGCGGCGAGGTCGTCTGTGCCGTTGCTGACGTGAAATCGGGCCTGGAGCTGGAAGCCGCCGACGGGGCGCGCGGGCTGCCTCCGGCCAGCGTGGCCAAGGCGCTGACGGCGCTTTATGCCCTGGAAACCCTGGGCAGCAACCACCGCTTCAAGACCCGGATCCTGGCCAGCGGTCCGGTGTCGGGCGGGATATTGAAGGGCGATCTGATTCTTGCCGGCGGCGGTGACCCGACGCTGAACACCGACGATCTGGCCGACCTGGCGGCGCAGTTGAAAAAGGCCGGAATACGCGAGGTCCGCGGGGCGTTCCGCGTTTACGAAGCGGCGTTGCCCTTTGTGAAGAGCATTGACCCCGCGCAGCCGGATCATCTGGGCTACAGCCCGGCGGTATCGGGGCTGGCGTTGAATTACAACCGGGTGCATTTCGAGTGGAAACTCTCCGGGTCAAGCTATCGGGTGACGATGGATGCGCGCACCGAACGGTATCGTCCCGAGGTGGTTTTCGCGCAGATGAAGGTCGTGAACCGGAGCTTGCCGGTTTACACCTATGAGGACAGCCGGGACAGGGACAACTGGACCGTGGCGCGCAAGGCGCTGGGCAAGGGCGGCGCGCGCTGGTTGCCGGTGCGCAAGCCCGGTCTTTATGCGGGCGACGTGTTCCGGACCATGGCCCGGTCGCAGGGGATCGTTCTGCCGGCGGCCAGGATCACCGGTGGCATTCCGCAGGGCGTGAAAGTGGTTGCACAGCATGACAGCGCGCCGCTGGTTCAGATCGTCAAGGCAATGCTGAAATACTCCAACAACCTGACCGCGGAGATGGTCGGGATGACCGCGACGGCCGCGCGCGGGCGACGACCGGGATCGCTGCAGGAGTCAGGGCGCGAGATGAGCCAGTGGGCGGCCGCCAAATACGGTATGCGCGGGACCAGCATGATCGACCATTCCGGCCTGGGCGATGCATCGCGGATGACGGCGCAGGACCTGGTCGGGGCGTTGGTGCGGGTGCGCCAGACCGGTGTCTTGCGCCCGCTGCTCAAGCCATTTGCGCTGCGCGATGCCAAGGGACGGGTGAACAAGGGGCATCCGATCACCGTCAATGCCAAGACCGGGACGCTGAATTTCGTGTCCGGGCTGGGTGGCTACATGACGGCGGCGGACGGAACCGAACTGGCCTTTGCCATTTTTGCCGCCGATACGCGGCAACGGTCAAGAATCCGGCGGGCGGATCGCGAAGTGCCGCAGGGCGCGCGCGGGTGGAACCGGCGCGCCAAGCAGTTGCAGCAGCAGTTGATCGAGCGCTGGGGCAGGCTCTACGGGTCGTGAGGCGGCGGGCGACCGCTCAGGTCAGGTGGCGTGCGCGCGCGCCGCGTTCGATGGCGGCGGCGTGCAGGCGGTCGAGGTTCAGTTCGTACCGCATTTCCTCGAGCAGCCGCAGTTCCGGTTCGGCCAGCGAGCCATCGGCGGCGGCCACGTCGCAGGCCAGCGCATAGGCCGTTTCGAACAGGCGTTCCGGCAGATTGTCGCGGATCAGGCCAAAGAGGGCGTCCAGCCCGTCTTCCTGTTCGAACAGGTCGAATACGACCTGCGCGATTTCTTTCATCCGGTCGATGTCGTATTCGGCGAAAACCGGCAGCATGTTGACCGAGGACTGGATCTTGACCAGTTCGGCGGTGCGCATGTTTTCATCGGAAGCGGAAACGGCGATCATCAGGGCCACGAGGCAATCCTGCGCGCTGAGCACTGTTAAGGGCGAATCTGGCACGGGCAGGTTCCTTTTGGGTCGGGTCATGTTGCAGCGCAGAATATTGACGCTTGGCGGGCAGCACAATAGGCAGGTCCGCGTGTTCGTCTGCATCGTTGGGATGAATTTGTCTCGGATCGGAAGTGTCGACCATGCGAAACCTGACTCTTGGCGCCTATCGCCTGTTCTTTCCGGCGGCGGGGCTGTTTGCCGCGCTGGGCATTGCAATTTGGCTGTTGGTCTTTTCGGGGCGTGACCTGCCGTTTCTGCAGGACGGTTTGTCCTGGCACCGGCACGAGATGCTGTTTGGCTATCTCGGGCTGGCGTTGGGCGGGTTCCTGCTGACGGCGATTCCGAATTGGACCGGGCGACCCGCCATGGCCGGTGCGCCCCTGCTGGCCCTGTTCGGTTTGTGGCTGATCGGGCGAGTCGGGATGGTGATCTTGCCCCCGGGCGCGGCCCAGGCGGCCTTGGTCGTGATGTTTCCGGTCTCGCTTGCGGTTCTTGTCAGCCGTGAAATCCTGTTGGCGGGGAATCGTCGCAACCTTCCGATCGTGGCGATCCTGTGGATGTTTGTTGTGGCCGAGGGGCTGTTCCTGCTGGGTGAGCAGGCGATCGCACAACGCCTGGGGTTCTCGCTGGCGCTGATCCTGATCACGCTGATCGGTGGAAGGGTCACACCGGCGTTCAGCCGGAACTGGCTGACAAAGAACAAGCGTGCAGAGCAGATCCCGGGCTTTGGCCGCGTGGATGCGGTTGCGACGGTGTTGGCGATTCTGGCCGTGGTTGCGTGGGTCTGGTTGCCGGGCACGCAGGTGACCGGCGTGCTGGCCTTGCTTGCCGCCGGTTCCGTGGGGATGCGTCTGCTGCGCTGGAAAGTGTGGGCGGTGGCGGACGAGGTCTTGCTGGTGGCCTTGCACGGCGGATATTTCTGGGTGGTCGTGTCCCTTTTCCTGCTGGGTCTGTCCGCCCTGACCGGTGTCGTTCAGCCTGTTCAGGTGATGCACGCAATCGGCGCCGGGGCCGTGGGCAGCATGACACTGATCGTGATGATGCGGGCCATTCTGGGTCATGCAAACAGGCCGATCGAGGGCAATGTGCTGGATGTTGCGATCTTGTCCGCGGTGCATCTGGGCGCGTTGATCCGGGTGATCGCGCCATGGGCAGACAGCATGGGACTGCTGGTTCAGGTTTCGGGTATGATATGGGCGGCGGGATTTGCATTGTTTTTCCTGCGTTACGGGCGGATCTCGCTGATGCCGCGCCTGCAGGCGTCCCATGTTGACGGGGGCGGGCACGCACAATAGGGAGTGCAGCACCGCCGCGTGGATGGCGCGGTCCCTGTTTTCGGAGTGTCACATGTCTGAATTGCGCGAAGCCGCGATGGCGTCCAAAGCCTGGCCTTTCGAAGAGGCGCGCCGGGTGTTGAAACGCTATGCCAAGGCACCGCCGGAAAAAGGCTACGTGTTGTTCGAAACCGGGTACGGACCAAGCGGTTTGCCCCATATCGGCACCTTTGGCGAGGTTGCGCGCACAACGATGATCCGCCGCGCATTCGAAGTGATCAGCGATATACCGACCAAGCTGATCTGTTTTTCCGACGATCTGGACGGGATGCGCAAGGTGCCGGGCAACGTTCCCAATCCGGACCGGTTGCAGGCGTATCTGCAGCTGCCGCTGACCTCTGTGCCTGATCCGTTCGACGAGTTCGACAGCTTTGGCGATCACAACAACGCCATGCTGCGCCGGTTCCTTGATACGTTCG
>CAYGNE010000190.1:0-6927 GCA_964351155.1 uncultured Rhodobacterales bacterium | reverse complement strand
CATGACACGTGCCCACCACGGGGCCGGTTCCCCGACCCCGCATTCAGCGCCGTTTAAACGACGCCGAATTTCAGTAGCTTGATCGCGGCAAAGTCCGAGACATCCCCGCCCACACGTTTGGTCGCATAAAACAGGACATGCGGCTTGGCGCTGAACGGATCGCGCAACACACGCAGATCCGGACGTTCGGCCACGGTGTAACCGGCGTTGAAATCGCCGAACGCGATCGAGTAGGAGTTGCTGGTCGCATCGGGCATGTCCTCGGCCACGACCACCGGATACCCCATCAGGCGCGCCGGTTCACCGGCCGCCAGACCGCCGGACCACCGGAAGCGTCCGTCCGCGTCCTTCAACTTGCGCACCAGACCGGCGGTCTTGGAGTTCATCACAAAGGTCGCATTGGCCCGGTACTGCGCGCCAAGTGCATAGACCAGGTCGACAATCGCATCGCCCGGACCGACGTCGCCGTCAACACCGCTCGCGATGTAGCCGATGTTGCCCCAGGTCCAGCTGTCATTGCTGACCTTGGTGTGATTCAGAACACCGCGCGGCTTGTCCACGCCGTCGCCATTGACGAACGCGGCGGCCTCGGCACGGGAAAACTTGTCAGCAATCCGTGTTGCCAACCAGCCCTCGATGTCGAACGCACTGTCGTCCAGCAGCCGCTGGCTCGCCTTGGGGAGCGCACTCAATTCGTGCAGCGGAATGGTGATCCGGTCGATCTGCGGCGTGTCGGTTTCCGCCAGAGGTCCGGACTCAGTGGCCCAGCCGGCCCCCAGCTCGGTGTGATCCACAAGTACGTCAAAGCTCGTCGCCTCGACATTCACGACCGATGCGATGGACCGCAGCGACGCGGTCGAATGCAGCACCGACTGAACATTCAGCGACGTCTGCGGATCCACCAGGTACCCGCCATCGCTGTTGACCGCCGTCGACAGCGACTTGCCGGCCAGTTCCAACCCGCGCAGGCCATCGTCATCGCCCGTGCGCAGATAGGCCTCGAACGCTTTCTGATGCGGCGCACCTTCGTCGGTGGCTGCGGACAGATGCGGACGCGCCGCGATTTGTGATTTTCGATCCAGCATGGTCAGTCGCTCTTCCGTTTGTTTGAGTTTGGTCTTAATTTCATCCTGAAAGCCCTTGAATTCGCTGACGAAGCCGGTCATCGCCTGCTTCACCTCCTGAACCAGGGGCACACCTTCCCGGGCCATTGCGGGCCTGTCGGTTTTGCTCATCGGAACATCCTGTCTTTGGGTGAGTGAAAGGCGACCTTATCGGCGCGCCAGCTCCAGCCGCGCACATTCCAGTGTCGCCGCCAATTCACGCAGGGCGATTTCGGCATCCGGGCTGTCGCCCTTGGCCGCCACCCGCGCACTGGGCAGCATCGGGAAAGTCACCAGTGACACTTCCCAAAGCTCCAGTTCGGTCAAGAGCCGCTGGCCCTTGTCGTTCTTCGATGCCTTCGTGGTCCGGTACCCGATCGACAGCCCGTCGATGGCCCCGGCCGCGATCAACGCGGCGGCCTCCCGTCCCTTCTGTGTGCTGTCGAGCAGACGGCCCTTGACCCACAGGCCCCGGTCATCTTCGCGCACCTCGTCCCAGACGCCGATCGGTTGGGCCGGGTCGTGTTGCCACAACATCTTGACGCGCTGGCGTTTTGTCGACAGCGCCGCAATCGAGGCGACATAGGCGCCCTTCTGTACGATATCGCCGCCCTGATCGACCTCGCCGAACAGACTCGCATATCCCGCAATGACCGAGTCTTCCGTCACGCTCAGACCATCGCCAAAGCGGGCGAACTTGTGTTCCAGTCCGGTGTCCATATCCATGACACTCTCCTTCTGAATCCTCATGAAATCGCCGGTCACGGAGCCGCGACCACAAAAGACTGAACCGCCTGGGCAAGGATCACGGCAACCACGCCATACACCGCCAACCACAATCGTCGTTCCAGCCGTTCAATCATCTCCTCCAGGCGATCCAGCCGCCGGACAAGATTGTCGTGATGGACCTGGCTCACCCGCTCATGTGCCGCCAGCCTCAAGCCGGGCGCGCATTCAAAGGCTTCGAACCTTGGGCGCTTGTCATCCATCCGCACCGCCCTCGGACGTGGACGGCAGACCCAACAGCGACCGCTTTTCCGCAACAGACAGGAAATCCGCTCCTGCGACCCGCGCCCATTGCGCATCGCGCTCCGCCGACAGCGCCGGCACCTGGTCCAGATCAGGTTTCAACTCCAGTTCTTCGCCGGTGAACTGCCCCAGCCAGTGGCTCAGTGCCGATGCGACCCGGGTGGCCAGCGGCAGAACGGTCAGCCGATAAAAAGCCCGGTTTGCCTCCTGGTAATTGGCATAGGTCGCATCGCCCTGGATACCGATCAGCATCGGCGGCACGCCAAAGGCCAGCGCGATCTCGCGCGCGGCGCTTTCCTTGGTTTTCTGGAATTCCATGTCGCTGGGCGAAAATCCCATCGGCTTCCAATCCAACCCGCCTTCGAGCACCATTGGCCGGCCCGCGTTGCGCGCACCCTGGTAATTCGCCTCGATCTCGTCGGACAGACGGCGAAACTGGTCTTCAGCCATCGCGCCTTGCCCGTCCGCGCTGTTGTAAACCAACGCCCCGCTGGGTCGCGCCGCATTGTCCAGCAATGCCTTGGACCACCGCGACGCGCTGTTATGCACGTCCAGCGCCATGGCTGCCGCCTGCATTGGGGACAAACCATAGTGATCATCCTGCGGATGAAACGACCGGATATGGCAGATCGGGGAAACCGGCCCGGTGGCGTCAAAACGGTGTTTCTTGGAGCCGACGCTGTATTCATAGGCGACCGGCCAGCCATCTGCTCCTGGCACAACGCTCATCCGGTCGGACCGCAGAACATGTAGCTCCAGCGGGGCTGTACCTTCGCCCGCAACCGCCTCGACATAGGCGTTGCCCGACAGCAAGAGCTGACCAAACAGCGCTTCCATCAACTCCGCCCGTCCCTGTGCGGAATTGGGCTGTTGCACAAGGCTCATAACCGGGTGCGTGTCATATCTCTGGGCACGATCCTGCAGCACCAACGGCAGAGCCGCTGCGGCTTCGGCAATCAGCTTGACGGACCGGAACCCGACCGGGTTGCCTGCAAAACCCGTGCGCGTCAGCGAAACGGTATCCCGCGGGCTCCAGGCCACGCGGCCCGAACTGTGATACGCCACAACCGGCCCCGTCGCGCTTGCCTTGGTTTCCGGCACCTCAGCCCCCGCGCCACGACGCAAGAAATCAAAAACCATGCTTGTGCTCCTATCTGCTCTTTGCCGTGCGCCAACCCGCGCCGACCGGTCCTGTGCGAACCTTTTGCCTGTTCTTTGGTAAAATTCGAAAAACCCACCGTACGGTGGTTCCGCAACACCTGCGGATCAGGCTTACAACGCGCGCACCCTGGGGCGCCGGAACCGGGCCGCCGGGGCAACCAACAATTCGTGAATCGCCCAGACCAGCGCATCGACGCGGTCGGGCGAACCCTGCCCCTCGTATCCGCGCGGCGTCATCAGGCACATCTGTTCTTCCAGCTCGCACAGACGTCCGGCATGGCGCACCCGTCCCTGTTCATACAGCGCCGCTACCGGTTCCGCCCTGGCAACCTTGCCGCGCGCTGCATGCACTGCCTTGTACGGAACAAGCGGATCGATCTGCCGGATCACCTCCTCGACCAGGCGTCCGCCCTGATTGACCTCTGCCACCAGCCGCTCGGCCCCGTGACGATCCATGGCCGCGATAGCCGCGCGCGCCCATCCGGTCGGCCCAACGCCCTGCACAGTGCAATCCTCCAGCACATAGGCGCGCCAGTCCTGCGGCGGTCCTTGTGTCTGTGCGCCAACCACAACGATCCCGCATTCATCCGCGCCCTGCCCCGAACTCACCGCCGGGTCCAGCGCAACGACAACCCGGTCCAGTTCAGGAACCGACGCCACATGCGCCTTGCACAACAGGTCCGTGGTCCACAACGCTCCATCAGCGTCCGCCAGCAACACACCGTCCAGTTCCTGGCGGCCCAGCCGGGTTCCGGCATAACGCGCGCGCACTTCCTCAAGGAAGCTCGCGGCCAGATTGGCGCGGTTCGCTTCGGTCGGTGCATGCGTCACCACCGTCGACGGGGATTTCAGCAGTGCCTTCAGAATTCCCACGTTGCGCGGTGTCGTCGTCACGCAAACCTGCGGCTTGTCGCCCAGTCGCAATGCGAACTGCAACATGTCCCAAGTGTCCTGTGCTTTCTTCCACTTGGCCAGTTCATCCACCCAGGCCGCATCAAATTGCGGCCCGCGCAATCCTTCGGGATCATGCGCGGTAAACGCCTGCGCCTCGGCCCCATTGTCCCATACCAGCTTGCGTTCTGTGGCTTTCCACCTCGGCATGCGGTCAGGCGGCGAACAGGCCAAAATCCCGCTATCGCCAAAAATCATCACGTCGCGCACCTGGTCAAACGTTTCTCCGACCAGTGCCACGCGCCTCTTGCTCCCGGCATCCAGCGGCCGTGCCCCTTCGACCTGGCTGCGCACCCATTCCGCACCCGCCCGGGTCTTGCCGGCTCCCCGCCCGCCCATGATCACCCATGACCGCCAGTCGCCTTCAGGCGGCAACTGATGCTCCATCGCCCAGAACTCGAAAAGGAAAGGGAGGGCACAAAGCCCCCCCTCCCCGATACTGCTCAAAAACGCTTCACGAACCGAAACAGGTGCGGAGGCGAGCCAGACGGCACCCGACCTCAATTCGAGCGACGTCCAGGTCAAGGGCGTATCCGCCCCGCACAATTCCCGCTTGTCTGTCACTATGTTCGTCAAGTTTCATCTCCACTTTCCGGCAGGCAGAGATCAGTTTCTCGACCTCAGCCAGCTGTTTGTTTCCATTGCCAATATCTGTATCCTCCCCGGCTTCCAGTTGCCTGCACAGGTCTTCTGCCCGCTTGCGCAGCTTCTGAACGGATTCCTCCAGCGACTCAAAAAGATCAGCCGTCCGGCGGACCCGCTCTTCCGGGGTAATCAAAGTCATGTTTGCTCGTTTGCCTCATGCGTGGAAAATACTCCGCACGAGAGAAACGGAAAAACGGCCGCCGGGTCACCCCGGGGCCGTTTACCCACTTCTTCTAGCATGACACAACCTATACGGGAAACCGTACGCCGAGTCAAGACCACCCCACCGAACCGCCCCCGTAACCTCTTGTTATGGTTTCAGAATAATTGGTTAATCCCAAAAAACTGCCCGACATTTCAGGAGTTTCGATTGCAAACCTTGACGACATGCCTCCTTCAGACGGGAACACACCAGGTCGGAGCTCATAGCCAGCAAGTGACAGTTGCAGCCAGGGCTATTGCCGAGAGGAAGACTTTTGGACAGCGGTCGGATCAGATGGGTCGCATCGATCATCACGGTCTTCTCTCACCGTGCTCGGCGGCCAGACCCCCCGTTTGCGCATCCGTCGGCCAAAAAAAAAAGATCAGGCATGTACACCGCTCGGTTCTTGAGCCGTGAATCATGCGCTTATGCGGAAACCAATGGGTCCCGGCCCTAGTTGTTCTGCCGCTGTGCTTCGATTTCCCGCCACTTTGCGACGTTGCGGTTGTGTTCTTCCAACGTCGAGGCAAAGGCGTGTCCGCCGGTTCCGTCCGCTACGAAGAACACGAACTCCGTGTCAGCCGGCGCAACCGCCGCCTCAAGGCTCGCCAGGCCCGGATTGGCAATCGGCGTCGGCGGCAGCCCGTCGATCACATAGGTGTTCCACGGTGTCTGGCTGCGCAATTCGCTCTGGCGCAAACCACGCCCCAGCACGCCCTGCCCCTTGGTGATACCGTAGATCACCGTCGGGTCGGTCTGCAGCTTCATCCCCTGGTTCAGCCGGTTGGTGAATACGCTGGCCACCTGTCCGCGCTCTTCCGGGACGCCGGTTTCCTTCTCGATGATCGACGCAAGGATAAGCATCTCTTCGGGGCTGTTCAGCGGCAACCCTTCCCGGCGGCTTTCCCATGCGGCGGCCACCCGCAGGCTCTGTGCCTCCTGCATCCGTGCCAACACCGCGCTGCGGTCCGCATCAACAAGCACCTCATAGCTGTCCGGTGCCAGGCTTCCCTCTGCCGGAACCGCGCCGACCTCGCCCTTCAGCATGTCCATGGCGTTCAACGCCTCGACCACCTGCCAGCTCGTCACGCCCTCGGCCAGCGCGACACGGTAGCGCGTGTCGGCTTCGGCGCGTTTCTCAACATAAGCCTCGGGTATCTCTTCCGCCGCCGGGTCAAAGGCCGCAATCTCGACGAACCGGTCCGTCGCCGGGTCCAGTTCGCGCACCTGCACCTCGGTCCGGGTCACGCCGACGCGATACACGATCTCGGTTCCACAGGTGCTGGCCCCGCCCCGTGTCACCTGATCCACGATCTGCTCCATCGAAGCCCCGGGCTTGATCAGGAAACTGCCGGCCTTCAGCCGTGCGGATTTCTCCGAGTAATCCGCCCCCAGCCGCAGGATCGTTCCGCTCGTCACGGCGCCCTGCTCTTCCAGGTCGCGGCTCACCTTGCCCATATTCGACCCGCGATCCACCCGCAGACAAATCGCCTCGTCCAGCGGCCCCTGGGCGGTATACTCGGATTTCCCCCACAGAATGACCCCGACCATCAGGAACAACCCCACGATCAGAATAGTCAGCATGTTAGAGGCGAGGCTGCGCCACATCAGCCGGTTTTCCCGAACAACACGCTCGCATTTGTACCGCCGAACCCAAAGGAATTGGAAAGGGCGACATTGATTTCACGTTCACGCTTCTGGTTTGGGGCAAGATCGACCGCGGTCTCGACGGCCGGATTGTCCAGGTTGATCGTCGGCGGCGCAACCTGATCGCGAATGGCAAGGATTGCAAAAATCGCCTCGATCGCGCCCGCCGCGCCCAGCAGGTGCCCGGTC
>CAYGNE010000189.1:0-6938 GCA_964351155.1 uncultured Rhodobacterales bacterium | reverse complement strand
CCCCCGCCACGACAGAGGCCGGCGTCGCCGAACTGATCGCCGTGTCCCGCATCCGCCCGCACCTGCGCCCGCCATCCGAACAGGCGCTGCTGGCACAGTCACGGCCGGACGGTTTCGCCTTCCTGTCACCGGACATCTCGGCCCGGCCCTGGGCGCGCCCGCCCGCCGTGGCCGAAAAGGCCATGGCCAAGCGCCGCCTGCGCCGCAACGGCGCGGTCTGCGGCGACATCGAGATCCAGGGCGAAGAGGTCGGCCACGTGCCGGGCCGGATCAAGGCCTGCGGCATCACCGACGCAGTCCGGGTCAAGGCCGTCGCCGGGGTGCGGCTCAACCCGCCCGCGCTGATGAACTGCAAGACCGCGACCGCGTTGCGGGAATGGACCGAAAAGGGCCTGAAACCCGCCTTCCGCCAGCGCGGCCCGGTGGTCGAGATGAAAGTCGCCGCCCATTACGCCTGCCGCACCCGCAACAACCAGAAAGGCGCGCGGATCTCGGAACATGGCAAGGGCAACGCCATCGACCTGTCGGCCTTCACGATGATGGACGGCGAGGTCATCACCGTGCTCAAGGGATGGGGCCAGGGCACCACCCTGCGGCCGCTGCAAAAGGCCTACCGCCGGGCCTGCGGACCGTTCGGCACGACACTGGGTCCCGGTTCAGACCGCTATCACCGCGATCATTTCCACTTTGACACCGCCAGCTACCGCAGCGGACCCTACTGCCGTTAGTGCAGGAACAGGCGCGGCGCCGGACCCAGAGGGAACGGCCCCAGCGTGATCATCCCGTCGCGCATCGACAAGGTAACGTCCAGCGCCTCGGGATTGCCGGAAATGTTGGCCAGCAGGTTCAGGACCCGCGCGGTCGGTTCCAGCGCATAGTCCGGAATCGCGCCCGATGCCTGCGCCATCGACAGCATCTCGCGCCAGTTCTCGGCCTTGATCGACACGTCTCCGGTCGGCACGCCGTTGCCATCCAGGGTGACACGCCCGGCGGCAAACAGGCCCAGCGCGCCCCATTCCGCCTGCGCCAGCTTGAGGTCGATCTCGACCGGCTGCGGCCGCCGTTGTTCCAGCGCGCGCAGGTCCCAGGCGCGGTCGAACCGCACCGTCATGTCCAGCCGGAGCTGCGCAAAACGCTGCGGCAGCCCGTCCGCGCCGCGCACCAGGCGCCGCACCGCCGCGCCGGGCGCGAATTCGGGGGCCAGAACGTCGATCTGGTATGTCGCCGGTGCGTCGGTATCCTGCATCGACAGGGTCAGCGCGCTTGCGCCCGCGATCTGACCGATCTCGTTGCCGATCTGCCAGGGCCCGGAACTCAACGCCATGCGCGTGACCTCCAGATCGGTGCCCGGCTTCAGGTGCAGATCCGCCGTCATCCCCTCGGCCTGCACCACCACGGTCTGGTCGAAATAGGACAGCCGTTGCGGCGTGGCCGGGAAATGCACCGTCTGCCGGCCCGGCCAGATCGCCGGGCTGTCCAGGTGCAGCCACTCGGCCTGCCACGCCGTGCCGGTGGCCGGATCGGCCAGCGCCGGGCTGCTCAGCGTGGTGATGTGGCGCAACGGGTAACCGGATGTGCCGATATCCGCGAAATCCGCCTGCCAGCCCTGTTTTTCCTGCGCGTCGAACCACGCCGACACGCCTTTGCGCAGGCCATAGCCGGCAATGTACCAGTACCCCGACCACAGCAATCCCAGAACCACGACGATTTTCAGCAACCGGTTCATCACCGACCCCTTTTCCCGGACAATGCTTTGCTGTTTATAGGGCGAAACGGGCAAGGACCAGCAAGATGACGATGTGGGTTTTCGGATATGGCTCGCTGCTGTGGAACCCGGGGTTCCCGGTGGCCCGCAACGTGGTTGCAACGCTGGACAATTATGCCCGCTCGTTCTGCATGCGCTCGATCCACCATCGCGGCACCGAAGAAAAACCGGGGCTGGTCCTGGCGCTGGACGAGGTGCCCGGCGCGACCTGCCGCGGCATGGCCCTGGCGGTGGCCGACGGGCACGAACAACAAACCCTGGACTACCTGCGCGAACGCGAACTGATTTCCTCCGCCTATCTGGAAAAGGACCTGGCCATCACGCTCCAGCATGGCGAAACCGTGTCCGCCGTCACCTACGTGATCGATCCGCACCACGTGCAGTACTGTGGCGGCCTGCCGCTCGAGGAACAGGCACAGATCATCGTCGGCGCGATTGGCGGGCGCGGCCCGAACACCGAATACCTGTTCAACACCACCGATCACCTCGCCGAGGTCGGCCTGCATGACCCCGATCTGGACTGGCTGGCAAATCGCGTCCGGGCGCTGATGGCATAATCCCTTGGCGCAGCCCGCATTTCTTATGTACAGTCCCCGGTGAGCAGACAAGTGTCAGGAACAGGGCGCATGGCGGAAAGAGACCGCGAACCCAGGCCGCAATTCAGTCAACCGGTGCGCCAGATTATCATGATGCTGACGGCGCTCGGCCTGTCGGGCTTTGGTATCTTCGTCGCCCTGCCCCGGGTACTGCCGGTATTCGAGGCCAACCCCTATCTCAACGGGTTCATCGTTTTCGTGTTCGTGATCGGCGTTCTGGCCACCTTCTACCAGGTGATCCAGCTGATCGGCTCGGTGCGCTGGATCGAACGTTTCGCCTCCGGCGAAGCCGATGGATCGGTGCGGCCGCCGCAGCTTCTGGCGCCGCTGGCATCCCTGCTGCGCTCGCGCGGGGCGCGGATGCAGCTCAGTTCATCCTCGACCCGTTCGATCCTGGATTCCGTGGCGACCCGGATCGACGAAGAACGCGATATCACCCGGTATATCGTCAACCTGCTGATCTTCCTGGGCCTTCTGGGCACGTTCTATGGCCTGGCCACCACCGTGCCCGCCGTCGTCGAAACCATCCGCAGCCTCGCCCCGCAAGAGGGCGAAGAAGGTCTGGCCGTCTTCAATCGCCTGATGAGCGGGCTGGAAAAACAGCTGGGCGGCATGGGCGTCGCCTTTGCCTCGTCCCTGCTGGGACTGGCGGGCTCGCTGATCGTCGGCCTGCTCGAACTGTTTGCCGGACACGGGCAGAACCGGTTCTATCGCGAACTCGAGGAATGGCTGTCCTCGATCACGCGGGTCGGGTTCTCCTCGGGCGATGACGGCACCCCGGACACCAACGCCATCTCCAGCGTCATGGATCACATGGCCGAGCAGATGGAATCGCTGCAGCAGATGTTCACCCAGTCCGATGCCGGGCGCGCGGTGGTGGATCAGAAACTGGGCGCGCTGGTGGATGCCATCAGCGACATGAACGACCGCCAGGAACAGACCGAAAGCATATCATCGGCGCTGGACCGGGTCGCGCTGGGTCAGGAAACCCTGATCGAAACCCTGCGCGCGCACGGTGCCGGCGACGGGATCGATGCCGAAAGCAGGATGCGCCTGCGCTCGATCGACGTGCAGATGCTGCGCATTCTCGAGGAAATCTCCGCCGGACGGCAGGAGAGCCTCGCCGAGCTGCGCAAGGATATCGACCTTCTCGTCAAGGCCCTGTCGCGCCCGCGCGGCGCCGCGCGCACCGCGCAGGGCTTGCGCCCCCGGTCGCCTGACACCGGTGAAGAGGGCTAGACCATGGCCCTGACCCGCCGCACCGGTGCCCGGTTCCAGGCCTCGATCTGGCCCGGCTTCGTTGATGCGATGACCGGGCTGCTGTTGGTCCTGATGTTCCTGCTGACGATTTTCATGGTGGTCCAGTTCGTGTTGCGCGAGACCATTTCCGGGCAGGAAAGCGAACTGGACGCGCTGTCCGCCGAAGTCACCGCGCTGGCCGATGCGCTGGGTCTGGAGGAACGCCAGAACAGCCAGCTGCAGGCCCGCATGGGCGCGCTCAGCGCGACCCTCAATCAGGCCGAGGACGATCTGTCCCGCGCGCAGGCCCAGCTGACCGAACAGGCGTCGGTCATCGCATCACTCACCACCCAGCGCGACCGGCAGGCGTCAGCGCTCGATGAGGCCAGAACCCGGATCACCGCGTTCGAGGCCCAGGTCGCGACCCTGCTGGCCGACCAGGACCGCGCCCGCCAGGACATCGCCGAGCTGACCGCAGAACGCACCGACCTGCTGTCCCGTCAGGACGCGCTGAACCTCGCCCTGGCCCAGACCCGCGACGAGATCGACGCGCAGACCGAAGCCGCCCGCCTTGCCGCGGCCCGGCGCGAGGCGCTGGAGGCGATGGTCGCCGATCTGCGCCGCACCGGCGAACGCGACGCCGAACAGATCAGCGCCCTTCAGGACCAGCTCACCGAACAGGAAACCGCCCGGCTGGCCGAGGCCGCCGCGGCGCAGGCCCTGCGCGACCGGCTCCAGAACGCGGATGCCGAACTGACCGCGCTGACCCTGTCGCTGGAAGCCCAGCGCAAGGAGGCCGAGGACACCCTGACCCTGCTGGCCGCTGCCGAGGCCGCGCGCGCGACGATCGACGGCAAGCTGACCGAGGCGCTCGCCCGCATCGCCGCGGCCCAAACAGAGGCCGGCCGGCGTGACGAACTGGTCGACCGGCTGACAAACGCGCTCAACCAGATGGAGCTGACCCAGGCCGAAACCGACCGGACGCTGACCGCGCTCCGGGCCGAGCTTGAACAGACCCGCGGACAGGGCGACGCGGAACAGGCCCGGCTGCGCGACCGGCTCGCAGAGGCCGAGGCGGACCGCGACCGCCTGCAGACCGAACTGGCCGCCGCGCGGCAGGCCGCCGACACCGGGGCCGAGGACCGCGCCGCCGTCGAGGCCCGCCTGCTGACCGCGCTCGAAGCACTCGAACGGGCGCAGGTCGCCGCCAGCGACCGCGACGTGCTGCAATCCCGCCTGGCCGCCGCGCTCGCCGCGCAGGCCCGGGCCGAAGGTGCCGCCGAAGACCGGCAGAGCCTCGCCGACCAGCGCGCCGCGCTGCTGGAACAGGCCCGCCAGACCCTCGCCGAGGAAAAGCAGATCTCGACCGAAGCCCAGCGCCAGACCGCCCTGCTCAATCAGCAGGTCGCCGCCCTGCGCACCCAGCTTGGCAGCCTGCAGGCGCTGCTGGACGATTTCGAGGAACGCGACGCCGCCGCCAAGGTCCAGTTGCAGAACCTGGGGTCGGACCTGAACGCCGCACTGGCGCGCGCCGCCTCCGAGGAACGCAAACGCCGGCTTCTGGAAGAAGCCGAGCGCAAGCGGCTTGCCAAGGAGGCCGCGGAACTGGCCGCCAGGGCCGCGGCGCTGACCGAGCAGAAAGAGGAATTGACCGCGCAGGCACAGGACCTGGAACGCTACCGGTCCGAGTTCTTTGGCCGGCTGCGCGACCTCCTGGGCCGCCAGGAGGGTGTGCGGATCGAAGGCGACCGGTTCGTGTTCTCCTCCGAGGTTCTGTTCGCCCCCGGCCAGGCCGACCTGTCGATCGAGGGCGAGGCCGAGATCGCCAAGGTGGCCCGCATCCTGCGCAGCATCGCCGGCGAGATCCCGCCCGAGATCGACTGGGTGATCCGGGTCGACGGCCACACCGATGACGTCCCCCTGATCAGCAGCGGGCGGTATCGCGACAACTGGGAACTCAGCCAGGGCCGCGCCCTGTCGGTGGTGCGCTACATGGTCGAGTTTCTCGGCATCCCGCCCGACCGGCTCTCGGCCAACGGCTTTGGGCAATACCAGCCGGTCGATCGCGCCGACACGCCCCAGGCGCGGGCACAGAACCGGCGCATCGAACTCAAGCTGACCGAAAAATGACCCCTGCCGCCGGGAAATCCGGTTAACATGGCAACGCGACAGGCCGGGGGTACAGGAATGCGACACGTTGTTTTTCATCCGAGGCCGGGGATCTGTGCGGTTTTTGCCGTCCTCCTCACCCTCTTCGCGGTCCCGGCCCGTCCGGTGGCCGCCGATCAGACCGATCCCCGGCTTGGCGGGCTGTTCACCGCCCTGTCCGCCGCGCCGGATGCCGAGACCGCCGCAGGCATCGAACAGCAGATCTGGCAGATCTGGCTGCAGTCGGACGACCCGCGAACCGACCGGCACATGGTGCGCGGGGTTGTCTTCATGTCCGCCGGCCAATTTGACGACGCGGTCGCACAGTTCAGTGCCGCGATCGAACTGGCCCCCGATTTCGCCGAGGCCTGGAACAAGCGCGCCACCGTGCATTACCTGATGAATCAGCATGACCGCTCGATGCAGGACATCCGCCAGACTCTCGCGCTCGAACCCCGGCATTTCGGTGCGATCTCGGGCATGGGCCTGATCTTCCTGGCCCTGGACGATCAGCAAACCGCCCTGAAGGCGTTCGAAGAGGTGCTTGTGATCCACCCGATGTCCGTTTCGGCCCGGGCCAACGCCGACGCGCTGCGCCAGTCGCTTGGAATGACCGAGTTCTGAACCCGGCCGATGCGCAAAACCCAGGCGGGCGCGACCGCACCCGGGGCCACAACGCCCCCCGTCGCCGCGCCGCAACACTTGCCGACCCCGCAAACACGAACCGGGCCGGAAAAATCCGGCCCGGTCGCTTTGGTCGCATCAATTGCCCTATTCGGCGGTCAGCAGCGGCGGCTTGTCCCCCGGCAGGCGCGGTTTGTCCGGCCCGTCGATCCGCAGGTCGAGCTTGCCGTTCTTCAACCCGACCTGCACCACGCCGCCCTTGGCCAGCTTGCCGAACAGCAATTCCTCGGCCAGCGGCTTCTTGATGTGCTCCTGGATCACCCGGCCCAGCGGGCGCGCGCCCATCTTGTCGTCATAGCCCTTGTCGGCAAGCCATTCCGCCGCCGGCCGGGTCAGTTCGATGGTCACGTTGCGATCCATCAGCTGCGCCTCGAGCTGCAGCACGAACTTCTCGACCACCTGCAGGATCACCTCCTTCGGCAGCGGCGCAAAGCTGATCACCGCGTCCAGGCGGTTGCGGAACTCAGGCGTGAAGGTCCGTTCGATGGCGGCGGTGTCCTCGCCCT
>CAYGNE010000188.1:4796-6957 GCA_964351155.1 uncultured Rhodobacterales bacterium | reverse complement strand
TCCCAAGGTGCTGCAGGCCGGCGGGATCGATCCCGAGGAATGGCAGGGCTTTGCCTTCGGCATGGGCATCGACCGGATCGCGATGCTGAAATACGGCATCCCGGATCTGCGCGCGTTTTTTGATTCCGACCTGCGCTGGCTGCGGCATTACGGGTTCGCGAGCCTTGACGTGCCAACGCTGCATGGTGGTTTGAGCAGGTGAAATTTTCCTGTCCAGTCAGGTTAAGGCTGGCTGTTGCGACAGGTTTGCTCCCGGCACCGAGAGGATGCCGCGTGGGCATGGTTTTGTGATCGGGGCCGCCGGTTTGCCTCGATTTTTTCTGGCGGCAGGTGTTGCACCGGACTGGCTCGTCCTTGCGTAATGGCCCATGGCTCTCTGTCCGAATTTGATGTTTTGACTGGCGCATTGCAGGATCCGGAAATAACGTGAAAAGCTGGTCCAGGACCAGCTTCCGGGGGCGATGAAGACCTGCGAGCCGATTGCACGTCCGAGCCGGACAATTGACAGTTGATCCGATCACGAGACGTTTTGGGAAGGCACGTTTTCTGAGCCGCATTCGCATGGGTCGGGTGTTGCCGCATGCAGGTCCCACGATCATGTGACGTGACAGGACCGGCCAATCGGGTAACGTCGGCGGATGATCATTCGACTTTTGCTGTTCCTCGTTCTGGCCGCGCCTGCGTCTGCATCCAATCTGAAATGCCACGCCGATATCCCCTGTCCACTTGGTGAGCGGTCCTATCACGTCAGGGAACCGGACGGTTGGGACGGCACCTCGGCCTTGCCGGTGCTGGTGCATTTCCACGGCTGGCAGCGCACCGGGGCCTTGCCGGTACAGCACCAGCGCATTTCCGGAGCGACGCGCCGGCGGGGCGTGTTGCTTGTTGCGCCCAATGGGCTGAACAGGACGTGGGATTTCTGGCGCGCGGGAACCCGGGATGTGGGTTTTGCCCGTGCGGTGCTGGAGGATGTCAAGGCGCGCTACCCGGTGGATGAGAGCCGGATTTATGTCTCGGGATATTCATGGGGCGGCAACATGGCGTGGCGCTTTGTCTGCGAGGATGGCGCGGATATCGCGGCACTTCTGGCGATTTCGGGCACACTGGATCAGGACGTGCACTGCACCACCGCGCCCGGCGAGGTGCGGCAGGTCTATGGGCTGAACGACCAGGTGCTGGAATTTCCCTATGGACCGGGGGGTGACACGACCTATCCGGTGGCGCTCTGGCGCGGGGCATTTGGCTGCGCCGCCGGGCAGGGTGCGGGCTCGTGGAACGCGGTCAGCTTCCTGACCTTCCAGCGCACGGTCTGGGAAGACTGCGCGCATGGCCGGGTCACGCTGGATATTCATCCGGGCGGCCATTTCATCCCGCATGGCTGGATCGCGCGCCAGCTGGACGAAATGATGGGCCGTCCGCCGGCCTATCCCTGACCGCCCCGGCTTTCTGCTTGCGGATTATGCCCGGCAGGGTCAGGTTGCAGCCAAAGTCAGGAGGACGTCATGACCCAGATCATCTCCACGCTCGGCGAGGTTTCCGACCAGTATCAGGCGTTGTTCGTCGACCTGTGGGGATGTGTTCATGACGGGGTCAGGGCGCTGCCCGAGGCGGTGGCGGCGCTGCAGGCGTATCGCGCGACCGGGGGCACGGTGGTGCTGGTGACCAATTCGCCCAAACCGCGCGCCGGGGTGCGCGAACAGTTGCGGCAGTTCGGCGTGCCCGACGATGCATGGGACACCATTGCCACATCGGGAGACAGTGCGCGCGCGGCGATGTATCGCGGCGTGGTCGGGGAAAAGGTCTGGTTCATGGGCGAAGAGGGGCGCGATGCCGCGTTCTTTGCGCCGCTGGGCGTGGTCGACCACCCGGTCACGATCACCCGCGTGCCGCTGGATCAGGCCGAGGGCATCGTGTGCTGCGGCCCGTTCGACCCGATGGCGGACCCGGCGGTGAACCGGCCCGAGTTCCTCTTTGCCAAGCAGAAGGGGCTGAAACTGCTCTGCGCGAACCCGGACATCGTGGTGGACCGGGGCGAGACGCGGGAATGGTGCGCCGGGGCCCTGGCGCGGCTCTATACCGAGATGGGCGGAGAGAGCCTGTACTTTGGCAAGCCGCATCCGCCGATCTATGACCTGGCGCGCCGCAGGCTGGCCGAGATCGA
>CAYGNE010000188.1:0-4786 GCA_964351155.1 uncultured Rhodobacterales bacterium | reverse complement strand
CTTCTGGCCCTCGGCGACGGGCTGCGCACCGACATCGACGGCGCGATGGGCGAGGACATCGATTCCCTTTTCATCACCGGCGGTCTGGCGGCCACGGAAACAAAAACATCGCACCAGCCGGATGCCGGGGCGCTAAGTGATTATCTTGAAAGGGAAATGATCAGTCCGCGCTTTGCCATTGGTAAGCTTCGCTGACCAAAATAAGGCTTGATTTTCTGCACTTGCAAAGTAATAAAGTTGCAAATGGCGCCATAAAGCCGATTGAAAATTACCGCGCCGATGACGAATGAGGACGACATGTTGGACAATCTGCCCCGCGGGACGATCTGTATCGAAGATATCGAGATGGGCATGTCGCGCCATCTGCGCAAGGTGGTGACCGACGAGGATATCGAGATGTTCGCGCAGGTGTCGACCGACCGGAACCCGGTGCATCTGGATGACGACTATGCGCGGGATACGATCTTTGAGGGCCGGATCGCGCATGGCATGCTGACCGCTGGCCTGATTTCCGCGGTGATCGGCGAGCAACTGCCCGGGCATGGGACCGTCTACATGGGTCAGTCGCTGAAATTCCTTGCCCCGGTGCGTCCGGGCGACATGGTCTATGCCGAGGTCAAGGTCGCCGATATCGACATGTCCAAGCGGCGGGTGAAGCTGGATTGCCACTGTTCGGTTGACGGCAAGAAGGTCCTGATCGGCGAGGCGATGGTGCTGGCCCCGAGCCGCAAGTTCGACTGATCCGTCGATCGCTTTTGGCCTTTATGGCAGGCCGTTTTGCCGCCGCGGCGCAATCCGGGGCGGTTTTGTCATGCAATGTGATGCTGGTCCGGTCGGACGCTGGTAGATGGCGGCGCCGCCAGAACGGAATTGCGGAACGGGGTTTTGCGCCCGCACCCTGAACCCGGGTTCCTGATGCCCCGTGCCAAGGGGCCCTGTCTTCCGAATTGTTACGACGGGGGCACGTCACCGCCACCCGAAGGATCGATCGATTGGCGGTTTAAGATCATCGCCTTAGCATTGCCCTAACCGGGCGTGCGTTGCGCCGTGCAGCGGGAGCTTGATCCTGCTGCGCCCAGCCGCTAGGCAGGCGGCATGAGGATCGTGCGGGACTATCAGTTTGTCGAGCAACAGGATCGCGGCGCAAGCGTTGCGATCGGCAATTTCGACGGTGTCCATCTGGGCCATCGGTCAGTCATCGAACTGGCACGCAAAGCCGCGCCTGACGCGCCGCTGGGCGTTCTGACATTCGAGCCGCATCCCCGGGAGTATTTTGCACCCGATGCGCCGCCATTTCGCCTGATGGGCCGCGAGGCGCGCGCCAGCCGTCTTGAAAAGCTCGGGGTTCAGCGGCTGTATGAACTGGCCTTCAATTCCGCGCTGTCGGGTCTGACGCCGCGCGAGTTTGCCCGCAACGTGATCTGCGACGGGCTGGGTCTGGCCCATGTGGTCGTCGGCGGAGATTTCTGTTTCGGCAAGGGGCGTGCCGGCAATGCGGCGGATCTTGTGCGCTTTGGCGAGGAAATGGGGTTCGGCGTGACCATCGCGCCGTTGCTGGAGAACGGTGAGCACACCGTGTCCTCGACCGCCATCCGCCGGGCCCTGAGCGAGGGCCGGCCACGGGATGCGGCGGCAATGCTGGGTCACTGGCACCGGATCGAGGGCGAGGTGATCAGCGGCGAGCAGCGCGGCCGTGACCTTGGATATCCCACCGCGAACATGTCCATTGCCGGCCTGCACCCGCCGGCCTTTGGCGTCTATGCCGTGCTGGTGGATGTGCGCGACGGACCCCACGCGGGCAGCTACCAGGGGGCGGCGTCGCTGGGCGTGCGGCCGATGTTCGGAGAGAACCGGCCCAACCTGGAAACCTTCCTTTTCGATTTCTCCGGCGACATCTATGGCGCAACCCTTTCCGTGGCGCTGGTCGAGTACCTGCGTCCGGAACTGAAATTCGACAGCATCGACGCGCTGATCACGCAGATGGATGCAGATTGTGCGCGTGCCCGTGACATCCTGGCCGGGGCATGAGCGATCCGATCGACCGCAAGGGGCTGGCCCCCCGGTTCTGGGAGCGTAAGCCACTGAACAAAATGTCTCCACGGGAGTGGGAGGCGCTGTGCGACGGTTGTGGCAAATGTTGCCTGAACAAGCTCGAGGACGAGGACACCGGCGCGGTTGCGCTGACCCGGGTCGCCTGTCGGTTGCTGGACGACACGACCTGCCGATGCGCACAGTATGAAATCCGCCATCAATTCGTGCCCGATTGCATCGTTCTCAAGCCCGACAATCTGGACAGCCACGCCTATTGGATGCCTGAAACCTGCGCCTATCGCCTGCTGTATCAGGGCAAGCCGCTGTTTGACTGGCATCCGCTGATCTCGGGCACCGCGCAATCGGTGCATGACGCCGGCGTGTCGGTGCAGGGCTGGACCGTACCCGAATTCGAAACACCCGAGGAAGACTGGGAAGACCATATCATCGAGGAGCCGACCTGATGTTTTTTGCCTCTGACAATTCCGGACCCGTGCATCCGGAAGTGATGGATGCTCTGACCGAGGCCAATTCGGGTTATGCCATGGGATACGGGGCCGAGCCGTTGATGGATGAAGTCAGGGCGCGCATCCGAACCATGTTTGAGGCACCGGAAGCCGAGGTTTTTCTGGTTGCGACCGGGACCGCCGCGAACGCCCTGGCGCTCTCGGCGATCTGCCGGCCGTGGCAGACGATCTATTGCACCCCCGCGTCGCATATCGAGAACGACGAGTGCAACGCACCGGAGTTTTACACCGGCGGGGCCAAGCTGACGCTGCTGCCGGATCACGACAAGCTGAACATCAACGCCCTGCAGACCGCGCTGGCGTCGGCGGCACGGCAGGGCATTCACAATGTGCAGCGCGGGCCGGTGGCGATCACCCAGGTCACGGAATGCGGAACGATCTATACGCTCGACGAAATCCGCGCGATTGCCGCGGCGGCCAAGCGATACGATCTGCCTGTCCACCTTGACGGCGCGCGGTTTTCCAATGCGGTGGTCGCCCTGGACTGCACACCCGCCGAGATGTCGTGGAAGGCCGGCGTGGACGTGGTCTCGTTTGGTGGCACCAAGAATGGGTTGATGGCAGTCGAAGCTGTTGTTTTCTTTGACCCTTCCCATGCCACAGAGTTTGAGCTGAGGCGCAAGCGCGGGGCGCACCTGTTTTCAAAGCACCGGTACCTGGCGGCGCAGATGACCAGCTATCTGCGCGATGATTTGTGGCGCAGATCCGCGCAGGCGGCAAATGCGAACACCGCGCATCTGGTGGCGGGGCTGCGACAGGCCGGCGCGGTATTCCGATACGAGCCGCAGGCCAACATGGTTTTTGCCGCCTTGCCGCGCGCGGTCCATCAAAGGCTGCACGCGGGCGGTGCGGTTTACAGCCTTGAAGACGGCGCGCTGGAGGGGGCCGACCCCGAGGAACTGATCACCGCGCGCTTTGTCTGCGACTGGTCGATCTCCCAAGCGCAGATCGACCGGTTTCTGGCGCTGGTCCGGGGCTGACCCCGTTCAGGTCGGGACCCGGGCAAAAAGCTTGCGCAGATGCTCGGCGGTCGGGCCGGGATGGGTGATCGGCAACATGTGCCCCGCGCCCTGGACCACCTGCACGTCTGCACCCGGAATACGCCGGGCCAGACCGGTGCAGACCGAGCCGATGATCGGGTGTGACTCGCTGCCATAGAGAATCAGGGTCGGCATTCTCACCGCGTCCAGTCCTCCCGGTTTCAGCAGGCCCGGCCGATCGCCCAGCTGCGCGGCGTCACAGCCCGGAACGATGTGAACGCCACGGATCATCGCCGCGCGGCTGGCCTCGGGCAGATCGGCCCAGTGCCGCGAGGGATCGCCCCACATCCGGTTGAACAACCGCGCGGTCAGGGCGGCGTCCCCGGCCTGCAGCGGGGCCCAGACCGGCGCGGTTTCTTCCTGATGCTGCCGGTACAGGTCCGGATCGTCCAGCCTCGTGACCGCAAAGAACACCGGTTCGATCATGGTCAGGCTGCGCACGAGGCCGGGATGTTCCACCGCCAGCCGCAACGCCACCGTGGCGCCAAAGGAATGGCCGACCACGTCCATGGGTTCCTGCAGCACCGGCAGCACCGCTTCGACCATCCGGTCCTGAAAGTCACCCTGTCCGTCCCAGTCCGGGCTGCGGCCATGGGACAGCATGTCTGTCGCGATCAGGGTCGCTTCGTCCTCCATCCTGCTGCCCAGCCCGCGCCACGCGCCGGAATGGGCGATGGTGCAGTGCAGGGCCAGAACGCGGCGCGGGCCGTGGCCGAAACTGCGGCTGAAAACCGGCTGTGGAACGGGCTTGCCGGTCATGCGGTGCGACCGGACAGGTGGGCGTCCAGATCGTCCAGCCGGTCCTGTCCCCAGAACCGTGCGCCGTCATCGGTGAGGTAAAACGGCGCACCGAACACGCCGCGTTCCACCGCCTCTTCGAGGTTGGCGGCATAGGTTTCCGCGCCCTGCCGCCCCTCGCCGCCTGTGCAGCGATGCTCGCATAGCAAGACGGCGCCATGTTGGTGGGCCAGTGGGCCGGTTTGAGGTTGAACGGCATGTCCAGGCTGGCGGCCCGGCGCACCAGATCCGCGGCCCGGTATTCCTGCCGGGAAACATGCCGCTGCCCGGGGGGCGTTCCGCCGGTGCGCCCGAATAACGCGATTATGTCCAGCGGTTTGTACGTGATGGTTGCGCCGTGTTTTTCAGCGATCTGTTCCAGCCGGTCCCCGGCCAGATAGGCATAGGGCG
>CAYGNE010000187.1:0-7023 GCA_964351155.1 uncultured Rhodobacterales bacterium | reverse complement strand
GCCAGATGGTGATCGCCTGGAACGTCAGCGGGCTTTCGCACAGCCCGGCAATCATTGTGTTCCGCCCGGCTTCTATCCGCTTTGCGATGGCAATTTCGCCTTCGCGGCTGAGCAGTTCGACACTGCCCATTTCGCGCAGATACATGCGTACGGGATCGTCGGTCCGGTCGAGCTTTTCCGTCGTGCCCGTCGAAATCGTTACTTCGCGGGCGCTGTCGGTGGTGGCGATCTCGGTCGAGCCTTTCTGCTCTTCCTCTTCGGCCTCTTCGTCCTCGATGATGTTGATCCCCATTTCACTGAGCATCGACATCACGTCTTCGATCTGTTCCGAACTCACCTGATCGGGTGGCAGGACCTGGTTAAGCTGATCATAGGTGATGTACCCTTTTTCGCGGGCTTCGCCGATCATCTTCTTGACGGCGGCCTGACTCATATCCAGCGAAATTTCGGCGTCCTGATCGTCCTGCTTGCGGTCGTCGTTATCTTTGGCGGCCATTCGGTGCTCCTGCAAGGGCGTGGGTGATTCGGGTCAAGCGAATCATTAGCGCGATCTGGTGATTCGTCACCCCGTTTACCCTGATTTCTTTAGCTATTCTTTACCAAAACATGTCACCGTTGCGGTTTGGCATGCCCAATCTTGTCAAGAAGGGCCTGAAAGCGCTCGCGTTCATCCCTGTTGATTCGCGCGCCATTGTCGCCGGTGTCATATTCTGCCTTGTCTTCGTGTTCGCTTCGGACCGCCCGGTTTCGTGCCTCTGCCGCCTGCGAAAGCCGCCAGGTCAGCGCCTCATCCGCAACTCCCGTCAGATCCTCGACCGCCTCGGCAATCTCTGCATCAAGCCCGCGCCGTGCCGTGAGTTTTGCGAGTTCTTCGCTCAGCGTCATGCGAGCCAGTTCAACATCGCCTGGGTTTCGCACGCAGGGGCTTATCGCCACATGGCGCAGGGCATGCAGGTTTTCAAGGGCGCTGCCCCCCAATTCTTTCAGAATATTCTCGGCCACCGGCCCGTCCCGGCCGGCTTGACGCAAGATGGCGTCGCGCAACCGGGCATGGGTCGGGTCGGAACACGGCATGCGTTCCACTTCGGATTCAAATTCACGGATGACGTCCGGAGTTGCGATCAGCGCGGCGAGAATCACCGCAACCCGCAGGTGGTCCTGTGCGTTGTCATCCGCCATCGCGACGATCGACGTCTTGGTGCCTGCCAAAGGAACCGCCGCCGCCTTGCGTCCAGGCTTCCAATCGCCCCGGGTGTTCTTCTTGCGAGGACTGAACAGGTCCCAGCGCAGGTTCTTTATTTCCTGCCCATAGTGGTTTCGGATCGACGGATCCCGAATCAGCTTGATCTTGTCCCGCAAGGCCTTGTCCAGCGCGGCCTTGCGCTCGGGGCTATCAAACACCCGCCCTTCGGTCTCGCGCTGCCAGAGCAGTTGAACCATCGGGATCGCCTGATCCAGAAGCTTCTGCATTGCGGCCGGTCCCTGGTCGCGGATCAGATCATCCGGATCCATCTTTTCCGGCATGACGACAAACCGCAGGGACTGCCCCGCCTCGAGCAGAGGCAGCGCCAGATCGATCAACCGCATGGCGGCCCGTAGTCCTGCCGTATCCCCGTCCAGCGCAATGATCGGTTCAGGCGCGATACGCCACAGCATCTGCAACTGACTTTCGGTGATCGCGGTCCCAAGCGGGGCGACAGATGCCTCGAACCCGCCCTTGGCCAGCGCGATGACATCCATGTACCCTTCGGCGACAATCAACGGTTGTCCATTTCCGGCCGCCGTGCGGGCGGGTCCGTGGTTGTAGAGGCTGCGCCCCTTGTCAAACAGGTCCGTTTCCGGCGAATTCAGGTACTTGGCATTGTCGTTCGGGTCCATTGCACGACCGCCAAAGGCGATGCACCGTCCGCGCGCATCCCGGATCGGAAACATGATTCGGTCCCGGAACGTGTCATACGGCTTTCCGCCCTTCGTCGATGGTTTTGCCAGGCCGGCGCCAAGGATCAGATCTTCGGAAACCGATTTGCTGCGCAGATGATCCCACAGCACCTGCCAGCCATCCGGCGCATAGCCGATTTCCCAGCGGTCCCTCTGCTTTTCGCTCAATCCCCTGCGGTCCAGATAGGATCTTGCCTGTGCCGCTGCCCCTGTATTCAACTGGAGACGGAAAAACTGCGCCGCCTGTTCCATCACATCGGTGAGTTGGGTGCGGCGATCACTTTTTTCCTGCGCGCGGGGATCGCGCGCAGGCATGGTCATTCCGGTTTCACGCGCCAGGATTTCAACCGCTTCCATGAAGCTGACGTTTTCTGTCTCCTGAACAAACGAAATCGCATCCCCCTTGGCGTGACAACCAAAGCAGTAATAGAATCCCTTGCGGTCATCGACATGGAATGACGCGGTTTTTTCCTGGTGAAACGGGCACGGCGCCCACATGTCGCCCTTGCCTTGATTGGATTTTCGCGCATCCCAGATCACCTTGCGCCCGACCACCTGCGACAGGCTCGAACGGGATCGCAATTCGTCAAGGAATCCGGGGGGCAGGCTCATGCCGGATCATACCACATCGTCTGGTGCAATGGCGACCGCCATCAGTTCTTCATGCAAGTATCCATCCACTCCGCACGCAGATCGATCTTTTTCAGATCACGTTTCTTGATCTGGTAGATCTGTGCGGCAAAGACGGGAATGGCGTTGCTGTAACGATCCGGCCATGCCGGGTTGCTTGCCTCGATGGCGGCGCGAACCTTCTTTTCCGACACGCCGTCCAGACGGGCCTTTTGCACGGCCCCGGCAACGTCCGCCTGATATCCGCAATCCTGTTCTTTCTTGCTCTGGGCAGAGACCCCGGTCGCCGTCAAAATCAGGGTCAGTGGCAGGATTGTCAGGGCTTTCATCGGTACTCTCCGGAATCAGAACTGTTTGCGGCACACTATCCCCGGGCGGTCACGGCTTCCATGGCCGATTTCATTTCGTGAACCAGCGTCGCCGCCATCGAGCGGAAAACCATGATCTGAAAACCCGCCTCGCCAACGCGGGTGATCGAGACCGGCATGTGCATCAACTGGCTGCGCAGCGTATGTCCGCGTTTGAACTGCGTCGCGCGCAGATCAACCGGCACCAGCCGCGCCAGAACATCCACCGACCGCACACCGTCAAGCCGTGTCACTGCCCAGGCATCGCTCTGATCGGTGAGCGCGCTGGTTTTGCCCAGCGCCTTGTCCGGTTTTGGCCCCATCAACAGGATCTGTCCCCGCGAGAACCAGATCGCGCGACCGCCGTCCTTGCCTGTTGCACGGTTCGGCTTGGGCCAGGCCAGGCCATGCGCCGACTTGAGAACCTCGGCCGCGCCCTCATGCTGGCCGATGTACGGTGCCACCGAGGTCAGGAATCCGGCATCGGTTTCGCGCAGAATCATCTCGCCGATCTCCAGCGGCAGCAATCCCTGGCAGGGTGTTCTTGCAATCAGTTCAGCCACGTACCCGTTCTCCATTTGGATCAAGGAAGACCGGATCGACCACTTCGCAGATCGTGTCCAGTTCACGCAGGTGATCAACCATCCGTACATGCTGGCCATGCCGGGCACGACCGTTCCGAAGAAAGCCGAGAGCAAGGGTACTTTGCAGGGTCGGCGAAAAGGCAACCGAGGTGACATAGCCCCGGTCATTGACCCGTACGGGATCGTCGTCGGTATCGAACAGATGCGCGCCCGCCTCCATCGACTTGACAGCGCCGACAGGCTTCAACCCGACCAGTTGCTCGCGCTCGGGGCCACTCAAACCATCCCGTTCACTCATCGTCTTGCCGATGCAGTCTTTCTTGTCCGACACCATTCGCTCCATGCCGATGTCGTAAGGCGTGGTGCGACCGTGGATTTCCGCATGGGTGATGAACCCTTTTTCAATCCGGAGCACGTTCAGCGCCTCCATCCCGTACGGCCCGCCACCCAGGGCTTCGGCGCGGGTGACCAGCAGTCGGAACAGGCTGTCGCCATATCGGGCCGGAACCGCGATTTCATAGGCATGCTCCCCGGAAAACGAGATGCGGAACAACCGGCCGGCAACGCCCTTTATCCGCACTTCGCCACAGGCCATGAAGGGCCATTCCGCATCGGTCAGGGGGGTGTCCAGGATTCCGTTCAGCACGTCCCGGGATCTTGGCCCGGCGACCGCGAACTGCGCCCACTGCTCCGTGACCGAGATCATCGCCACATCCAGGTCAGGTCGCAGACATTGATGCACGAATTCGAGGTGCTTCATGACCTGGCCGGCGGCCGCAGTCGTTGTGGTCATGACAAAATGGGTCTCGCCCATTCGCGCCGCGGTTCCGTCATCCATGACATGTCCGTCTTCACGCAACATCAGACCGTATCGCACCCGCCCGACCTTCAGCGTGCTGAACGTGTTGGTATAGACAAAATCCAGGAACGCCCCGGCATCCGGTCCCTGAATGTCGATCTTGCCCAACGTGGACACATCGCAAACTCCCACGGCATTGCGCACCATGTTGACCTCGCGATCACAGGACTGTCGCCACGTGGTTTCATCGGGTCCCGGGAAATAGCTGGGCCGGTACCACAACCCGGCCTCGATCATCGGCGCATTCCGTTCCAAGCTCGCGTTGTGGCTGGTGGTGAATCGCTGTGGTGCAAACCCCGAACCCTGCCCGCCCGCGCCCATCGCAGCGATAGATACCGGGCTGTAAGGCGGTCGAAAGGTCGTTGTCCCGGTTTCGGGGATTGCCCGGCCTGTCACATCCGCCAGAATGGCCAACGCAGCAACATTTGAATTCTTGCCCTGATCGGTGGCCATCCCTTGCGTCGTGTAACGTTTCATGTGTTCGACCGAGCGAAAGTTCTCGGTCGCGGCCTGTTTGACGTCTTTCACCGTCACGTCATTCTGGAAATCCAGCCAGGCCCGCCCCTTGCCCGGCACCGCCCAGAGCGGCGCGATCGATCCGGCGTCGTCTTCGGCATCCGGCAAATCATGTTGCGCTGCGGTTCTGCCCAGCGCCCTGAGGCTCGCGTCCGCCGCCTCGGCGCCTTCCAGCAAACAGGCAGCGGTCGAAAACGCCCCGTTGCATGCGCCGGCGGCGATCATCCCGGGCACCGCTCCTTCGGATGGAACAAAGGCCAGAATATCCTCGCGCCATACCGGACGCGCATTCATGTGACAGGTCAGGTGCAAGGTCGGGTTCCACCCACCCGACATTGCCAGACAATCGGTGGCCAGCCGGTCCTCACCGCTGACACTGCGGATGGTAATGCTTTCAAGTTCCCGCCGCCCGGTACTGTCGCAAATCATCGCGCCCTTGTAGACCGGGAACGCCTTTGAATCCGGCGCATCGTGGCGACTGTCGATCACGGCGGCAACGTGAACGCCGGCCTCGGTCAGGTCGCGCGCGGTGCGGTGCGCGTCGTCATTGTTGCCGAACACCGTCACGACACGACCGGGACAAACACCCCACCGGTTCAGGTATGCCCGAACCGCACCCGCCGTCATGATACCGGGCCGGTCATTGTTGCGAAAGGCCACCGGGCGTTCCAACGACCCGGCAGCCAGGATCGACCGTTTCGCGACAATCCGCCAAAAGGTTTCCAGCGGCAGCCCGGCGCGGCGGGCCGCCACATGGTGCCCGACCCGCTCCAACGCCCCAAACGTGCCCTGATCATAGGCCCCGGTCACGGTGGTGCGAGGCATCAGGCGCACATTCTCCATTGCCGCCAACTCGGCCAGCACTTCATCAGCCCAGGCATGCCCGGGCATTCCATCGATTTCCAGACGTTCCGCCAGCAGGCGCCCGCCCATGCGGCTGTCTTCATCCGCGAGAATGACATCCGCGCCGGCCCGCGCCGCAACAAGCGCCGCCATCAATCCGGCCGGACCAGCCCCGATCACCAGGAGATCGCAAAACGCATAAGCCTTTTCGTAACGGTCCGGGTTGTGCTCTGCACTCAGCGCGCCAAGACCTGCGGCGCGCCGGATTACCGGTTCATAGAGCTTCTCCCAGAACCCGCGCGGCCACATGAATGTCTTGTAATAGAAGCCGGCGCCAAGAAACGGGGCCAGCAGGTCGTTTACGGCAAGAACATCTGATGCCAGCGACGGCCAGCGATTCTGACTTCTGGCTTCCAGTCCCGGAAAGATTTCCTGTACCGTCGCGCGAATGTTGGGTTCCGCACCCGCACCCGTGCCTACGGTCACCAGCGCATTGGGTTCTTCGCTTCCCGCCGTCAGAATGCCCCTTGGCCGGTGATACTTGAACGACCGTCCGACCAGCCGCACATCGTTGCTCAACAGCGCCGAAGCCAGCGTATCCCCCCTGAACCCGTCAAACGCCTGCCCGTCAAACGTGAACCGTACCGGCTTGCTGCGGTCGATCAGCCCCCAACCATCGACCCTCATGACTTGCCCCCGGATCTGGCATCCGTTGCGAGTTCGCACTTCAGCACCTCGTGGGTGGTCGTGTCGCGCGTAACGACGATCCAGGCCGAACAACCCGCCTCGTGGTACCAGAGATCACGGGTCGCGCCTGCGGGGTTGTCGCGCAGATGCAGGTAGTCGTCCCAGGCGTCCATCGTTGCATCGGGCTCCGGTCGTGCGAGCGCAATTGCATCGCCCTGATAATAGAACTCGCGCCGGTCCCGATCGCCGCAGACGGGGCACGTGATTCTCATTGCTTCAATCCCGGTCTCATCATTCCTACCCGCTGTTTGCCGGCGACCTCATGCCCCTGCCCCGCATCTAATGCAGGTTGTGCTGGGCGCCGGTGCCCTCTCCGTACATTAACCCTTGCCCGGTACGGAACCTGTCCAGCCGGAAACGGGTGGCTGCGCCGTGCGGGCGATCGGTTGCGATCAGATGCGCAAAACAATGGCCCGAGGCCGGCACCGCCTTGAATCCGCCGTAACACCACCCGCAATCCAGGTAGAGCCCGTCAACGCCGGTCTTGTCGATGATCGGACTGCCATCCGGCGTCATATCCATGATCCCGCCCCAGCTACGCAGGACCTTGGCCTTGCCG
>CAYGNE010000186.1:5237-7063 GCA_964351155.1 uncultured Rhodobacterales bacterium | reverse complement strand
CCAGTTCGGAAAGGATATCTTTCATGGCACGTGTCCCCTTTTGGATTTGGCCGGACAGTACAGAAATCGGCCCCCGGGCCAAAGTAAAATTCCGCATATTTGCAAATTTATGGAAATTCATTTCTGAATAATTGCAAAATAGCTAATTAACACCTCAACCTCTGGACCATAACGCCCGGATGGGCGCATAACCGGCCAGTATCATGTCGAATGCGCCAAACAACCGTTTCCTGAGCCGGAAACACCCCCCACATACCGCAACGCTCATCCTGATGTCCGGGATGACGGCGGTTGTGATGAACCTGTTTCTGCCCAGCCTGCCCAACATGACGGCGTATTTTCAGACCGATTACCGGCTGATGCAGCTGTCCGTGGCGCTGTATCTCGGGGCAAGCGCCTTGTTGCAGCTGTTCATCGGCCCGATGTCGGACAAATGGGGCCGCCGTCCGGTTACGCTCTGGGGAATATGGCTCTACCTGTTGGCCACTCTCGGCTGCCTTTTCGCCCCGTCCGCCGAACTCTTTCTGGTGTTCCGCATGTGCCAGGCCGCCATCGCGGTCTGCATGGTGCTGAGCCGCGCGGCGGTGCGCGACATGTACCCGCAGGACAAGGCCGCCAGCATGATCGGCTATGTCACGATGGGCATGGCCGTGGTCCCGATGATCGGTCCGATCTTTGGCGGATTGCTTGACGAGTTCCTGGGCTGGAAGGCCAATTTCTGGTTGCTGTTCCTGCTGGGCGTTCTGATCCTCGCCCTGGTCTGGGCCGACCTTGGCGAAACCGGGCAAAAGAGCGGGCTGAGCCTCGCCCGGCAGTTCGGCGAGTATCCCGAGTTGCTGCGCAGCCCGCGCTTCTGGGGGTATTCGATGGCGGCCGCATTGTCCTCGGGCGCATTCTTTGCCTATCTCGGCGGCGCGCCGTTTGTCGGGACCGAGCTTTACGGGCTGGACTCGGGCGCGCTTGGTTTCTACTTCGGCGCACCGGCGATCGGGTATTTCGCGGGCAACTACCTGACCGCGCGGCTGGCCGGGCGGACCGGCATCAACCGCATGATACTCTGGGGCTGCATCACGGTATCCCTCGGCATCACCCTTTCCCTGGCGATCGACCTGATGGGGCTTGATTCCCACCTGACATTCTTCGGGCTGATGACCTTTGTCGGCCTGGGCAACGGTTTGACGGTGCCCAATGCGACCGCCGGCATGCTGTCCGTGCGGCCGCATCTTGCCGGGACCGCTTCGGGCCTGGGCGGGTCCTTGATGCTCAGCGGCGGCGCGGCGCTGAGCGCGCTTGCCGGCGCCATGCTGGACCCGGATACGGGCGCCTTGCCGCTGCTTGTGATCATGTTGCTGACAACGCTGGGCAGCGTGCTCGCCATTCTGCTCGTCATCCTGCGGGAACGCCGGTTGCAAATCTAGCGTCTTGCCGGTGCGGATTTGCAAAGTTAGCATCCCGCAACGAAACCTTTGCAAAGACACCCGATGGCCACCCAGAAACTCTATGCCGGCGCCAAGCTGCGCGAGATGCGCAACCGCCTCGCCCTGACACAAAAGGACTTTGCCGCAAAGCTCGGCGTGTCCCTGCCCTATCTCAACCAGATGGAGAACAACAACCGCCCGGTCAGCACAACCGTTGTCCTGGCACTGGCGCAGGAGTTCGGGCTGGACGTGACCGAGCTCTCGACCGGGGACAGCGAACGCCTGGTCAGCGACATGCGCGAGGCGCTGAGCGATCCGGTTTTTGCCGACAACATGCCGCCCATGGCCGACCTGCGCCTGACCGCATCCAACGCGCCGGCGCTGGCCCGGGGCTTCATCAACCTGCAT
>CAYGNE010000186.1:0-5227 GCA_964351155.1 uncultured Rhodobacterales bacterium | reverse complement strand
CCTGCATCGCAGCTATCGCCAGACCCACGAACGGCTCGCCTCGCTTGACGAGGCGCTCGGGCGCGAAGACGCCCGCACCCAGGCAAGCCCCTGGGACGAGGTGCGCGACTTCTTTCACTACTGCGACAACTATATCGACGCCGTCGATCACGCGGCAGAGACCTTTTCCGGCCGTCTGAGCACCGCCCAGGAAATCCGCGCGTCGGCACTGGCGAAACTCACCCAGCTCGGGGTCGTGGTCAGCTTTGTCGACATGGATGACCTGCGCCAGTTCGATGCCGAGCAGCGAATCCTGCGCCTGTCATCGCGCGCGACGCCCCAGACGCAGGTCTTCCAGATCCTGCTGCAACTGGCCCTGCTGACACAGGACAAACTGCTGGAGGCAACGCTGGATTTCGCGCGCTTCCACACGAAAACCGCCCGCGACATCGCCAAGATCGGGCTGGCCAATTACTTTGCCGGGGCGGCGCTGATGCCCTATGCGACCTTCCTGGCCGCCGCGCAGGACTGCCGCCACGATCTCGAACGGCTCAGCCTCCAGTTCGGCGCGTCCATCGAACAGGTGGCGCACCGGTTGTCCACGATGCAGCGCCCGGGCGCCAAGGGCGTGCCGTTCTTTTTCGTGCGCGTGGACCAGGCCGGAACCATCACCAAGCGCCACAGCGCGACGCGGCTGCAATTCGCCCGGTTCGGCGGGGCCTGCCCGCTGTGGAACGTGCATCGGGCGTTCGAAACGCCGGGCCGGTTCCTGCGGCAGCTTGCGGAAACGCCGGATGGCGTCAGGTACATTCTGCTGGCGCGCGACGTGTCAAAACCCGGCGGCTCGTTCGGCGCGCCGGTTCGCCGCTACGCGATTGCCCTGGGCTGCGAGGTGCGGCATGCCGACGCCCTGGTCTATGCCGACGGAATGGACGTGTCGCGGGACGGCACGTTTGAACCGATCGGCATTTCCTGCCGGATCTGCGAGCGCAAGACCTGCCACCAGAGATCGGTGCCGCCGCTCGAACGGCAACTGACGATCAACGAAAATGAACGGGGTGTCCTGCCTTACCAGGTCAGTTGAATTCCGGCACGCATCCACCACGTGCCGGAACAGAGTCCGGCCTGTGGCGCTCAGTCGGAGAGCATGCCCCAGATCTGATCCTTGAGAAACGCGCGTTTCTTGCGCAGTTCGACCTCGGCCAGCTCCTCCATCGGCTCGACATTGGTTTCCGCGCGATGCACCGCGCGATTGAGTTCGTGATACTCATCCGCAAGCTTGGAAAAATGCGCGTTGGACTGTTTCAGTTCCTGCATTTTCTCGACCTTGTCCGGAAACTCTTCGTGCAGTTCATGCGGTGTGTGTGACATCTGTTCGCTCCTCGCTTTCATGTTCGATCCACAGGTTAGGCGGCACCGGCAACCCGGCACCTTGATGCGGATCAAACCACTGCAATTGCGCGGAAATATTTCCCGCCATGGGTGGTGAACTAGCGCCGCGCGCGGCGCCAGCCGGCCTGGCGCGCCTCTGCTTCGCTACAGAACCAGCGTTCGCCCTTTGCGGTGCTGATCCGGGTGCGTGCATAATGTTCCTGCCCCGGCAGGTGATAGATGCGCTTGCCCTTTGACGAGATGTTCCCCTTGATCGGGCAATCCTGTCGGGACGGCTGCGGCGCGGCCTTGCCCGCCGCGCGAAACGCCGCCGGATCCTGCACCCGGCTGGCATGCAGCCCGGTATCGTTGATCGCCGCGGTCTTCTCGTCCAGATCGTAATCCATCGCATAGCGCCGATAGGCAAATGCCAGGCCCGCACGCACCAGTTCGCGGCCCACGTCCTGCCCCCCGACCTGGCAGCGCGCGACAATGCGGCCGTACCGGTCGGTGTCCAGCGCCGTACATTCCGCCGACTTGCCCTCGTACCGTGCCCGGACCTGCGTCGTCGCCCAGGCTCCGCATTCCCAGATCTCGCCCGAGGTCCGCTGGCAGGTCTGGTCCCGTTCCGGGGCGTCGATTCCATAGAGCCGCACGCGCTGCCCGGCGACATCCCAGGTGTCCGCATCGATCACATGCACCCGGCCCTGTGGCCCGGCAAGGACGACAACCGGCAAAAGGGCCAGAACGGCGGCGATACAAAATCTGAACATACCGACAAGATGAAGAGACCCGTCGGGGTGAGCAACACATTTCGTTAAGAATCGTTAACGGCGCCCGCCCGCTATCGCTGCGCGGTTTTCCAGTCCGGATGCAGCCACGGTTCGTCATTGGCCCGTGCCAGCGGCGCGCGGCCCAGCAGGTGGTCGGAAATCTTTTCACCCACCATGATCGACGGCGCGTTCAGGTTGCCATTGGTGATCCGCGGGAACACGCTGCTGTCGCCCACGCGAAGACCATCGACGCCGATGACGCGCCCCTCCGGATCGACAACCGCATCGGGATCATCCGCCCGGCCCATCCGGCATGTTCCGCAGGGATGATAGGCGCTTTCCGCATGTTCGGCGATAAACCCGTCCAGATCCGCATCGCTCACAAGCCCCGCACCGGGCAGGATTTCGTGTTTGACATACGGCTCGAACGCCGCCTGCGCGAAAATCTCGCGGGTCAGGCGCAGGCAGGTGCGGAAATCCGTCCAGTCCTGTTCGGTCGACATGTAGTTGAAGAATATCCGCGGTGCCTCTTTCGGATCGGCACTCTTCAGCGTGACCTCGCCGCGCGACGGCGAGCGCATGGGCCCTGTATGGGCCTGGAACCCATGCCCTTCGGCCGCGGCCTTGCCGTCGTAACGCACCGCGATCGGCAGAAAATGGTACTGGATATCCGGATACTCGACCCCGGGTCGCGACCGGATGAAGGCACAGCTTTCGAAATTGTTGGACGCCCCCAGCCCGGTCTTGGTGAACAGCCACTGCGCACCGATCACACCTTTCCAGAACAGGTTCCAGTACCGGTAAAGCGTGATCGGCTGCTTGCTCGCCATCTGGAAATAGACCTCCAGATGGTCCTGCAGGTTCCGGCCCACGCCGGGGCGGTTGGCCACGACATCTATGCCGTGTTCGGCCAGATGCGTCGCCGGTCCGATGCCCGACAGCATCAGCAACTTTGGCGTGTTGATCGAAGAGGCCGCCAGAACCACCTCACGACGGGCGCGGATCACTTCGGTCCGGCCACCGCGGTCGACCTCGACCCCGGTGGCGCGGCCCTCGGATATCACCACCTTTCGCGCCAGGGCGCGCACAAGCTCGCAATTCGCGTTCCGGAGCGCGGGGCGCAAATAGGCATTGGCCGCGGACCAGCGGCGCCCCTTCCAGACCGTTTGCTCGAACGGGCCGAACCCCTCCTGTTTCTCGCCGTTGTAATCGTCGGTCACCTGATAGCCCGCCTGCTGCCCGGCCTCGACAAAGGCCGTGAACAGCGGGTTCTTGCGCGGGCCCCGGGTGACATGCAGCGGACCATCGGTTCCGCGCCACGCCTGGTCGCCGCCATGACCACCGTCATGCCAGCTTTCCATGCGCCGGAAATAGGGCAGGACGTCGGCATAGGCCCATCCATTGGCCCCCGCCTCGGCCCAGTGGTCGAAATCCCGGGCATGCCCGCGCACATAGACCATGCCGTTGATGCTGGACGATCCGCCAATGACCTTGCCGCGCGGACAGGCCAGCCGGCGGTTGTTCAGATGCGGTTCCGGCTCGGTCTGATAACCCCAGTCGTAAATCGGCATGTTCATCGGATAGCTGAGCGCGCCGGGCATCTGGATGAACGGGCCGGCATCCGTGCCGCCATGCTCGATCACGATGACCGAGGCCCCGGCCTCCGACAACCGGTACGCCATCGCGCATCCCGCGCTTCCGGCCCCGACAATAACGAAATCCGCTTCCACTTCAGGCCTCCGGATGCTGCAGGACGGCGTAGTCGACCATCACATGCGCGCGATACGCGGCCCGCGCGGTGAGACGGTGATAATACGCTTCAACAATCGGATTAGGATCGCGTCTTATGTCCATTGAAAACCAACGAAAAAGCAAATGCCCGATGGGGATGTCCGCGACCGTCAGATCGTCACCGCATACAAAGCTGCGGCCCTGCATCTGCGCCGCCAGGACCGCCAGCAAACCGTTGAAATGGCCGATCGCGGCATCCAGCCCAGCCTGGTCACGGCTGGATGCCGCAGTGCGCACCCGGGACCAGAAGATCGGCACGGTAAAGGCCTGCGACAGTTCGTTCTTGCCCCATTCGGCCCACATGTCGACCCCGGCGCGGGCCCTCGGATCACGCGGCCAGAAGGTGCCGCCATCGCCGTATTGCGCCGCCAGGTAGCGCAGTATCGCGCAGCTCTCCCAGACAACGAGGTCGCCGTCACGCAGCACCGGCACATGGCGATGCGGGTTCATCGCGGCAAATTCCGGCGTATCCAGCCCGCCATGCACATGGCCGAAATCCAGCCGTTCGACATCCAGGCCCAGCTCGGCAACCGCCCACATGACAAGCTGCACGTTGGACGAGGTCGCTCTGCCATAAACGGTCAGCATCGGGCAGCTCCTTCCACCGGGTCGGTCATCGATTCACTCGCCGCGCGGAAAGCGCTGGTTTTCTTCCAGCACGTTCAGATCCATGTGGTTGCGCATATAGCGTTCGGACGCCTTTTGCAGCGGCTGGTAATCCCACGGATAGTAGCCGCCCTGCCGAAGCGCCTCGTACACCACCCAGCGGCGGGCCTGGCTGGCCCGAACCTCCGCGTCGAACCGGTCGAGATCCCAGCGTTCAAGCGACGCGGCGCGCAGGCGCTGCAGCGTGTCGCCATGGGCCGGGTCCCCGGCCAGGTTGGTCAGCTCATGCGGATCGCTTTCAAGGTCGAACAACTGGTCCGGGTCCAGCGCGCAGCGGTTGTACTTCCAGCGGCCATGGCGCAACGACACCAGCGGCGCCTCGGATGCTTCGGCGGCATATTCCATCGCCACCGGGCTGCTGCTCTCACCGCCTGCGGCCACCCCCAACAGGCTTTCGCCGTCGGTCCACGGGGCGATCTCCTGCATCGCGACCCCCGCCAGCTCTCCCAGCGTCGGCGTCACGTCCAGCGTCGAGACCGGCGCATCCACCCGGCCCGGGGCAAGTCCCGGCGCGGCGATCATCAGCGGCACGCGCGCCGAGCCCTCCAGGAAGTTCATCTTGAACCACAGGCCGCGCTCGCCCAGCATGTCGCCGTGATCGGACACGAACAGGACGATAGCCTCCTGCCGGGTGTCTTCCAGCACCT
>CAYGNE010000185.1:0-7086 GCA_964351155.1 uncultured Rhodobacterales bacterium | reverse complement strand
CCGACTTGGGCTTGCTCAAAATCGCATCGACCAGGCCCTGCACCGCATCCGCCACCTGCGCGATTGCCACGTCCAGCGTGGCCTTGCGGTCCGCGTAGCTGTCCAGATGCTGCATCGCCCCCTGATAGGCCTGGATACCCGCGAATTTCAAACCGGGGGCCGCGTCGATCAGCCTTGCGATATTGACAACGTCCTGGGTGCTGGTCACGCCACAGCGACCCGCGCCGCAGTCGATTTCGACAAGCGCCTCGATCTGCGTTCCATGCCGCACCGCCGCTGCGGACAGATCCGCCACGTTGTCCGGATCGTCCACGCAGACCAGTACCCGCGCGCCCAGTTTGGGCATCCGCGCGAGGCGGTCGATCTTGGCAAGGTCGGTGACCTGGTTGGACACCATCACGTCCTTGATCCCGCCACGGGCAAAAACCTCGGCCTCGGACACTTTCTGGCAGCAGACCCCGCAGGCGCCACCGATTTCTTCCTGGAGCCGCGCCACGTCCACGGATTTGTGCATCTTGCCATGCACCCGGTGGCGCATACCGTGCGCGCGGGCATAGTCGCCCATCTTCTTGATGTTGCGCTCCAGCGCGTCCAGATCAAGGATCAGGCAGGGCGTCTGGATATCTGCCTGGTCCATCCCGGGCAGGGCGGGAACATCAAAGCCGACCTCCAGATCGTCGAAATTCGTAGGTGCGTTCATTTCAGGTTCTCCCAGTTCAACCGTTCATCCACGGCAGCTTGTTCAGATCGACATTGCCACCCGTCACGATGACCCCCACCCGCCTCCCGGCAAAAATGCCGGGGTTCTTGAGGATGGTCGCCAGTGGAACCGCCGAAGAAGGTTCCATCACGATTTTCATCCGCGCCCATATCAGGCGCATTGCGTCTATGATCTCCTGCTCGTCCGCGGTCAGGATGTCGGTCACGTGGTTTGAGACAAAATGCCAAGTCAGTTCTTTCAGCGGCACCTTGAGCCCGTCCGCCACCGTTACCGGGGCATCGTCGGCAATGATGTGCCCGGCGCGGAAGCTGCGCGCGGCATCGTCCGCCTGCTCCGGTTCCGCCGCATAGACTTCCACGCCCGGCGCAAGATTGGACAGGGTCAGACAGGTCCCGGAGATCATACCGCCACCGCCGATTGGCGCAATGACGGCGGACAGACCGTCAACCTGTTCCAGCAATTCGCGCGAACAGGTCCCCTGCCCCGCGATGACGCGCGGGTCATTGTAGGGATGCACGAAATCCGCGCCCGTCTGCTCCTGCACCTCGGCGAATACCGCTTCGCGGCTGCTGGTCGAAGGCTCGCATTCAGTGATCTTGCCGCCGTAGCCGATCACCGCGTCCTTCTTGGCCTGGGGCGCGGTATGCGGCATTACAACATGGCACGGAATGCCCCGCCGTCCAGCCGCATATGACAGTGACAGCGCGTGGTTGCCGCTGGAATGCGTGGCGACGCCGCGTTCGGCCTGTTCATCGGAAAGACCGAACACGGCATTGGATGCGCCGCGCACCTTGAACGCGGCGGCCTTCTGAAAGTTCTCGCATTTGAAGAACAGTTCGGCGCCGGTGAGTTCGTTCAGAAAGCTCGACGTCAGGACCGGCGTGCGATGAATATACGGCCTGATCCGTTCATGCGCCGTCAGCATGTCGTCAAGGGTTGGTATGTACATGTCGGTGTTATCCTTCATCACGCCGCGGCCTTATGCGCCTTGCCGGGGCCGTGGCGGTAATATTCCTGGGCCGCGGCGACGCCCGAGCCCAACGTGATATCCAGGCCGAGATCCGCCATGACCATTTCGGCCGTGGCCAGCCCGGACAGCATCATCGCGTCCGTCAACATGCCGAGGTGGCCGATGCGAAACACCTTGCCGGCGACGTCGCCCAGACCGACGCCAAATGCCATTCCGTATTCGCCGGCGGCACGTGTCACGATATCGGTCGCGTTGAACCCATCGGGCGTGCGAATGGCCGAAACCGAGTCCGAGTAGACATCGGGCGTCGCTGCGCAGAGGTCCAGCCCCCAGGCGCGCACGGCAAGGCGCACGCCCTCGGCGATGCGGTGATGGCGGGCGAATACATTCTCCATCCCCTCGTCCAGAAGCATGTCCAGCGACATTTTCAAACCATTCATCAACCCGACCGGCGGCGTGTAGGGAAAGGCATTGGCATCATACCCCTTTGCCATATCGCGCACGTCAAAGAAGGTCCGTGGCAGTGTCGCGGTTTCAAGCGCAGCCATGGCGCGCGTGCTGAACCCGACAATGGCCAGACCCGCAGGCAGCATGAAACCTTTCTGGCTGCCGGTGACAGCGACATCGACGCCCCATTCGTCGAACCGGAAATCCATCGAGGCGATCGAACTGACCCCGTCGACGAACAGCATCGCCGGGTGTGCCGCCGCGTCCAGTGCGCGGCGCAGGGCGGCGATGTCGGATTTGACGCCGGTTGCAGTTTCGTTGTGGGTCGCAAGAACAGCCTTGATCCGATGCCCGGTATCGGCGGTCAGGATCTCTTCGTAACGATCAGCGGGCAGACCCTCACCCCAGGCGGTTTCGATGATCGTGACGTCAAGACCGTGACGCTGGCACATGTCAATCCAGCGGTGGCTGAACATACCGTTGCGGGCGGCCAGAACACCGTCGCCGGCGGAAAGTGTGTTCGTCAGGGCGGTCTCCCAGCCGCCGGTCCCGGTCGACGGGAAAAGAAACACTTTGGCATTGTCCGTTTTCAGAACCTTGCGAATACCGTCAAGGCATGGGTTCAGGATATCCCCGAATACCGGCGAGCGATGATCAATGGTCGGCATGTCACAGGCCTTGCGCAGCACTTCGGGCATGTTTGTCGGGCCGGGAATGAAAACGGGATTCTGAAAGCTCATGAATGTGCCCTCCTTTGGCGGTCAAATCGACTCTATCGCAACGCGTTTCGATACAAAATTTTTTTGAAATTATTTTTTGCACTTCGAAAAATCGTGTTTTTCTGTTAAATATGAGTATCTTGCGTTTTTCAGTGGATAAAAAATATTTTCGAAGATACCCTGAAAGGGCCATGAACCGGCAAAGGCAAGAGCGCGATGGAACCGAAATCCCGACGCAAGGGTCGCCCAAAGGCCTTTGACAGCAACCCCGCCCAATCGACGATTCAGTCACTGGACCGGGCCTTGGAAGTCCTGGAAACGCTGGCAGATTCAAACGGGCTGACGCTGACCGGGATATCGGAACAGATGGGGCAATCTCCGGCGACGATGTACCGGGTTCTGTCAACGCTTCAGGCGCGGGAATTCGTCGAGATCGATGCGGCCCAGGCCTGGCATATCGGCCCGATGGCGTTCCGGCTCGGGTCGGCCTTTTTGCAACGCAGCAGTGTGATCGAACGCAGCCGGCCGGTGATGCGCGACCTGATGGCGGCGAGCGGCGAAACGTCGAACCTGGGAATCGAACGGGGCAACGAGGTCATGTTCATATCACAAGTCGAGACGCAGGAATCCATCAGGGCGTTTTTCCCACCCGGCACGCTGTCACCGATGCATGCCTCTGGCATCGGCAAGGCGTTGCTCAGCCGGCACGGCCCCGACAAGCTGAACCGGTACCTGCGAACGAGCCGTCGGGAAAGGTTCACGAAAAGCACCATCTGCGCAGAGCACGACCTGCGGCAGGAACTCGTTTCGATCCGCGCGCGCGGATATGCTTTTGACGACGAGGAACGGACAGTCGGAATGCGCTGTGTTGCGGCGCCCATCCTGAACCTGTTCGGTGAGACAGTTGCCGGCATCTCGGTTTCCGGGCCGACGCATCGCATGCCGACCGGCAAGATCGAAGAATTCGGGCGACAGGTCAGCGATGCCGCCGCGCTGATTTCTCGCGGACTGGGCGCGCCGGAAGAGGATTGACAGAAAAGCCGGTTTGACAGGCAAGGTCGCGCTGGTCGGCATCCCACTTCATGTTCTGCGTGGATTTGGACGTCGGAACGCATGACGTCCATTGATTTCCGCCCCCGCATTTGGCATGGCAAATCCAACCACAAGGATTTTGACCATGACCCGTATCGACGCCAAGTTTGCAGAGTTGAAAGCGCAGGGGCGCAAGGCCTTTGTTGCTTATGTGATGGCGGGCGATCCGGATTACGACAGGTCGCTGGAGATCGTCAGGGGCCTTCCGGCTGCCGGGGTGGATATCATCGAACTGGGGCTGCCTTTTACCGATCCGATGGCAGACGGGCCGAAAATCCAACTGGCCGGGCAACGCGCGCTGGCCGCGGGCATGACACTCGGCCGGACGCTGGAAATGGCGGCGGAGTTTCGCAAGGGCGACGACACCACCCCCATCGTGCTGATGGGCTACTTCAATCCGATCTACAGCCGTGGGGTCGACAGGTTTCTGCAAGAGGCCGTGGCCGCCGGAATCGACGGTCTGATCATTGTCGATCTGCCACCCGAGGAAGACGAGGAGTTGTGCATTCCGGCGCAGGCGGCCGGGCTGAATTTCATCCGTCTGGCCACCCCGACGACGGATGACAAGCGACTGCCCAAGGTGCTGACCAACACCTCGGGCTTTGTCTATTACGTGTCGATCACCGGGATCACCGGCGCCGCCGAAGCAGAGGCAACCGATGTCGGCCCCGAAGTCGCCCGGATCAAGGCCAAAACGGACCTGCCGGTGATCGTGGGGTTCGGTATCAACACGCCGGAAAAATCGCGCGCAATTGCATCGGTTGCCGACGGGGCCGTCGTTGGTTCTGCCATCGTCGGTCGGATCGGCGATGGCAAGCCGGTTGCCGAAGTGTTGGATTTCGTGCGCGGGCTGGCCGAAGGGGCGCATTCGGCCGGTTGAGCCGTTTCTTGCGTCGCGCGCCTACCCGGACTCGCCTATGAAATCCGCCCGCCGCTCGAGCAAGGCGGCACAAAGGTAGTCCACAAAAAGCCGGACACGACGCACCCGGCGCAAATCGCTGTGGAGCAGCACCCACGTCGAACGGCGGCTGTCCAGCGCCGTGCCGGGCAAGCGTTGCAATTCCGGAAAACGGGCCTGAACCCAGGCCGCGAGAAAGGTCATCCCGGCACCGGCGCGGGCCATGTGAAGGTGCATTTCCGGGTCCGGAATGCAGTGCCGGATGCGCGCGTCGGGAAACGGAGAACGGCGGATGAATTCCTGCAGCTCCGGCACCGGCCCGTAGCCGATCCAGTTCAGCCCCTGTCCGCGCGACCCGGCGCGGGGAAGAGCCCGATCGACATAGTCGCGCGCGGCGTAAATGCCGAGCGACAGCGGAAAGAGCTTGCGACCGGTGACATTCTCGTCGACCTCGGTCACGTGACGCACCGACACGTCGGTTTCCAGTTTCTCGATCGACTCGATCCCGAAAGAAAGTTGCAGGTCAAGGTCGATGTCGGGATAGAGCGCGGAGAACTCTGTCAGAACCGGGGCCAGCAGGTAATGGGCCGTCATTGGATCCGCCGAAACGCGAATACGCCCGGATGCTTCACGATCCAATCCCTGCACCGCATTGAAGCCTTTCAGGAGGGCGGCCTCCGCCTCCAACGCCTGTGGCAGCAGGGTTCGACCTGCAGCGGACAGGCGCAACCCATCGGCGCTGCGTCGGAACAACTGAACGCCAAGTTGAGATTCCAACGCCTCGATCTGTCGGCGCAGGGTTGCGTGCGTGCCCCCGAGATGGTCAGCCGCAGAACGCAGTGACCCCTGCCGGGCGACAGCGAGAAAGGCGGGGAGCGATTTCCAGTCCATCAGGTGTGGTTCATTTTTGAACCGCATTGGTTTGTTTGCGGCAGTACCTGGACCATATTTCACCCGGTAGAGAGGCCGCGTCAAGTCGCGTGAAGGATGAAAACAATGAATGAACAGTACAAGGCCTGGAGCATCCCGCAATATGGGGGCCCACGAACGCTGACTCCTGTCAAAAAGCCGATTCCGATAGCGGGAAAAGGTGAAGTCCTGATCCGCGTCCGCGCCTCTGCCGTAAGCCGTGCGGACACGATGATGCGGTCCGGGACGCCTCGTTTTGCGCGGTTGTTCCTGGGAATGCGGCGACCGAAACAGAATCTCGTGGGCACATGCCTGTCTGGAGAGATCATTGCCACCGGCCCGGACGTAACCCGATTTGCCGTGGGCGATGCGGTTTTTGGCGAGACCGGATTGCGTTTTGGTGCCAATGCCAGCCATATCTGCCTGGATGAAAACGGGGTTCTGATGCACAAACCCGATTTTCTGTCGCATGAAGAGGCATCGGTCATGTGCGACGGCTGCCTGACCTCCTGGAACTTCCTGCACCGGGTTGCGGGTTTGCGCGCCGGGGAAAAACTGCTGGTGCTTGGTGCATCGGGCAGCTTGGGCAGCGCCGCCGTTCAGATCGCCGCGGCCCTGGGAGCGCAGGTCACCGGCAGTTGCAGTTCACGAAATGCGGGACTCGTCGCCGCGCTGGGCGCAAGCCGCGTCATCGATTACGCAGAGGAAAATTTCGCCGAAGGCGGACTCCGCTATGACGTGATATTTGACACCCTCGGTGTCAGCAGCTTTGGCCGGTCAAAGGCTGCACTGGCGCCATCGGGGCGCTACATCTGCCCGGTTCTGAGCCTTGGTCTGCTTGGGTCGATGCTTGGAACATCGGTTCTGGGATCGCGAAAGGCCCTGTTTTCCGCTACCGGCCTGCTGAAGCCGGCTGAATTGCGGGCGATGTTGGGCCAGCTTCTGGAAATGGTCAAAGAGGAAAAGCTGCGGCCGGTCATGGACCGGACCTGGCCGTTGGATGATCTGGTAGAGGCGCATCGCTATGTGGAAACCGGGCGGAAACGCGGCAATGTGGTCGTGACCTGACGCGCATGCCGCGCGAAATATCCACGCGGTTCCGCGCCGCGTGAACGGATGTGCCGGACGGCGCAACAGGCATGGTGCGACATAGCCTGCAAAACAGCGGAATTTACTCTTTCCAAGGCGGGTATTCCGGTCTATACGCGCGGCTTCACGCGGGGATACAGCCTTGGAGGATCCCTGCTCTAACCTTGGAGAAATATCATGGCTAAAGAGATTCCTGATCTCGAAGCTCTGGAACGGACGGGGACAGGCAAGGGCGCCGCTC
>CAYGNE010000184.1:405-7128 GCA_964351155.1 uncultured Rhodobacterales bacterium | reverse complement strand
CCAATAAAACCGGGGCAAAACGCCCAGCCCTTTGCAGCCAATGCTGCATGTGAGAACCTTGAAGGCTCCAAGCACAGTGGCTGCTTCGAGCCCAACGCCACCTCGACCTGCATACAGTCAATCAGAGCGTTTTAGGACTGAGAAGATTGCGGCGGTGTGGCTTGGTCGAATAGAGATGTGTAAAGTTGAGTGCTACTAGATGAGATAAGCATGGTTGCATCAGATAGCGATTTGGTTGGGCGCAAGCTCTCAGATTTTTATGTCGAGAAGCATGAGTACCCATCTGGAAGCAAAGCAATTTCGGAATTGCCCGTTAGAGTTTGGGTGGTGGCCGATGAGGAAGGCGACGCAGTCGAAATCTCTGTTGGTCCAACAGGTTGCACCATTGAAGTAGGAACTGGAAAACCTGATCCAGTGGATATGGCAGAGTATGGGCGGACGCTGATTTTACCACAATTTCTTGATGGTCGTCTCCGTGCGCAAAGTGTTTTGAAGGCGAGCATCGAGCCCTCTGGCGATGGCGAAAGACTTACGCTGCAACTCTCAGATGGCTCTGAGCTGTCTTATGCGTGCGTTGGCGACGACGAACTACGACCCTCAATCGACCAGTCGCAAATCTGAGGTTTGTCCGCTATACTCAAAAGGCGGCAAAGTCCGCAAACCATCGCAAAGCCTCCTATCCTTTAACACTGTTGCGGGGGCCAAATTGTGTCGCTATCTTCTCAATTGAATTCATGGAGGATCAGCGTTTGGGAGTTCGGATTTGCTATCTTGCGAGTAGGGCATCCCCCGAGGAATTGGTCGAAGCTACAAATTTGGCGCTTGGTGAGTCCACCACTGAACAGCCATACGGCGAATGGTGGATCGGAAGGCTCAAAAGAGGTCGCTGGACAATACTGTGGTCGGAAAACGAAAGATTCGGTCAAAGGTCTACCGATCAAGTTGCTGAGCTGTCGAAGCGATATGAAACGTATATTTGTGAAGTAAACGAAACTGTTATGTGGAGTTCAGCCGAATTTTGGAAAGAAGGCCAACAAATCTGGAAGGTGACACACGCAGGTGAAGGTGAAGATGTCTTTGACCTATCGGTATCCGGTGCGCTGCCGGAAGGCTTTTCGGACTTGAAACAAATGCACACTTCAAATCAAGAGAACGAAGACGAAGGAGTTGATCATATTTTTGAAATTCCGCTCGATCTAGCAGCATCAGATTGCGGCTTCAGGCACGACGGTTACTTGGAGCAAAGTGAGGTCGAGTCCTTTGTCACCATTCTTGCCCCTAAAAAGAAGGGGCTACTTTCGCGTATTTTGGGACACTAACTTGAACGGCAGCAAACCTGTCCCGCACAGCCGACATCCGTCGCAGGCAGCACCCGAAGATATCTTCGGGTGCTGCTTTCCGACATAGCGTCGCACCGACAAAGCGTTGGGCCCCACGCCGCACCATTTATCGCCAAGGGCTGGGCAGAATGCCCCGTTTTTACGTCTTCGGCATCACGTCCGAAAGGGTCACTTGCGTGCGGCAAACCCCAGCGCGCCAAGCCCGGTCGCCAGCAAGACCATCGCCGCAGGCAGCGGAACCGGTGCAACCGGGACATCCGTGGCGCTGATGTTCCTGATCATGCCGGTTTCACTGCTGTAGAGACTGGCATTCGTGACACCATAGGCGTCATCGACGAACTTGAACGTCACGAACAGGCTGGAAATCGCGGCGGGGATGACCGGCTGCGGCGACAGGCCCGCGCTGACATTGTTGATCGCAAAGCCGAACGGGTTGGTGAAATGCGCTGTGCCCAGATCGCTCGCACCCGCGGATGACCCAAAGTCGAGCTCCATCGTCGCGCCGCTCAGCAGGCGATCTTCCCCGATGCAGCCACCGCACGAAAACCCAAAGCTGAGGAACGTGGCCGCGTTCGTCGTGGACAGATCGAATTCGAAGGACACCGAATTGCTGGCATCCACGGTCGAGGCCTGCACCTGTGTCGTGAGCCCGCCGATCAGCATCAGGGCGGCCGCAACCAGAGTGGGTAATCTGAACGTCATCGGAAAACTCTCCATTTGTTTAAACTTGTTCAAGGTCGGGATCACAGGTTTTGGTGTCCGAATGGGGGAGCGATCCGGGCGAAAAAGTGACTTCTTGGAGATTTGTAAGACGGCTTTTGCCACGGTTCGCCAGACTTGGAAACAATGCCGGAAAACCGCCGAAGATCGTTTCGGATCATTGGCATTCCGACCCGGCGGCCAGGTCCCGGCGGGTTCAGGAATGCTCTTCCGCGGCGGTGTCGGCCAGCGCGCGGTTATACGCCTTGAGCGCATCGATATGAAACAGCGCCCCGACCAGTTTCGGGCTGTTGTCCTCGCCGGCCAGAACCACCACGGGAATGAACCCGTCCTCACTCCGGTTCAACAGCGGCATCGCCGATTCCAGCGTGCTGGACGGCGTGACACAAACACCTTCGGCGATCAGCTCGGCACAGCGTTCCGGGTCCGCGGCCCTTTTGTGATCCGGCGCGCGCATCACGGTGCCTGCGCGGAACATCGACAGCAGATAGGCCTGCGGCCCTGCCGCAAGGTGGACATCGCGCCGCTCAAGCTGCGTCAGAAAGAACGAGCGGTCCACCAGCCGCGAGGCCAGCGCCGTGGACAGGCTGATCGAGACCATCACCGCGATGCCAATCTGCCAATCCCCGGTCAGTTCGAAAACGATCAGCGTCGTCGAGATCGGCGCGCCCAGTACCGCGGCTGCGACCGCCCCCATCCCCGCAAAGGCATACAGCGTGTGGGCCCCCGACACATCCGGCAGGATGCTGGTGGCGATGATACCAAAGGCCAGCCCGGTGAGCGCCCCGATCATCAGCGACGGGGAAAACACACCACCCCCCATCCGCCCGCCAAATGTGATTGCCACGGCCGCCGTCTTGAGCACCGCAAAGATGATGGCATTTTGCAGAAGCATCTCGCCCTGCAGCGCACGCAATGTGGTCTCATAGCCGACGCCGATGATATGCGGGAACCAGATCGCCATCCCGCCGAGCATCGCACCCGACAGCGCCGGGCGCAGCCAACGCGGAAAACCGACACGCTGCTGCACATGATCCGAGATGTCTTCGGCCAGAAAGATCGACCGCATCAGCACCGCGGCCACACCGCCGCAGATCAGCCCCAGCAACAGGAAAGCCGGAAGTTCCACGTAAAACTGCAGCGCCCCCGGTGTGATCAGGTTGAACTCTGCCACATCGCCAAAGTTCAGCCGGTTGATCACCGTACCGGCCACGCTCGCGATGACGATCGGGGCAAAGGCGTGCACGGCAAAGTGGCGCAGCACGACCTCGAGCGCGAACAACGCCCCGGCAATGGGGGCATTGAAACTGGCCGAGACCGCCGCCGCAACGGCACAGCCCAAAAGATCACGACCCGTGATACCATCGGCATGAATGCGGTTGCTGACCCAGGTTGCGATCACCCCGGCCATGTGCACGACAGGCCCCTCACGCCCCGACGATCCGCCCGAGCTGAGCGTTATCAGCGATGCGGCCATGGAGGCCAGCCCTTCGCGGGTTTCGACCCGGCCATTGCCCATGGCCGAACCTTCGATCACATCGGCCACCGACCGCACGCGCCCGTCAGCCGTATACCGGTGCAGGATCAAGCCGACGATCAGGCCACCCACGATCGGGATCAGCAGCACCCAGTACCACGGCAGCGATTCCGCGTGGCTGTGCAGGAACTGCACGTCATCGGTCCGGTACAGCACCTCCTGCAGCGCCGAAATCCCGAGACGAAATCCAAGTGCCGCAAACCCGGCGCAGATGCCGATCAGAAGAGCGATGAACCAGAACTGGATCTGGCTTGGCCCGCGATGGCGCAGCACACGCATCCCTTCGCCAAGGGCGGCGCTGGCCCTCGCGAATTTTTCGGACAGGATAGAGCGTGCGGGCTCGGCCATCGGCACCTCGGGCTGACTGCCCGTCCTGTTTAGGACAGCGTCTTGGATCGTGAAACCCCGGCCCCGGATATCAGGTTGAAAAAGAGGCGTTTTTGCCGCGCAAACGGGATTTCTGCACTCACGTTGCACGAGGCGCGGGAATGACGCAGTGTGCAGGCCACAAACCTGACAGCAAAGGCGCCGGATATGATAGAAGAACCCCCCGTCGTGACAGTGACGCGCACATTGCGCCGCCCCGACGACAAACAGATCGCCGCATTTCAAAACGTTCCGACCGGATTTGTCGTGGATGCGATGTTTGGGCGCGGGGCGATGGATCGCCGCATCGCCTGCCTTGGCGACGGGCGCGATCTGCCCTGCGCGGTGGCGGGTCCCGCTCTGACCGCGGATTGCGCCGCCGGGGATATCCTTGGCCTGCTGGCAGCCTTGCGGTTCATCCGTCCCGGTGACGTTCTGGTTTCGGCTTTTGCCGGGTACCAGGGTTGTGCCGCGGCGGGCGACCGGGTCATGGGCATGGCCAGAAACGGCGGCGCCGCGGGTTTCGTGACGGACGGGCCAATGCGCGACTATGCCGGCATCGTCGGGGTCGGGCTGCCGGCATGGTGCACCGGGCTGACCCCGGCTTCACCTTTCTCCACCGGCCCGGGATCGGTCGGATGCCCGGTGCAGATCGGCGGACAGCGGGTCGAAACGGGGGACATGATCGTCGCCGACCGGGACGGTGTCGTCGTGGTTCCTTTCGACCGGATCGACGCGGTGATCGCGGCGCTGGACAAGGTGGCTGCATTGGAATCCGCACTGGATGCCGAGGTCGCCGAAGGCCTGACCATACCGCCGGGCATTGCCGATCTACTGGACAGTGACAGAACCGCCTATATCGACTGACACCCGGGATTTGCGACAGGCGACCGGCAAGGCAGATGTCAGGCGAACGGGACCTTGTTCGCCTTCGCCGGTTTCGGACATGCCGCCGGGGCGACCTGTCCGTCCTCCCGCGATCCAAACCGTGACCAAGGCAATCATGCAGACACCCCCGGGGGCCCCTTTGCCCCCGGACATTCCGCAACTCGAAAAGGCCCTGGCGTTCGAAGACCTCTGGGCCGAGGTTTCAAACCCGCCCGGCCCCGACAGTGCGGGGCCCGACCTTCCCGCCTATCCCGCCAGCAATGCGCGCGCGGCTGCGCGGGCTTCGTCGGTAACCGTATCCCCGGCCAGCATCCGGGCGATCTCGTCAACCCGGTCCGTGTCCGGCAGCGCCACGACTTCGGACAGCGTCATACCGTCCCTGACCTGCTTCTGCACCCGCCAGTGATGCGCACCACGCGCGGCGACCTGGGGCGAATGGGTCACGACCAGCACCTGGCCATTCCGGGCCAGATCGGCCAGACGACGCCCCACCGCATCCGCCGTTGCGCCGCCCACGCCCCGGTCGATCTCGTCAAAGATCATGGTCAACCCGCTGTCCTGTCCGGTCAGACAGACTTTCAGCGCCAGCAGGAACCGGCTGAGTTCTCCGCCCGATGCGATCCGGTTGAGCGCCCCCGCCGGCGCGCCCGGGTTTGTCGCCACCGTAAATGTTGCGGTGTCGCACCCGTCCGGGCCCGGCTCTGCCGCCGTCAAAACCGTGCGAAACGCGGCCCGCTCCATCTTGAGCGGGGCAAGTTCCGCCATGACCGCCTTGTCCAGCCGGGCTGCGGCCAGCGCGCGTTGGCTGCTGAGCGCTGCGGCGGCGGCATCATAGGCCGACTGCCTGTCCCGGAGCGCCGCCGACTGCCGGGCCAGGTCCGCATCGCCCGCATCCAGCGCCGCCAGACGGTCGCGCAATGCCGTGGCCAGATCGGACAGCTCATCGGGCGCGCAATCGTGCTTGCGTGCCAAGGCGCGAATCGCAAACAGGCGCTCCTCCGCAACGTCCAATTCATGGGGATCGAACTCCAGCGCATCCAGCCCCGACTCGATCCCGGATTGCGCCTCTGTCAGTTCGATCATCGCCCGGTTCAGGGCCGCCAGCGCCGTGTCCAGCGTGCCCCCGGCACGGTCGGAAACGCCATCCAGCCAACGCAGCGCATCTCCCATCGCGCCCTCGGCCCCATCACGGCCCAGACGATCGTGGGCGCGTATCACATCCTCGCGGATTCGGGCCGCCCCCTGCATCAGCCGGCGACGGGCATCCAGTTCCCCGTCTTCACCCGGCTGCGGGTCCAGATCGTCAAGCTCCGCGACCGCGTGGCGCAGAAACGCCTCTTCATCGCGGATTGCCGCCAGCGCAGCCTGTGTCGCGGCCACGTCCTTGCGCGCCGCGTTCAGCGCGGACCACGCGGCACGGGTCTCTGCCCGGGCGTTCTCCAGTCCGCCAAAAGCGTCCAGCAACACGCGATGCCCGCGCGGGTCCAGCAACCCGCGGTCATCATGCTGCCCGTGCAGTTCCACCAATGTCTCTGACAGGTTGCGCAACACCTCTCCCGAACAGCGCCGGTCATTGACCCAGGCGGTCTTGCGCCCATCCGCGCTGTTCACACGGCGCAGGATCAGTTCGTCGCCATCGGGCAATCCGGCCTCGTCCAGCACATCGCGGGCAGGATGGCCCGCCGGCAGGTCGAAAACCGCAACCACTTCCCCCTGTTCGGCTCCCTGGCGCACCAGTTCGGCCCGTCCGCGCCAGCCCAGAACGAAACCCAGCGAATCCAGCAGGATGGATTTCCCCGCCCCGGTTTCCCCGGTCAGCACGTTCAGCCCCGGCTGAAAGCTCAGTTCCAGCCGGTCGATGATCAGCATGTC
>CAYGNE010000184.1:0-395 GCA_964351155.1 uncultured Rhodobacterales bacterium | reverse complement strand
ACTGCCCCTTGATCGACTGGCGGTAGATCTGGCTGAGCCAGTTGTTGCCCCGATCCCTCATCTTCAGACCCTGGCTGGTGAGCAGCTTGTAGCCGTCCTCGTACCATTCCGAGGATTGATAATTATACCCCAGGATCGCCCCCGCGGTCTGGGCCTCATCCGTGAGGCCCAGCGACAGATAGGCCTCGATCAGGCGAAACAGGGCTTCGGCGGTATGGCTCGTGGTCTGGAAATCCTCGACAACCACCCGGAACCGGTTGATCGCGGCGGTGAAATGACTGCGCCGCAGGTAATACCGGCCGATCTCCATTTCCTTGCCCGCAAGGTGATCAAAGGCAAGATCGAATTTCAGGATCGCCGTGGTGGCATACTCGCTGTCGGGATAGACCTCGATC
>CAYGNE010000183.1:0-7225 GCA_964351155.1 uncultured Rhodobacterales bacterium | reverse complement strand
CGAACGACATCGTGAATCCGGCGGCGCAGGACGATCCCAACAGCCCCATCGCCGGTATGCCGGTGCTGGAATGCTGGAAGGCCAAGCAGGTCTTTGTCTCCAAGCGAGGCCAGGGCACCGGCTACTCGGGCATCGAGAACCCGCTGTTCTTCAAGGACAACACCCGCATGTTCTACGGCGATGCGAAACAGTCACTCGACAAACTCCTGCCGATGATCGACTGATTCCGGCCCCCGGCCAGACATTCATCCCCCGCCGTGACACCGGCGGGGGATTTTTTTTGCCGGACGGGTTCAGACAAAGGCGAGGTCGTCATTGCCCAGCGACAGCACGTCCACCAGCCGCGCCAGTTGCAGCACCGTCGCTGTTCCGGCCAGGAAATCCGCGGGACCGGCGAAGCTGACATAATACAGGGTCATGTCGCTGAACGCGAACGCGGTGTCCGTTGCCGATGCCAGCCCCAGCGCACCGATATCGTCAGTGTTGAAGACCGACCCGGCAAACGCGGCCGAGGCGAATTCCAGGTGATCGGTGCCGACGGTAAAATCGATGATCCGGTCAGCCGTGTTGCCGTCATAGCTGGCCAGAGCGGCGGATGTCGCCTGCGTGGCGGATACATGGTCGCCCGGGTCCACGAACACAAAGCTGTCCGCGCCTTCGCCGCCGGTCAGAACATCCCGGCCGCCGCGCCCGATCAGGGTGTCATCGCCATCGTTCCCCCGCAGCTGGTTCTGCAGAATGTCGCCTTCTATCCTGTCGGCAAAATTGGACCCGCGGATATTGTGAATCCAGCTGAACGTGTCGCCCTGCGCGTGCCCACCCGTGTTGATCGCGGTGGTCAGAGACACATTGATCCCGGCGCCCGATGCGCGATAGACAACCGTGTCGATGCCATTGCCGCCATGCATGAAATCGCCACCGGCCCCGCCAATCAGAATATCGTTGCCGTTGCCGCCATCGAGGAAATCATCGCCACCGGCCCCGATGATCCGGTTGTCGCCATCACCCATGATCAGGCTGTCGTCGAACCTTGTTCCCCGCAGCGCCTCGATCGAGACCAGTGTATCCCCGGCGGCCGCGCCAAGGTATTGTCCGTTCCTCAGATTGACGGCCGCTCCCTCGGTTGCACTGACATAGCTGGCGGTGTCAAACCCCGCGCCACCATCCACAAGGTCGCCGCCCCGCCCGCCGATCAGAACATCATCGCCCAGCCCGCCGAACAGGCTGTCCGCGCCGTCGCGCCCGCGAAGCGTGTTGGCGTCCTGCGTGCCGGTCAGCACGTCATCGTGGTTGGACCCGATCAGGTTCTCAAAGCCCCGGAACGTGTCGCCCTCGGCATGCCCGCCCGACGCCAGCCCGCTGCCCAGGTCGACCGTCACCCCGACCGCCGAGCCGCGATAGATCAGCCAGTCGGACCCACCCGCGGCAGTGAGGATGTCTGCGCCGGCCCCGCCATTGATCCGGTCATCGCCGTCTCCTCCACTGATCCGGTCGACACCGTTGCCGCCTGTCAGCTGGTTGTCACCCGCGTCGCCGGTCAGGACATCGTCAAACCGGCTTCCCGTCACATCTTCGATCGAGATCAGCGTGTCGCCCTGCGCGTCGCCGCCGGATGCAAGCCCGCCACCCAGGTCGACCGTCACCGCCGCCAGGCTGTCCGCGTAATCCGCAAGATCGAAACCGTCGCCGCCATCCAGCAGGTCGGCCCCTGCGCCGCCGATCAGCCTGTCGTTTCCGGCCAGTCCCGACAACGTGTCATCTGTTGCCGCGCCTGTCAGAATGTCGTCTCCGGGGGTTCCGGTGAAATCCGCCAATTGCAATCTCCGTCTGGTACGGGCGCGCCCAAGGATACAACAGAATCCGCTCTGAGTCCCGCCGGCCCGAACTGGCCGCCCGGCGCACTGTGCAACACGCGGTCTTAAGATCGGGTTTGCGGGCGAAAGGCTCTGGCCTGTCCGGGGCATGTGGAATAGGTCGTACTTGTCCCGCCACGGCCGAACGAACAGGACCCGCACTGACCATGCCTCCGATTGCCGATCATCCGCTGCGTTACCGGCTGGCCAACGAATTGCATGCCCGGCCGTTTCCATTGGCCGAACCGCAGAGCACGGTGGCCTTTGTCGCGATCAAGCAACCGGCAGAGGCCGTCAGTCGTGACCGCGCCGCGGACCTGGCCCACCTGACCGCGCTGCTGGACCGGCACGGCGCGCCGCATCCCCAGCCCGGCGCGACGCATTATTCCGGCAAGATCGGGCGCTATCTGCTGAAGTGGGAGCAGCACACGGAATTCGTGACATACACCGCCTTCTGCCAGGGGCATGGCGATCGTCCATTCGAGCCGTCTGCGTTCGAGGTGTTTCCCGAGGAGTGGCTTGGAACCGCACCGGGACAGCGCATCACTTCGGTTCTGATGCGCGTCGATACGCGTGGTGACGACACCGCGATCGGCAATGCGCTGTCCGACTGGTTCGTGCCCGAAAGCCTGGCGGTGGCCGACGTGCTGGACGGGGCCGCGGTCGTCGCCAGCGATTTTCGGATCGACCCCGCCGGCCATATGCGCTTTGCGCTTTTTGTCGGCCCCGATACCAGCCGGCGGCGGATCGGGCGCGTGGTCCAGAGACTGCTGGAAATCGAAACCTACAAATCCATGTCCATGCTGGGCTTTTCCCGGGCACGGGACCTGTCGGGCCAGATCACCGAACTGGACAATCGCCTGACCCAACTGATGGTGAAGATGCCCGGGGATAGCGCGGCGCCGGAAACGACACTTCTCGACCTGTTGTCGATCTCCTCGGAACTGGAAACACTCGGCGCGCGTTCGTCTTTCAGGTTCGGTGCCACAGGCGCATACGAGGCCATCGTGAACCAGCGCATCTCGGTTCTGCGCGAGACCCGGTTCCAGGGCCGGCAGACCTTTGCCGAGTTCATGATGCGTCGTTACGAACCGGCCATGCGCACCGTCAAATCGACCGAGCGGCGGCTGCACGCGCTGGCCGACCGGGCGATGCGGGCCAGCGACCTGCTGCGGACCCGGGTCGATGTCGACCGCAGCGCGCAAAACCAAGCCCTGCTGGAAAGCATGGACCGCCGGGCCGCCCTGCAATTGCGGCTGCAACACACGGTCGAGGGCCTTTCGGTCGTGGCCATCAGTTACTATGCCGTGTCGCTGGCGGGGTACCTTCTGTACCCGCTCGCCGGAACGCTTGGGGTAACAAAGGGGACGCTGACCGCCATCGTCACCCTGCCTGTTATCGCTCTGGTTTGGTGGATGATCCGCCGTATCCGGCGCGGAGCCGAGTGATCCCGCGTCCGGCAGGGCAACGGGAATCAAGATAAATGACATCTCGCGCCGTTTTTGGCAGTCTGGCACAAAAGATGACCGCCAGACCAAGGGGCGCAGATGACAGACCAACCGGATTTCGTTGATCCCGACCGCTTTTCCGACTGGCGGTTCCTGGCCCGGAGCGGGCTGGGTGAAACCTGGGTTGCGCTGGACAGCCGGACAACCCGGGACATGGTGGTCAAGTTCCGCAGGCTGCCGCCAAGCGGTCTTGACGCGACGCTTGGGCTGACGCAATTGCCGGACAGCCCGCACCTGCAGCGCCTGCATGACGTCATTCGCCAGGATGGCGAAACCGTGGCGCTGATCCAGGATTACGTGCCCGGCAGGACCTTGCGCGACAGGCTGCGCCAAACCGGCCCGCTGACCGCCGACGACTCCCTGCAGATCGCGCGCGATATCCTGACCGGATTGCGGACGGTTCACGCGAGCGGCAACGTCCATCGGGATGTCAGCCCGGACAATATCGTCCTGGCCGATCATGGCGCGGTCCTGATCGATTTCGACGCCATCGGCCGGCTGACCGAACAAAGCACGATCGGCCAGACCACGGTCGGAGGCGATTTCGCCGGCAAACCCCGCTACATGTCGCCCGAGCAGATCACCGCCGCCCCACAAAGCGCGGCGGTCGACATCTGGGCGGTCGGGGCGGTGCTGTACGAATGCATCAGCGGCGAAACCGTCCGCAAGGGCCACAGCATCCATGACCTGGTCAAGGGCCTGGGCGAATTGCCCGATGTCAGCGCGGTTCCGGCCCGCGTCCAATCCCTGCTGACGGCGATGCTGGCCCCCGATCCGGGCGCGCGGCCCAACGCCCAGGAAGCGATCGGCCAGATCGACGCCATTCTGGAATTGCCGGTCTCCGCGCCCGGCGGAGACCCGTGGTCACTGTCGGATGCTCCGGCGGCCCCGGCGGATGTGCCGCAGCCGGCGCACCCTCCTGCACCGGCGTCCCCGGTGCCTGCGCCGGCCCGTCCGCGACCCGGGCGGGGCGGCACGTGGCCAGTGTTGTTCGCGTTCCTCCTGCTTGCCGCCCTGCTTGCGGTCGCTTGGTTGTCCGGGGTGCTGGATATGCTGATGGCGCTGATCGGCAATGCCACGAACCCGACAGCGCCGGACACCGGCACGCTGCCGAACACCGGCACCGGGCCGGTTTTCGGCGGGGTCAGCATGCGGCACCTGGCGCTGATCCTGATCGGTATCGCGCTGGCCATCAGCAGCCTGTTCATCGCGCGCCTGATCCGCGCCCGGGCTGCCGAAACCGAAGTGGCGTTGCCGTTCCGCGCGCTCGACATGATCAATGCGCCGGATGCGCGGGACCGTTTGGCGGAAACCATCTGCCTGCGTATCGACGCCTACCGGGAAATGGCCGGGCGGGCGGCAGAGGACATGCTGACCGTGACCATGGTGGCGCTGGCCAACGAGTTCGCCAATGCCGACAGCGCCGACCAGCGCCTGCAGGCCCTGCAGATGCTGAACGAGTTGCACGGCAAGGTATCCCGTTCGCTGCGCCCGTGGTGGATGAACTATGAAACGCTTGTCGCGCGCGCGCTGTCCCTGACGACGCTCGTCGCTGGCGTCGCCGCCGCCGTTCAGGGCGTGCGCGGGCTGTTCTGAGCGTCACTCCGCCGGCAGCACGGCCGCACCTTGCCCGGTCACGGCCTCACCCCGTGCAAGAAGCGCATTCAGACCCAGCGCGCCCAGGGCAATCGACACGATCGCCAGGAGCGCGGCAACGCCCAGCGTCGGCACTCCGGACAGGCCGGCCCCCACGGTGCAGCCTCCGGCCAGCACGCCGCCGACGCCCATCATCGCCGCGCCGGCCAGGTAACGCCCGGTCTGGCGCGGGCTCTCAAAGCTTTGCCAGCCGAACCGGCCCGACAACAGCGACGAGATCAACGCCCCGCCCAGTACGCCGCCAATCAGGCCGGTGCCGAACCCTGCCGGGATCGAGGTCGCGGCAATACCAAAGAACAGGGTCTCTGCGGCGGGCGCTGTGAAGGACAGGCTCTCCATCGCGATCGGGTCGAATTCGTCGAGCAGCACATACCCGGTGCCGACCCAGCCCAATGGCACCAGCAGCCCGATCAGTGCCGCAAGAACCAGCGGTGCCGCCCGGTTCCCGGACCGTGCCGCAACCGCCAGCGACAGCACGGCGATCAGGCCGGCCCAGATCGTCGCGCCACCGGGCAGGGCGGCCAGCGATGTGAACTCGCCCAGCGATACGGTCACCGACCCCAGCGCTGTGCGCAGCGGCGCAAGAACACCTTTCATCGCCGCATGCGCGGTGATGGCAAGGACGATCAGCACCAGGATGGCGCGCAGGTTGCCGCTGCCGCCCAGAACCGTCAGCCGCGAGACACAGCCCCGTGTCAGAACCATTCCGGCGCCAAACAGAAGCCCGCCGGCCACGATTGACAGAAGCGGCAGGTCAGCGGCCAGGAAACGGTGCTCCGCAAAACTGATCCATCCCAGCGACACGGCGGCCTGTGTGCCCAGCACCGCCGCCGACAGGGCACTCAGCCAGACCCCGGCGGCAGCGCGGCGATCCTCGCCCACCAGTGCGCGGCGAAAGCAGAATCGGGTCTGTTCGGCCAACAGGCCAAACAGCACGCCCAGCCCCAGTGCAAACCAGACGCTGAGCGCGCGCGGAGTCGTGTCCTCGAATCCGAGTGTTTCAAACATGGCGGCCTCCACCGAAGATCAGAACATTGTTCCAATTGCGCAAGCTGAACGCCCCGATCAAGGGGCGCAACCTGCGCTGGAGGGTGTGGTGGGAGAACAATATTCCGGTCTTGGCGCGGCGCCGGAACGCCAGACACGCGCGGGCGCAGGTTTCGAAACAAGAATGGCCGCCCGGTACAGGGCGGCCACGTTTGTGTTCTTTTTTGCGTCTGGACGCTCAGCGCCCGCGAATACGCGGGGCCAGCGCATCGCGCAGCCCGTCGCCAAGGTAATTCACGCTGAGCACCGTCAGCGAAATCGCCACGCCGGGCCAGATCACACGTTCCGGGTATTGCTGCAAGTAATCCGTGCCGTCAAACAGCAACCGGCCCCATGTCGGGAAATCCGGCGGAAAACCGAGACCGAGAAACGACAGCGCGCTTTCGGTGATGATGGCGTTGGCGATGCCAAGAGTTGCCGAGACCATGATCGGCGACAGCACGTTGGGCATGATGTGCCGGGTGATCATCTTGGTGTTGGTGGTGCCGATGGACCGCGCGGCCAGGACGAATTCACGTTCCTTCAGCGCCAGAACGTCACCCCGCACGATACGCGCTGTCGGCATCCAGCTTGTGATGCCGATGGCGCCCACGATCAGGATGAAAATCCCCTGTTCCGGCCCGAACGCCGCGTTCAGCGGCTCGCGGAACAACAGCATCATCACCAGCAGCAGGGGCAGCAGCGGCAAGGCCAGGAACAGGTCCGTCAGCCGCATCAGCGGTCCGTCCAGCTTGCGGAAGAACCCGGCCATCACCCCGACAAAAGATCCAAGGAACAACGCCAGCAGCATGGCCGCCATTCCGACGGCCACAGAGGTCTGCCCCCCCGTCATCATCCGCGCCAGGATATCCCGGCCCAGTTGGTCGGTGCCGAACGGATGGGCGAGGCTCGGCCCCTGGTTGCGGGCCCGGATGTCGATCTGGGTTGGCTCAATGGTCCAGATCCACGGGCCGATGAATACCGAAAGAACGATCACGATAAAGATCACGCCGCCCCACATCGCGCCCTTGTGGGTCTTGAACTGATCCCAGACATCCAGCCACTGGCTGCGCGGCGGCGTGCTCAGTTCCTCGATCGGACCAGCGGCACCGGGAAGCGCAGAAGAGGCCGGGGCAAGGCCCTCGTCGGGCACAAAGCGTTCCTTGTCAGTCATAGCGGATC
>CAYGNE010000182.1:0-7237 GCA_964351155.1 uncultured Rhodobacterales bacterium | reverse complement strand
CTCTCAGCTCACCGGATGTGATCACCAAGGCGATGACGACTCTGAAGGGCAAGGCTAAGGTCAAGCGGGCGATGTGGTCGCGCCGTGCGCAGGAATACGAACAGAAGATCAACTCCGGCGATCTGATCGCCATTGCCGAAGTGGTGCGTGACCTGCATCGCACGGACGATCAGCGCGAACAGAGCTATTCCGAACGCCAGCTGTATGAAGCCGCGCTGGAGCGGCTGACCCGCGAAGTTGCCGCCGTTGCCGGCGGCGACGAAGGGGCCGCCGCCAAGCAGGTCGGCGATGTTCTGATGTCGCGCGCAGCCTGATCGGGATAACCCTGGAAAAACGCAAACCGCGCCTGATCGGGCGCGGTTTTTTCATGTGGCGGTTTGCTTTGACAAGCGGACGGGCGCACATAAATAGTGCTGCGTATTTCAGGGGCATGTGAATGACGCAAGCCAAGGCACAGGGTTGGTTTGACAGCATCGTACTGGATCTGGGTCGTCAGATGCGCTGGACGTTTCTGCCGCCGCTGATGATCTATTTTTCCTATGGTGTTTCAGGCCTGACCGCGATTGTCGGAACATTCTTTGTCAAGGATTACCTTGGCCTGTCGGCGGCCTTTCTCGCCGGCATTGCGTTCTGGGCGGGTTTGCCCTGGGCCTTGAAAATGCCGCTGGGCCACCTGGTGGACCTGATCTGGCGGTTCAAGTCGCTGTTGATTTACCTTGGCGCGGGACTGATCGCGGCCAGTCTGCTTATCATGTATCTTCTGATCGCCGATCCTGCGGCGATGGCGCAATGGATGCCGTTGGGCGCCTGGTATGTCATCAGCGTGCTGCTGGCGCCCTGCGGCTATGTCGTTCAGGACGCGGTTGCCGACGCGATGTCTGTCGAGGCGGTTCCCAAGCTGGACGACAAGGGGGAACCGATCCCCGAGGAGCAGTCAAAAGCGCTGCACACGACCATGCAGACCCTGGGCCGGTTTTCCCTGATCAGCGGCACCGTGGCGGTTGCCTTGCTGAACATCTTCATGTTTTCCGGAGCAGAAGACCTGGCGCAGTCTGAAAAGGCGGCGATCTATGCAAGGATCTATCTGATCGCATTGATCATACCGTTGCTGTCGATTTCCGGGGTTCTTCTGGCCGCCTGGCAGCGCAGGACGCTTGCGCGGCAGTTGCGCAACCTGGGCAAATCCGAACAGGATGTGGAACACGCCCTTGGGCGGCCCGAGGAAGAGGTGAAGCCCAACCATTGGTATTTCACCGGCGGGCTGGTGTTTGTTGCGACGACCTTGCTGATTGGACTGTCCGATATCGCCTATGGGCAGGAAATCGTGTTTGCCGCGTCGATGACGGTTGTCCTGTTCCTCATGCGCCAGCTGATTTCAGAGCTGGAACCGGTCAAGGCACGGGCGCTGATCGGCACCGCGATCGTGATTTTCGTTTTCCGGGCGGTGCCATCGCCCGGTCCCGCCGCAACCTGGTTTGAAATCGACGAACTTGGATTTGACGAACAATTCCTGTCGGTTCTGTACCTGATAACCTCGGTTCTGACCCTCGTGGGCATTCTTGTTCTGCGCCCGATGATGGCGCGCAAGACAATCACCAGTATCGTTATCCTGCTGACGCTGGCGGGCACGCTTCTGGCGATTCCGAATATCGGGCTGTATTACGGGCTGCATCACTGGACCGCCGCGCATACAAACGGAATCGTCGATGCGCGGTTCATCGCGATCATCGATACCGCGGTGGAATCGCCGCTGGGCCAGGTGGCGATGATTCCCATGCTGGCCTGGATCGCGCGGAACGCTCCGGCGCATCTCAAGGCGACGTTCTTTGCCGTCATGGCATCGTTTACCAACCTCGCCTTGTCCGCCAGCGCCCTGGTCACGAAATACCTGAACCAGATATTTGTCGTGACCCGCGAAGTGCGCGACCGGGTGACCCAGGTGCTCGAGGTTCCGGCGGATTACGCCAGCCTGGGCTGGTTGTTGATAACCGTCGCGGTGCTGGGATTCACGCTGCCGATGCTGGCGATCGTTTTTGTCCAGTCATCGCGGCTGCGGACCACGGATTAGGGCGTGAGAATGCACAGAAGGGCCAATAGCGCCGCCAGTTCGCCCAGTTGTTGCGCCGCTCCCAGAACGTCACCTGTCTGACCGCCGATTTTTTTCTGCGCCAGCAGGGCGACGATTGCGGCGGCGGCACCCGCGGCCAGTGCAGCACCGATGATCGCGGGGCCAGTTGTGAGCCACCCAAGGGCGATGGCCAGCAGCACCCCGGTTGCAACCCTGCCGGATGTCGGTGCCCCGACGCGATGGGACAGCCCTTTGCGGCGCGCGTGAGGCAGCGTCAGCATCAGAAAGGGCATGACCGCGCGCGACAGGATCGCGGCAGCCACGACTGGCCCAGGGCCGAGCGGCAACAGCGCGGCAAGGCTTGTCCAACGGAGCCCGAGTGACAGGATCAGAGCCAGGACCCCATAGCTGCCGATGGCACTGTCCTTCATGATCTCAAGCCGCCTGTCCCGGTTCAGACCACCCCAGAATCCGTCCGCGGTATCCGCCAGTCCGTCTTCGTGCATGGCTCCTGTCAGGACGATCTGCACCGCAAGAACCAGGCCCGCGGCGATGGCTTCCGGCAAACCCAGAACAGTTGCCGCGATGGCAAATCCCGCCGCGACCAGACCAACCGCCAGACCGACCAGCGGAAAGGCCCAGACCACGCGCGCCTGATCCTGAAAAGCGTAATCCGGAAGCCGCGGAAGCGGGAGTCGCGTCAAAAGTGCAAAGGCAACTGCCACTTCAATAGGCACGCCCGATCTGGCGTCGCTTTTTTGCATGACTTTGCCTTTCACGGCTTTGTGGCGGACGGTGCAAAGGTTAAACACCCTGAACAGACCTGTTGCAACGAGGCTTTCCATGCTGCCCGATCTCTCCGACCTGACCCGTCTGCGCGACCTTCTGGCGACTGCGCCCGAAACCGATGCCGGGGCCCGCAAGGGCGCTGCCGAGCGAAACAACCAGTTGACCAAACCGCCCGGTGCCCTGGGGCGGCTTGAAAACCTTGCGATCTGGTATGCCGGCTGGCGCGGAGAGGTGCAGCCGGACATCAAATCGCCCCAGGTCATCGTGTTTGCCGGAAACCACGGCGTGACCGCACAGGGGGTGTCGGCGTTCCCGGCCGAAGTCACTGTTCAGATGGTGGCGAATTTCGAACAGGGCGGGGCGGCGATCAATCAACTGGCCCGCGCAGCAGGGGCGCGAATGGACGTGCACGCGCTCGAACTTGATCGACCCACTGCGGATTTCACCCAGGGCCCGGCGATGACCGAGGCAGAGCTGCTGTCTGCGCTGCAAACCGGCTGGACGGCGGTCGATCCGTCCGCTGACCTGCTTGTCGTGGGGGAAATGGGCATCGGCAATACCACGTCCGCCGCCGCCATCTGCAATGCGCTTTACGGCGGCGCCGCGTCGCATTGGACGGGGCGCGGGACCGGAGTGGACGAAGCCGGGCTCGAGATCAAGACCCGTGTCGTGGAACGGGGAGTGGCCATGCACGCGGCGAATTCGCCGGATGGCCTGGACGTCCTTGCGCGATTGGGCGGTCGTGAAATCGCGGCGATGGCCGGGGCGATCGCGGCGGCGCGACTGCTGCGGATTCCGGTCATTCTGGACGGCTATATTTGCAGCGCCGCCGCCGCCTGCCTGCAGAACCTGCATCCCGAGGCGCTGGATCATGCGGTCGCGGGGCACCAAAGCGCCGAGGGCGCGCATGGCGATTTGCTCGACCGGCTGGGCAAGTCGCCTTTGCTGACACTTGGCCTGCGTCTGGGCGAAGGGTCGGGCGCGGCGCTGGCGATCAGCATTCTCAAGGGCGCGCTCCAGTGTCACAACGGTATGGCCACATTCGCCGAAGCCGGTGTCGCGGACGGATGACCGGGAGCGGTCTCAGGCGGATTTCTTTTCGACCGAGTCGCGGTTTGAGAGCGCCAGTTCCAGTTCTTTTTCCAGTTCCGCAGCCCGCTTGATATAGGCGGTATTTTCCGCGGCGGGGATGTTCGGGTCCCAGACCTCGGCAAGCTGTTGCACGGCGTATCGGTCGTGGTCATAGAAGGTACGTTCTGCGCTGTCCGCTTCGTATTCGCTGAGACCGATATTCTCGAGAACATAGCGCTCGGGCGGGGGGCTGGAATCAAAGGGCTCGCGGACAGTGCCATCTGCGCGCGAGCGATAGAGTTCATAGACGTGGTTGCGGTCGTGTGCCCGGGCAACGATGTGAATATCGGGCCGTTCGCGCCGGGCATAAGTGACAAGACGGGTAATCGCTTCCTTGTCGTTCATGGCGGCGACGAGGACCCGCGCCTTGGCGAGCCCGGCCGCTTTCAGCAGCTCGGGTCTTGTGGGATCGCCCAGAAAACCTTTGAACCCGAATTTGCGCATCAGCTGGATGGTTTCCATGTTGCTGTCCAGAACGATGGTCTTGAACCCGCTGGCCTGAACCAGCCGGTTGACGATCTGCCCGAAGCGACCGATGCCCGCGATGATGACGGGGCCTTCGTCGTTGATCTCGTCGGCCTTGTGGCTTGGGTCGTGGTCACGCATCCGGCTGGAAATGAAGTCGTAGATGATGAACAGAAGCGGTGTGATCAACATGGTCAGGGCAATGATCAGCAACAGTTTCTCGGACACGGCTCGCGGAATGACATGTTGCTGAACCGAGAAGGCGATCAGCACGAAACCGAATTCACCGGCCTGCGCAAGACCAAGCGTGAACAGCCAGCGGTTGCGCCCGGTCAGGCCAAAGGCACGCCCCAGCACGTAGAGAATGATTCCCTTGGCAAAGATCACCAGCAGCGCCAGCCCGATCAGATCACCGGGATCGTCGAAAAAGGCTTCAAAGTTGATTCCAGCCCCGACCGTGATGAAGAACAGACCCAGAAGCAGCCCCTTGAACGGATTGAGGTCGCTTTCCAGTTCGTGGCGGAATTCGCTGTTGGCCAGGACCACACCGGCCAGGAAGGCGCCAAGGGCAGGGGACAATCCCACCAGCGTCATCAGGAAGGAAATGCCCACGACGATCATCAGGGCAAGCGCGGTGTACATCTCGCGCAGGCGGGCCAGGTGGATATACCGGAAAACCGGTCGCGTCAGATAGATCCCGGCCAGCACGACGGCGGCGACCGCCCCGATGGTGACCAGTGTCACGCCCCAACCGGGCAGGCCGTCGACCAGTGACAAGGCTTCGCCGTGACCGCCACCTGCGCCCTTGACGGCGCGGTCGATGGAGCCATCCGGAGTGATGCTGGCCGTGGGGGCGCTGGCCAGCAAGGGCAGGATGGCCAGAATCGGGATCACTGCAATGTCCTGGGTCAGCAGAACGGAAAAGGTGGATCGCCCGCCGCCAGTCTGCATCAGCCCTTTTTCCGATAGAGTCTGCAGGACAATGGCGGTCGAGGACAGCGAAAGCGCCAGCCCGATCGCAAGCGCGACCAGCCATGGCTGTCCCATGGCCATCGCTGCCCCCATCAGGGCCAGTGTGCTGATCACGATCTGCAAACCGCCGAGGCCGACGAGCCGATGCCGCATATCCCACAACGCGCGCGGTTCCAGCTCCAGGCCGATCAGGAACAGCATCATCACCACACCGAATTCGGCAAAATGCTGCAACTCCTGTGTTTCGCTGCCGACAAATCCAAACACCGGGCCGATCAATATCCCGGCCGCGAGGTAGCCCAGGACAGACCCCAAGCCCAGACGCGCGGCAAACGGTACGGCGATGACGGCCGCAGCCAGATATATCGAGGCCTGATAGAGAAAACTTTCCATGCTTCTGGTGCCCTTTCCGGATCAGATCGGCAGCGGCGCATCGCTCTTGAGTTGGTCCATGACGATCTGGCTTTGGACACGCGCAACTGCAGGGTGCGGCAAAATCACTTCGTGAATCAAGGCATTGAGCGCAGGAAGATCCTCGCAATAGACACGCAAAAGGTAATCTGCATCGCCGGTCATCGTCCAGGCGCTGGTTATTTCCGCGCGGGAGCGAACAAGCCGGGAAAAACTTTTGGACTGTTCCGGACCGTGGGTGCCAAGCTGGACCTGTACGAACCCCTGCACGGCCAACCCCAGTCGAACCGGGTCCAGTCGCGCCGAATACCCACGGATCAACCCCTCTGCTTCCAGCCGTTGCCGTCTCCGGCCCGCCTGGCTGGGCGACAGGTTCAGCATCTCACCCAGTTGTTGCGCGGTCAGATGGGCGTCCTTTTGCAGGGCGGCCAGCAGGCGGGAATCGGTTGCGTCGGGCATTTGCGGGGTTTCCTCGAAAACGCCTGAAGTATTGCGGGAACGGCGCATATTTCGGCTTGTCTCATGTAAAAAACGCGCAGAAAGCGCATCTGTCATATCCTATATGTAGCGGAGCGAACAGTACCATCAACAGGAGACGCTGACATGGGTCCATTTCCGCACAACGCACCGAAATCCGAGATCACCGAGGAGAACCCGGCGGGAACTGACGGGTTCGAGTTTGTCGAGTTTGCCCATCCGGAGCCCGAAGAGCTGCGCAGTCTGTTTGCCCGCATGGGATACGCACTGACCGCCCGCCACAAAACAAGGAACGTGGAGCTGTGGCAGCAGGGTGATGTTACCTACATTCTGAACGCGGAACCGGGCAGCTTTGCCGCGCGGTTCGTCCAGGAGCACGGACCCTGCGCACCCGCGATGGGCTGGCGTGTCGTTGACGCCCAGAAAGCGTTTGATCACGCCGTCGCCAAAGGGGCGGAACCCTATGTTGCGGATGACCGGACCATGGATGTGCCCGCGATCAAGGGTATCGGTGGTTCTCTGATCTATTTCATTGACCAGTATTACGAGACTTCGCCCTACAACGAAGAATTCGAATGGCTGGCCCAATCCAAACCGCGTGGCGTCGGTTTCTACTACCTCGATCACCTGACCCATAACGTGTTCAAGGGGAACATGGACAAGTGGTTCAAATTCTACGGCGATCTGTTCAACTTCAGGGAAATCCGTTTCTTTGACATCGAAGGAAAGTTCACCGGGCTGTTCAGCCGGGCGCTGACCTCGCCTTGTGGCCGCATCCGGATTCCGATCAACGAGGATCGCGGCGAAACCGGGCAGATCGTGGCCTATCTGAAGAAATACAAGGGCGAAGGCATCCAGCATATCGCGGTGGGAACCGACGACATTTATGACAGCACCGATGCGATCTCCGAGATGGGCGTCAAG
>CAYGNE010000181.1:817-7274 GCA_964351155.1 uncultured Rhodobacterales bacterium | reverse complement strand
CGGTCTCCGCCGGTAAGTTCGACATCGAGGATTACACACTATACCTGGTTGATTTCATGCGCGAAATGGGCCCGGACACCCATGTCATCGCGGTCTGTCAGCCGGCTCCGCTGACGCTGGCCGCCACGGCCTATCTCGCGGAACAGGAACCCGATGCCCAGCCGAGTTCACTGACTCTGATCGGTGGCCCGGTGGACCCGGACGCAACGCCGACCGAAGTGACCGATTTTGGCCGCCGGGTCACGATGGGCCAGCTCGAAAAAACCATGATCCAGCGCGTTGGTTTCAAGTATCCCGGAGCCGGACGGCTGGTTTACCCCGGTCTGCTGCAACTGGCATCGTTCATGTCGATGAACGCGGAACGCCACGGTAAGGCGTTCAACACGCAGATCACGCGCGTGTCCCTCAAGGAAGCATCGGATCACGACGCCCATAACCGGTTCTATGACGAATACCTCGCCGTGATGGACATGACGGCGGAATTCTACCTGTCGACTGTGGAAAGGGTCTTCAAGGGGCGCGAAATCGCCAAGAACGAATTTGTCGTGAATGGCCACAAGGTCGATATCGGCAAGATCACCGATGTCGCGGTCATAACGGTCGAAGGCGCCAAGGACGACATCTCGGCACCGGGCCAGTGCATTGCGGCATTGCGACTCTGTACCGGTTTGCCCGACAGCAAGAAAGCCAGCCACGTGGAACCCGGCGCCGGACATTACGGGATATTTGCCGGCAAGTCATGGCGCAACAACATCCGCCCGTTGGTGATCGAGTTCATGAATGCGAACAGCAGGACTCCAGACACCAAGGGACGCAGCAAACCTGCCAACAAGAACGCTGCCGCAAAATAGGAAATGAGCAATGGCGGGAACGAAGTCGGTTCGGTTCTCCTGCACCTGCGGTCGCGTCTGCGGCCGGATTGATCCGGCAAGCCCCCGAACCGGCACACATCTGAAATGCCATTGCCGGGATTGCCGGGCTGCCGAGCGGTTCTTTCAACAGCCCGACCCCGGGCTTGACGGCGTCGACCTGTTCCAGACCTCGCCGGACACGATCCACGTGGACAAAGGTCAGGATCAGCTTGCCGTCCTGCGGCTGGGCCCCAAGGGCCCAATGCGCTGGTATGCTGCCTGCTGCAACGCGCCGCTTTTCAACACGCTGGAGCGCCCCGGCCTGCCCTTCGCAACCGCGCTGGTCGCGCGTGTCGAGGACCCGACAGCGCTTGGCCCGGTGGTCGCGCATGCGTCGTTCCCCAAACCGGGCGGCGGAACCTATCACAAGAATGGCGGGCGGATGGTCTGGAACGTCATGACCCGGATGCTTGCCGCAAGATTGTCAGGGCGCTGGCGCAAGACGCCATTCTTTGATTCCGAAACCGGCAAACCCAACGGCCCCGTTCGCGTGCTGAGCCGCGAGGAACGTGCTGTGCTCTACGACTGAGGCGAAACGGACAGCCAATGCCTGAGCGCCTCGTTGACCGCGTCCGGGGTTTCCAGTGACGGAATGTGCCCCGCATCCGGAATGACCGTCAATTCGGCGGCCGGGATCAGCTCGGCCATGAAGCTATGCCGTTTGACCGGTGTCAGACCATCATGTTCCCCGCACAGGATCAGCGTCGGAACCTTGCATTTGCGCAAGGTGCTTTGCTGGTCGCGTCGGCGTTGCAACGCGCGCGATTGGCGTATGAACACATCGGGTCCCAGGTCGCGCCCCATCTGGTCCAGTTGGTTCAGCACGGCAGCCCGCCCTGCACCCGGAGCCAGGTTTTCAGGCGGCAAGGCATCTCGCAAGACTTCGGCGAGGCGCCCGGCCCGCGCTCCGACGATCATTGGTTCGCGCGCCGCCGCCACGGTGGGCGTTTCCGCCAGCGGACTTGTCGCCATCAGGCAGATCCGGCTGATCCGGCCCGGCGCACGTCGTAGGATCTCCATCGCCACGATCCCACCCATGCTCAACCCGGCAAGAGCAAAGCGCAGCGGCAACTGATCCAGCAGGTTCGACGCAATGTCCTCGATCCTGTCTCCGGCGGTAATCGGCGCAACCATGACGGCCCTGTCCGCCGAAATCGCGGTGATCTGTGGCAGGAACAGACGCGCGTCACACATCATTCCCGGCACCAGCACCAGGGGTTCAATCATATCACCATTGTCCTCTTGCTCTGCCGCGCAACATTGCTGTTTGATTTGCGATCATCCTTCGCCCCGGCCGCAGGCAGAGGAAGGCCCCGGAATGGTGGAAAATCCGCATATCGCGCACGTCGCTGCGCCGGATCCTCATCAGGCTCCTGCCCTGCGACGAGCAACCGACCACGCGGCGCAATGTAACTGTCAATGCGCCGCAACGGTTCTGGTCTCCAGACCAGGTTGAAGGCGCAGAGTCTGGGAAAGAACCAGATTTCGGAGTAATCCAGGTGATCGTGCATCCACCAGGCCAGATCGCGCCAGTCCCGACCTTGCTCATACTGATCCGCAAACCATGGGATCACGACCGACGCGCCGGCGATCCGGTCCGCCCCGTTCCCCCGGTCCCAGATATGGCATTCCAGAGGGTGATCGTTGCGGGCGCAATTCAGCCGGTTGTCATTACCGAACCGGTTCAATTCGGGCGAGCGATATCCCGACCGCACCGCCACCCGGCCAAAGGTTTCCTCCAGCGGATCCATCAGGGTCTCGCAAAACGCCCGCCCGGTTTCGATGGCCAGATCCGGGTTTTCGGGAAGGTTCTGGATCCTGTGAAAACTGCCGATCTCGGAATACAGGAAATCGCGCATGAAGAAGTAACGTGAAAGACGCACGCGGCCCAGGTCTTCAAGTCCCCGCATGCTGCCCGGTTTGCGCATCATTGATATCCGTTCCAGCGAAACGCGCCGTCCGGCGACAACGTCGAGAATGGATTGTAGGCAACTTCCCAAAGACACCCGTCAGGCGCACGGAAATAGCCGTGATGCCCGCCCCAAAAGACATCCCCGGCGGGTTTCAGTATCTGCGCGCCGGCCGCTCCGGCGGTTGCCAGAACCTGCGCCACCTCGTCCTTGCTGCGACAATTGTAGCTGAGCGTCATTGCCCCATGGCCCAGTTCGCTCACCGGCACCCCAATGTCTTCGGCCAGTTTGTCCAGCGGGTAAAGACCAAGTGTCTGCCCGATAAGGTCAAAAGCGACGACTCCGTCGTTGGTCTCGACCCGTTTCCAGCCCAGCGCCTCGTAAAATGCGGTGGCGGATCCGATATCCGCCACGCCCAATGTGACAAGGCTGATCCGCTGTTCCATTCTTGCCCGTCCCAAGTCTAGCCCGACCTCTCTCGGCAATCAGCCGTCTGACAGCACCTCGTCCAGCGCCTTTTCTATCAGACACAGGCAGGCGTCATCGGAAAACCTGTGATCCGCATCCTTGACCAGTGTCAATCGCATGTCCGGACAGTCGGCATGATCCAGCAGTCGCAGGGCCGTTTCGGTGCTGACCGCCGTGTCCGCGGTTCCCTGCAGGCAACGGACGGGAAAAGGAAGAACGAGAGACCCGCGCAACACAAGCTGGTTTCGCCCGTCCTCTATCATCCGTTTCGTGATGATATATGGTTCCACGTAATCCGAGGGCAGGATGACATGCCCAACGGTTTCCAGCTCCTGTTTCTGGGCATCCGTGAAACTGGCCCAATACCCGTCCTCGGTGAAATCGGGCGCTGCGGCGATGGTCACCATACCGGCAATCCGCCCAGGGATCGCGCGCGCCAGAAGCAAGGCCTGCCAGCCGCCCATGGAAGACCCGACCACGACCAAGGGTCCGTCGGTCAGCTCGGACACCGTGGCCAGCGCATCCTCGGCCCAGTCCCCGATACACCCGTCTTCAAACCGCCCGCTGCTTTCGCCATGTCCGGAATAGTCGAACCGCAGAAAGGCCCGCCCGCGCGCCCTGGCCCAGGCCTCCAGATGCACGGCCTTGGTGCCTTCCATGTCCGACTTCAAACCGCTGAGAAACACGATACAGGGTCCGGTTCCCGGGGTCATGTGATACGCGATGCGCCGTCCCTGCGCTGTGTCCAGATAACTCGTGCCGGCCATGACCTCTCCTCTTTTGGCCGATCATGCATGTCACGGCGCGGGCTGCAATTGCCGAGTTTCCGGATCGGCCCGAACGCGCGCAAGGGCGAATGACCCGTGCCTGGCGATTGATCCACAAATGCACTGGTCCCAAGGCGGGTAAACCGCGTAAACAACCCGGTATGGTTCGTGCCCTCAGATACACGCTCATCGGTCTGCTGATGCTGCTTGTCGCCATTGCAACCCTATGGGCTGCGCTGGCCCTTTGGTTCCGGCTGCCGGCACCAGACACCGTCAGAATGGTGTTGGCCGGACTCTTCGCGCTGTTCGGCGCGGCGATGACAATCGGACTTCTTGGACATCGCCGTGTCGCCGCGCTGGGGCTTTTTGCGGTCGGTCTCGCCGGGGTTCTGGCGTGGTGGATCACCATCACCCCGCCGGATGACGCGCCCTGGTCGCCTGATGTGGCCCGGCAGGTCAGCGGTGAAATCGATGGCGATATCCTGACACTGACCGACATCCGCGACTTTGAATGGCGCAGCAACGACGATTTCACTGTCAACTGGATCACGCGCAGCTATGACCTGGCACAATTGCGGACCGTCGACATGTTCATGTCCTACTGGGCCGGGCCCGAAATGGCTCATTTCATTCTCAGCTTCGGATTTGCGAATGGCGATCAGCTTGCCTGGTCGGTCGAGGTGCGCCGGCAGGTCGGCGGCGGGTTCTCGCCAGTTGCCGATTTTTTCAAGACCAACACGCTTGCGATTGTCGCGGCCACCGAAACCGATGTCGTCGGTGTCCGGTCAAATGTGCGCGGCGAGGACGTACAGATCTTTCGTTTGAATGCGAAGCCAGAGGTCGCGCGCGCCCTGCTGGAGGAATACGTGCGCGACGCCAATCGCCTGGCCGCGACACCGCAATGGTACAATTCGCTGACCACCAATTGCACAACCGTTGTTGTCCACATGATGACCGCAATCGGGAACGGGCTGCCGCTGGACTGGCGGCTGATCGCGAACGGTTACCTGCCGGACTATGCCTATGACCATGGCGCGCTGGCCATGCAGTATCAGCTGAGCGAATTGCGCGAACTTGGCCAGATTGCCGGCCGCGGCAAGGCTCATGGCCTGAGACCGGGATTCTCCCAAGCCATCAGAGTGGGCGTTCCCACGCCTCAATCGGCGGTTGCTATGGCACCAGAACCTGAATGACCGGAACACCGTCCAGCACTTCGATCAGGGTCGGAGGCCGTGGCCGATTGTCAAAATTATCCTGGGTCAGGCTGTTGCCGATCAGCTGAACGACCTCGGGCGATCCGGCGAATTTCGAGTGCGAGCCAGAGGCGGAATCCTCGATGTCGCTCAGGTCTATGACGGTCACGCCCAGTTCGGCCAGTTCCGCCGCGTCTGCAGCCCCGACGCGGACGATCCCGCCCGAAATCCGGCGCGAGAATCCCAGCGCCCTGTCATCCTGTGACACGAACACAAAGAAATTCCGCGACCTCCCCGAGAGACTCTGCAACTGTGACTTGAACAGATCGAGGTCGATATCCGGGGCCGCCAGCATGACATTGTTCAGTCGCCCCGATGTATCGAATTTCCCGGCGATATCCGCATGGACAATCGACTCGATGGTCAGAAGCGATCCCATGGAATGGGCAAACACATTGAAACCGCTTGCCCTGGTCAGGCTTATCAGCCGCGCGGTCTCCAGAAACCGGCTTCGCGCCGACAGCACACTGTTCAGGTCATAAACATAATGCGTCGCGCGCGCCGCCGAGGCCCAGGAAAAGAGAACCGGGATGCCGTTGAAATCAGTGTCTTCGACAAACTGGGCGATCCGCAGGACCGAATCCGTAAAGCTGTTGTTGTAGCCGTGCACGAAAAGCAGGATTTCCCGGTCCTTCGGCGCGCGCCGCGCCAGTTCGGCATCGATCGTGGCAATGAACGACCGTTCAGACCTGTAAACGGATGGTTCGATCACGGCGAATTCCACTCTGGGATCCGGCGGCAACGTATCCGGGCGTTCGATCTGACCTGGCTGGTGGGTCGGCGGGATCGACACCACAACTGACGACAGCCCAAGATCGGGCGCGCGCTCTCCGGAATAAAACGCCCCGATCGCCTGCGAAGCTTCGCGGGTTGTGGCAATGAAAACCTTGTGCCGGCTTGCCTCCTGCACGCTCAGAACCGGCGCTGTCTTGTTGTCAATTCCAATGATTTCCGGCGGACGCGTGCAGGACAGCATCCCGAGAACCACCATCACGACCCAGGTGAACCGAACGGGTAAAAGCATAAGCGGCAACTTTCCAGGCTATCGTTTGAACCAACAGTTTATTGTGTTTTGGCTCTGCCTGACAATCGCGTTGATTAAAACGGACCGCCTGTCTTTGCCGGTTGACTTGGCCGCCCGCACGGAC
>CAYGNE010000181.1:0-807 GCA_964351155.1 uncultured Rhodobacterales bacterium | reverse complement strand
GAGAGATTTGGGCCATGTCAGGCACTCCTCTTCGATGTGGGCGCCAAACCGACGAGGAGTGCCTGACATGGCCCAAATCTCTCTGACCTTCCCCGATGGCAATTCACGATCCTATGACGCAGGTATCACTGCGGCCGAGGTCGCTGCCGACATTTCCACCTCGCTGGCCAAGAAAGCGATCAGCGCGACCTTGAACGGTGCGCATTACGATCTGCAATGGCCGATCGTCGCAGACAGTCAGATCGCCATTCACACAATGAAGGACGAGGCTCAGGCAAACGAGCTTATCCGTCACGATCTAGCGCATATCATGGCGCGCGCCGTTCAGGAAATCTGGCCAGCAACCAAGGTCACCATCGGCCCGGTCATCGAGAACGGCTGGTATTACGATTTCGACCGCGAAGAGCCGTTCACGCCCGAGGATCTTGGCCTGATCGAAAAGAAGATGAAAGAGATCATCAACAAACGCGAGCCGGTGACCACCGAGGTCTGGGACCGCGCCCGGGCGATCGAATTTTACCAGGCGAACAACGAACCCTACAAGGTCGAACTGATCGAGGCGATCCCGGGCGACGAACCTTTGCGCATGTACTGGCACGGCCATTGGCAGGATCTCTGCCGAGGACCGCATCTGCAGAACACCGGACAAGTCCAGGGCGACACGTTCAAACTGATGAGCATTGCCGGGGCCTATTGGCGCGGCGACAGCAACCGCGCGATGTTGCAGCGGATCTATGGCGTGGCCTTCACCAGCAAGGAAAAGCTGAAAGCGCATCTGCACATGCTGGAAGAGGCCGCAAAACGCGA
>CAYGNE010000180.1:0-7298 GCA_964351155.1 uncultured Rhodobacterales bacterium | reverse complement strand
CAGGCCGCGGCGCTGCATGCTGTCCAGCATGGCCTGCCCGGCGTCAGAAGCCTGAAATGCATCCACGGCCTCGACATTCTTGAACATGAAGGGCAGATCGAACAGGCGAAACTGCTTGGTGAACTTCTCGAACTTGGACAGGGATGGCGCAGCCAGCTGCACGTCACCCTGCAGCATCGCTTCGAGAACCTTGTTGTCGTTGTACAGCGTGGAGTTCGGATAAACCTCCATGCACATCTTGCCGTTCATTTCTTCGTTTACACGCTGCTCCAGCAGAGAGGCGGCAATTCCCTTCGGATGCTTGTCGGTGTTGGTCACATGCGCGAACTTGACGACGATCTCGCCATCGTCACAGGCCGCAAAGCCCGCCGTGGCGCCCAGGGCAAGGGCCATTGCCGTGGCGGCAGTTGTAAGCATTTTCATCGGTATTCTCCTCCCGATCATGGTGTCTTGATTTCCGAGCCCGAGCCGGAACCGGCCCGCTGCGGTCAGTGAACTCAATGCGGGATCACGACTCAACTATTTGATTCGCGCTTTGGAATTGGATGAATTATCCTATATATTTCAGTAATATAGTTGGCATTCTTAATCTCGCACTCGTGATTTCCTCATTGGCATGTGCGGATTGTCACACAGGCCGAATCGTGAAGTGTGCGGAATTTCGCACAGAATCAGCGCCGAAAATCTTCCGGTCGGATTCCGTGTTTTGCCAGTTTGTCATAAAAGGTCTTGCGTGGCAGCTTGAGCGCCTTGGCGGCTTCGGACGCCCGACCACCGTGGCGCCCCAGCGCGGCAACCAGAAGCGACCGTTCCACCCGGGCCATCTGTTCCGCCAGCCCAAGCCCGGTTTCCTCTGATACCTCTTCCGGCACGCCAAGAACGAACCGCATCGCCGCGCTCATCAGCGCGCGGGCATTGCCCGGCCAGTCCTGCGCCAGAAGTGCGGCCAGCTGGTCCGTTGTGATCACTGGCGGGGTCAGCCCGGCCTGTTCGCTCGCCTGCTCTACATACCGCCGAAACAGGACCGGAATATCCTCGGGCCTTTCCGCCAGTGACGGAATGCGCACCGATGCGGTTTGCAGCCGGTAGAAAAGTTCGCTGTTGAGCCGGGCCTCGTCCAACGCGGCGGTGCTGCCGGTCATCACCCGGGCCGTTTCGCCGCGGTCAAGCATCTCGATCAGCGCAATCTGGGTATCCGCCGGAAGCGCCCCGATCTCGTCCAGAAACAAGGTCCCGCCGCGCGCGTGACCCAGGGCCCTCAACAGCCCCGTCCGGTCCAGCTCGGCCGAAGCGCGTTTTTCGAAAGGCTTCTGTGCCCGGGTCGAACACAGATGAATGATCTCGGCCACCTTGGAAATCCCACTGCCCGGCGGGCCGGTGACCAGCACGGTCGTATCCGTTTGCGCCATGCGGCGAACGCGGGCGCGCAATCCTTCGGCCAGGTCGGAGGTGCCAAAGATCAGCCGCGCCGCCGGATCGCCGGATTCCGCGCGTTCCCGGTCGCGGCGCGCCTCGAGCACGGTCTGACGTGTCTCCAGCGCACGCTGCAGCACCGTCAGAAGATCGCCCGGCGCACAGGGTTTTTCCAGAAAGTCGAATGCCCCCTGCTCCATCGCCGACACCGCCATCGGTATGTCCCCCTCACCGGTCAACAGCACAACCGGCAATTCGTCATCCACGTCGCGGGCATAGTTTAACAGGTGGAACCCGTCCCGCCCCGGCATGCGGATATCGGACAGGATCACACCCGGGAAATCGCGTGTGATCCGGTCCTTGGCGGCCACGAAGGACCCGGCGGCGGTGACATGCAGATCCGCCAGATCAAGGGATTGCGCCAGTGCCTCGCGCACCGAGGCGTCGTCATCGACCAGAAGCACTTGCGACAACCGGCTCATGCGACCTTCTCCTGCTGCCATGGATCGAGCTGCACGGTAAAGACCGCGCCACCCTCGGGCGCATTGCTGCCCCGTATGTCACCACCAAAGCTCTGCACGATCCCGTATGAAATCGAAAGCCCGAGTCCCATTCCCTCGGAAGCGCCAACCACCTTGGTGGAATAGAACGGGTCGAACACCTTGTCCGGCATGGCTATTCCGGGTCCGGTATCGCGCACGGTCACAATCAGCGGGTCGGACGGTGAAATCGAGATATCGATACGTTTTTGCCGATGGCCTTCCATTGCATCCGCCGCATTGGTCAGCAGATTGACAAAAACCTGGCCAAGACGCACCTCGCCACCCCTGACCCAGATCGGGTGGTCCGGACGGTCAAATACAACCGTGACCCCATCATGGCGCAGGCGTGTCTGGGTCAGTTCGATGGCGCTGTCCAGAACCGCGACCACATCGACCCGGCGCATCGCCTCGCTTTCCTGCCGGGAAAACGCCCGCAGGTTCTTGATGATCCGACCCATCCGGCGGGACAGATCGGAAATCCGGGAGAGGTTCTCTGCCGCCTTTTCCGTGCGTCCCCGCTCCAGGTACAGGGCCCCGTTTTCGGCAAAGGACCCGATCGCCATCAGCGGCTGGTTCAACTCGTGACTGATCCCGGCGCTCATCTGTCCCAGAGCGCTCAGCTTGCCGGCCTGGACCAGATCATTCTGTGCCTGTTTCAGCGCGGCCTCGGCCTCTTCCCGTTCGGCAATCTCCCGCCGCAGTCTTGCATTTGTCGCCGACAACGCCTGGGTACGTTCCGCCACGCGGGATTCCAGAACCGCGTTGGCCAGCGCAAGCGTGCGCCGGCGCTCTGTCGCCAGGAACAGGAGCGCGCCAAACGCGAGACAGATGGCCGACACTGCCGCCGTCTGCAACGTCGCCAGGCGCTGTGCGGGTGCGGCGTCGGCCAGCACCTCGGCCGTCAGGCCGATCACCGGCAGCTCGCGCACCAAATGCAAGGCCTTGGCGGGGATATACGGGCCCCAGTCCACTTTCCATATGTCGTGCCCACCAACCCGTCCGCTGTCAAAGAGAGGTGCCGCCTTGTCCGGCGGAACCAGCCCTTCGCGATCGTCCGCCCGTCGCCAGAACAGCAACTCGGACCGGTTCGACACAAAGACCACGCCCTCGTTATCGGTGAAGAAGACCGCCGGATTGGACCCGCGCCAGTCCCACTCCACATCCTCCACATCGGCAATCACGATCAGCGCGCCGCGCACCCGGCCACCGGCTTCAAACGCCGGCGCCGCATAGAAATAGGCGCGCAGGCCCGATGGTTGGACCAGATCGTGATCGCTGCCCAACGCGCCATGCATGGCGCGGCGAAAATGCGGCTCGCGCGAGACATCCTGCGGAGTCAATCCGTTGGCGCTCACCAGAACCCGCCCGGATGAGTCCGCATAGATCAGGTCCAGCGCCCCGGTCTTGTCCGCCACTTCGAGAAACTGTTGCTTTGCCTTCAAACGCCCGCCGGCCGTGGCCACCTGGTCCAGGATCGGATGATCGGACATCAGAACCGCCAGTTCCTGATAGACCTGCAATTCGGTGCTCAGCCGGTCGCTCGCAAGCGCCAGATCGGCCTCGGCCCGCCGTGCCAACTGATCCAGCGCCTGCAGATAACCATAACGCCACACCGCGCCGGCGAGCGCCGCGACAGCCAGCAAAAACGCCAGCACAATCCATCTACGTTGCAGTCGCGATCCGTTCATCACGGCGAGCCTACCAAACCCGCGCTTGCATTGACCAGACGGGTTGGCAAGATTGCCGGAAATGAAAACGCTGCACCAATCACCGAAAGATGCGGATTTCGTCCAAAACCCGTACCCGTTCTATGCGATGGCCCGCGCCGCGGGGCCAATGCACAGATGGGCGGATTACGATATGGTCGCCTGTTTCACCCATGCTGCGGTGAATGATGTGCTGCGCGACCGGCGGTTCGGGCGGGAAGTCCCGGCAGAGCTCGCTCACCCCGAACCGCCGCACCTGTTGCCATTTCTGGCAGTCGAGGCTCACTCCCTGCTGGACGCGGAACCACCCCGCCATACCCGGCTGCGCAGTCTGATCCTGCGCGCTTTCACCACCCGGCAGATCGCTGCACTGGCACCAATGATCGAAACGCTTTGCCACGAACTGATCGACCGTTTTCCCGATCCGCCGTTCGACCTTCTTGACGCCTATTGCAGCCGCATTCCGGTGATCATCATTGCCCGCCTCCTCGGTGTCCCGGAAACCATGTGGCGGCAGCTTCTGAACTGGTCGCACGCCATGGTGGCGATGTATCAGGCCGGACGAACCCCTGCGACCGAGATCGCCGCCGCCCGTGCGGCGGGTGACTTCGCCGATTTCCTGCGCAGCTATGTCGAGGCGCGTCGCACTGCGCCGCGGAACGACCTGATCACCCGCCTTATCGCCGCCGAGGAACAGGGCGACCGGCTCAGCACCGAAGAACTGATCAGCACCTGTATTCTGCTTCTGAACGCCGGACACGAGGCAACGGTGCACGCCCTTGGCAACGGCGTGAAGACACTGTTGCAATCAGGAACCGACCTGGCCTGTCTACGCGCCGGGGGGATCGATTCCACTGTCGAAGAGATCCTGCGCTTTGACCCGCCCCTGCACATGTTCACGCGCTATGCCTATGACGACATCACATTGTTCGGCCACCGGTTCCGCCGGGGAGACCAGGTGGCGCTTTTGCTGGGCGCGGCCAACCGGGATCCGAAGGTCTGGACCGATCCGGATCTGTTTGATCCCCACCGTCCGGTTGCGACAAACACCAGCTTTGGCGGCGGGCTGCATTTCTGCGTCGGCGCCCCGTTGGCGCGGCTGGAGATGAAGATCGCCCTGCCGACCCTGTTTGCCCGCTGTCCCCAGCTGCGTCTGGCCGATGCGCCTGTCTACAGCGACAGCTACCATTTCCACGGGTTGTCCCATCTGTCCGTAGCCAGGTGACACAGCGGCGACACAGACAACCGCCCGGGAGAGTCGTCGCGCCCGCCCTCACGCTATTATTTGAAATGCGCGGCAGCGCGCCTTTGGATCACACCTGCAGCGGCAGCATCGTCGTAGACTTTATCTCTTCCATCGACAGCAGCGCCGTCACGTTGTGCACCCGGACCTCGGAAATCAGGGCCTGGTAGAACGCGTCATAGGCCCGCGCATTCCGGACCCGGACCTTCAGAATGTAATCTATGTCGCCAGCCAGCCGGTGCGCCTCCTGTACCTCCGGGCGGTCCCGCAGGGCCTTCAGGAACGCCGCCTGCCAGCTCGCCTCATGTTCCGAGGTGCGGATCAGCACGAAGAAACAGGCCTCGAAACCCAGCGCCTCGGCATCCAGAACCACGGTTTGCTGGCCAATCACGCCGGCCTCGCGCAGTTTCCGGATACGGTTCCACACCGGCGTCTTGGAACTGCCCACCGCGCGCGCGATATCGTCCAGCGACTGCGCGGCATCACGCTGAAGTTCGGCGAGAATTTTTCGATCCACGTCATCTATGCGCACGCTCATTCCAATTTCCTCTTTCGATCGCGCCTCACGTTCCAAATTATCAAGAATTTGGAACAATCATTCTTATTTTGCAAGGTGTCTGGCGCAATATCGGGAATTTTTCCTATATTCCATCGCAACACAACCCGCTGCGGAGCCATCATGCCGTTCACTTTCAAGACACCGCGCCTGCGTCGGTTGCGCGACCTTCTGACCCGCGCATCGCGGTCTGGCGGCACCGGACCTGTTGGCAATGTCAGTTTTGTGGGGGCCGGTCCGGGCGATCCCGGTTTGCTGACGCTACGCGCGCTGGATGCACTGAAAACAGCCGATGTGGTCATCCACGACCGGCTGATCAGCCAGGCCATTCTGGAATTGCCCGGGCGCGGAACCCGGATGATCGAAGCCGGCAAGGAAGGGTTCGGCCCGTCGACCCCGCAGGAGATCATCAACCACCTCATCGTATCGCAAGCCCGCGCAGGTTGCCGGGTTGTCCGGCTGAAGTCCGGCGACTGCACCATGTTTGGCCGGCTGGATGAAGAAATCGATGCCTGCGAGGCGGCTGGACTCGCCTGGCGGATTGAACCGGGCATTACGGCCGCCTCGGCTGCCGTGGCCGGCATCGGTCAAAGCCTGACCCGCAGGGGACGCAATGTGTCTGTCCGGTTCCTGACCGGCCATGACATGAAGGGATTTGCCGATCACGACTGGGCCGCCCTGTCCCGCCCCGGCGAAGTTGCCGCGATCTACATGGGCAAGAAATCGGCCCGGTTCATTCAAGGCCGCCTGATCATGCATGGTGCGGACCGCGCCACCCCGGTGACCGTGATCGAAAACGCCTCGCGACCCGATCAGCGCATCCTCGCAACAACGCTCGAACATCTGGGCACACGGCTCGAGTCCGCCGGCATGACCGGCCCGGCACTGACTTTTCTCGGCCTTGCCCCGCGCACCGCCCGGGACATCCTGACAAACCGATTTCACAGCGATCTGCAAAAGGAGCACGCCTGATGCCACGCGAATTCTCACCGAAAATCGTCACCGCCTCTGACCTGCTCGGGGGCGACGTGATCTACCTGACCGAGGATGACAGATGGAGCCGCGACCTGGCCGATGCCGAGGTCATTACCGACGAAGCACACGCCCAGCTGCGCCTGTTGTCCGCAGAGCGGCAGACCAATGTCGTCATCGGTGCCTATCTGGCCGATGTGATCCCATCGGAGGACGGCCCGCAACCCACCCATTTCCGCGAGGATTTCCGTCGCACCGGACCGTCCAACTATGCGCACGGCAAACAGGAAACCCTGACCCGTCTGCACGGCTGACCCACATCGCCGGCTTTGCCGGCCTTATCGCTGACAGGACCCCGAGACATGTACAGCTATACCGAATTCGACAAGGCCTTTCTGGCCGAACGCAATGCGCAATTCCGCGGCCAGGTCGAACGCCGCATCGACGGGTCCCTGACCGAGGAGGAATTCAAGCCACTTCGCCTGATGAATGGCGTCTACCTGCAACTGCATGCCTACATGCTGCGCGTCGCCATTCCATATGGCACGCTCAATGGCGCACAGATGCGTGTTCTGGCCGATGTGGCCGATCGATGGGACAAAGGCTATGGCCATTTCACGACCCGCCAGAACTTTCAGTACAACTGGCCGAAACTGCGTGACATCCCGGATATGCTGGATGCGCTGGCCGGGGTCGGGCTGCACGCCATCCAGACCAGCGGCAATACGATCCGAAACGTGACCGCAGACCATTTTGCCGGGGCCGCAGCGGACGAGGTTGCCGACCCGCGCCCGGTTGCCGAGCTTATCCGGCAATGGTCGACCGACCATCCGGAGTTTCAGTTCCTTGGCCGCAAGTTCAAGATC
>CAYGNE010000179.1:0-7302 GCA_964351155.1 uncultured Rhodobacterales bacterium | reverse complement strand
GCCCGGATCGACCGGCAGGTGGTTCTGGTCGATGCACTGGGGGCGATTCACAAGGGTCCCGGCGCGGTCGAGGACATGCGCGGCGCGATGGCGGATATCCTGTCGGCGTTCCGGCCCGGCACCAATGCCTTCCTGACCCGGCTGTTTCTGGGACGGCGGGTCGAAAAGATCCTGTTTGCGGCCACCAAGGCCGACCATCTGCATCATCTCCAGCATGCCCGGCTGACCGCGATCATGGAGGCGCTGACCCGCGACGCCCGCGACCGGGCGCAGTTTGCCGGCGCGGACACCGCCGCGATGGCGATTGCCGCCTTGCGGGCGACAACCGAAGAGGTTCGCGCCCATGACGGGCGCGATCTGGCCTGTGTCCGCGGCACGTTGCTGGAGGCGGATGGAACACGCGGCAAGGCCGCGGCCTTCTATCCCGGTGAACTGCCCGATGACCCGGCCCGGCTGTTGGGTCCGGCGCGGGACGGGGCGGACCGCTGGCTGGATGCAGAATATCAGGTCATGTCGTTTGCGCCCGCGCCCTTGTCGCTGAAGCCCGGGGACGGCCCCCCGCATATCCGGCTGGATCGCGCCGCGCAGTTTCTGATCGGGGACCGGCTGTGAACGCGCTGCTGCGCCCGGCGCAGCCCACCGATGCCGGCGGGACCGGAGCGATTCTGGAGGGGTTCATGGAAGAAACCCGCTGGATGCCGAAGCTGTATTCCGGTGCCGAGGTGATCGGGTTCTGCGGGCAGATGATCGATCGGGGCTGGGTGACAGTCGCGGTTCGCAACCGGCGCGTTCTGGGGTTCGTTGCGCGGGATGGTGACGAGATCAAAAGCTTTTTTGTCGCCGCAGGGGCAAGGGGGCAGGGGATTGGCCAGCAGATGATGCAGGACGCGATGGCACGCAGAGATACGCTGCGCCTGACGGTATTCGCGGCAAATCACGGTGCGGTGCGGTTCTATCGCCGGGCAGGGTTTGCAGAAGTAGGCAAGGGCGACGGTTCTGGCAACGAAGAAGGCCTGCCCGATATTCGGCTGGTTTGGAAAAGGGAACAGTCGGCATGACACAGGGTCCGGTCCTGATCGATCTGGAAAAGGATGCAGCACAGGTTTCGGTGGCCGAGGCCCCGCCGGTGCCCGACATGCCCACGCCGGACGGGCGGGCGATGCAGATGGCGGCCCGCCTGGCGGCGCGTCGCCCTTCGCGGCTGGCGCGCTGGTTCTGGGGGCTCGCAGGGTCCGTGGTTGGCGCGATGGTTTCGGTGGCGGCCTGGGACTTCGTGACCGGGTTGCTGACCCGTGCGCCGGTTCTCGGCTGGATCGTCACGGGATTGATTGCCGCCTTGTTGACGGTTCTTCTGGCTATCGCGCTGCGGGAAATGGCGGCGATTGCGCGACTGGGCAGGATCGACAAACTGCACCGGGCTGCGGATACGGCCCTGGCCGAACGCGATCTTGGACAGGCGCGCGCGGTGACCGACCGGCTGATGGCGTTTTACGCGGGACGTGAGGATACCGAATGGGGCCGGCAACGTCTGGGTGAACGCCGGGGCGAGGCATTTGACGCTGAAAGCCTGCTGGCCCTGGCCGAGGACGAATTGCTGTCGCCGCTGGATGAAGCCGCAAGCCGCGAGATCGAAGCGGCGGCGCGACAGGTCGCCACGGTGACTGCGCTGGTACCTCTGGCTCTGGCCGATGTGGCGACGGCACTCACCGCCAATTTGCGGATGATTCGCCGGGTCGCCGAGATTTACGGCGGGCGGTCCGGCCTGATTGGCAGCTGGCGGCTGACCCGGGCAGTGTTTGCGCATCTCGTCGCGACCGGCGCGGTGGCGGTGGGCGATGATCTCCTGGAACCGATCCTGGGCGGCTCGATCCTGTCCAAGCTGTCCCGCCGTTTCGGCGAGGGGCTTGTCAACGGTGCCTTGTCCGCACGAGTCGGCGTGGCGGCGATGGAAGTTTGCCGCCCGCTGCCGTTCTCTCGGGGCAAGCGGCCTTCGGTGCGGGGCATCGTGAAACGCGCCCTGACCGGATTGCTGGGTCGGCAATCTTTCTGAGCAATCTGGGCACTTAATGTTGACGCTAGGTAAACTTGGTGCAATGTGCTAGGGTGATCCCGGATGGGGAATGAGGCCATGACGGAGCCCTCAAAGGTAGCCGCGCAGTATTCTAGCGGATCATTGCTGGACCGGATCGAAGCCGGCCTGAGGGCTTATGGTGCGCGCCATCCGCTGTCCCTGAAAACACTGTCCCTGTTTGACGAATTTCACATCGGCGGGCGCGCGGCCACCGAGTCGTTCTTGCAGCGCCTGCAGATCAATGCCGGCAGTCGCGTTCTGGACATGGGATGCGGGATTGGCGGGCCGGCCCGGTTCATCGCCAAGACGACCGGGGCGCGGGTGACCGGGATCGATCTGACCGAAGAATTCGTCGCGGCAGGGCGGGCCCTGACCGGGCAGGCGGTGATGCTGGACGTCGTGGACATCATTCAGGGCAGCATCCTGGACATGCCGTTTGATGACGATCGGTTCGACGTGGTGTACATGATACATGTCGGCATGAACGTGGATGACAAGGAAAAGCTCGCCGCCGAGGCGGCGCGGGTGCTGAAACCGGGTGGCATTTTTGGCATCTATGACATCATGGCCGTAGACGACGGGCAGATCACCTATCCTGTTCCCTGGGCCAGTTCCGAAGACCACAACGCACTGAGCCGGCCGCAGGTTTATCGCGATGCGCTGATCGCCGCCGGTTTCCGGATCATCTCGCAAACGGACCGGACCGAGATGGCCAAGGCTTTCTTTGCCCAGATGGCCGAAAAGGCGGGGGAAACGACCAAACCCCCGCCGCTCGGTCTGCACCTGATCATGGGGCCGGACGCGCCGGCAAAGGTGCGCAACATGGTGATGGGCATTCACGGCGGTCAAATCGCCCCGGTCGAGATCATCGCCCGTCTTTTGACCTGAAGCGCTGTTGATCTGCCGCAAGGCGCGTCGGCAACCGGCATTTCAAACTGATCCCCGAACGACAAGGGGAACAGCCATGGTTGAACACGGACACAGCCCACAGGATATCGCCCAGCGGATCAGCGCCCCACCGGGGCGCGGCGTTTTGCGCGATCTGGTCTATGGCGCGATCGACGGGTCGGTCACCACGTTTGCCATTGTCGCCGGGGTCGCGGGCGCTGGCCTGTCGCCCTTTGTCATTGTGGCGCTGGGCATTGCCAACGTGCTGGCCGACGGGTTTTCAATGGCGGCGGGCAACTACTCGGGCACCAAGGCCGAGCAGGACAACATTCGCCGCATTCGCGCCATCGAAGAACGGCACATCACGCGTTATCCCGACGGCGAGCGGCGCGAAGTCGTTGAAATCCTGTCACAGAAGGGTCTGAGCGGTCAGGTCTTGCACGATGCGACCGACGCGATCACGGCAGACAGGGAGAACTGGATCGGGCTGATGCTGGAGGGCGAGTATGGTCTGGGCGGGGTCGATCCGCATCCGATGCGCGCGGCGCTGGCCACGTTTGTGGCGTTTCTGGTCGCCGGACTGATCCCGCTCTTGCCGTTCCTGATTTCCCTGCCGAATGCTTTTGCCCTGTCCGCCTTCATGACCATGGCCAGTTTCTTTGCCATCGGCGCGCTGAAAAGCCGGTGGTCTCTGGCACCCTGGTGGCGGTCAGGGATCGAAACCCTGATGATCGGGGGCGTGGCGGCGGCGATTGCGTACGCGGTGGGCACGCTTTTTCACGCCTGAGAACTCGTGCGGTCCCGCGGGTTCGGGAATTCCGGACTTCTGCTTGGCGGATCGCTTCGATAGACAGGCAGCGTTTGACAGGAGGTATCCGTGGACGGCTTGTTGGTGTTTGTCGCGTTGATCGTACTGGCCATACCGGTTCTGATCATCGTGTTGCTGGTCGGCCAGTCCCGACTGCGTCGCCGTGTGGACGCCCTGGAACGGCTTTTGCAACAGCGGCAGGAGCGCGTCGCGGACTCGTCGCCATGGCAGGCGGCAATTTCCGAAGAGACCGAGCCGCCAGAAGATGCGTGGGCGCCGCAGGATGCGCCGCAGCCAGAGATAACCGCGCCGCTTGACGCGATCGAGACCCAACCCGTGCCCGACACCGGTGATGTCGTGTCCGAACCGGCGGCCCCCGGCGCCTTTGTCTTCCGCGCCGATCGCATCGCGGCACTGGCCAACTGGCTGCGGGACAACTGGTTTTACGCGGTTTCCGCACTGTCGCTGGCTCTGGCCGGTATCTTCCTCGTGCAATACGGGGCCGAGCATGGGCTGCTTCCGCCCGCGGCCCGCGTGGCGGCAGCGCTGGTATTTGGTACGGTGCTGATCGTTGCCGGCGAAGTGATCCGCCGCCGCTTTGGCGATGGCGAGGACCGGTCGACCGCCTATCTTCCATCGGTGTTTTCCGGTGCCGGTCTGGTGACGCTGTTCGGAGGTGTCCTGGCGGCGCGCTTGCTCTACGGGCTGATCGGGCCTGAAACCGCCTTTGCCGGGATGGGCATGGTGGCGCTGGCCGGTCTGGCGCTGGGCTGGTATCACGGTCCGCTTCTGGCGGCGATTGCATTGGTTGGCGCCTTCTCGGCGCCTTTCGTGGTCGGGGGCTCCTCGGACGATCCGGCCTGGCTTTATGGCTATTTCGGCGTGGTCGGGCTTTTGGGGCTGGGCATCGACACGGTCCGGCGCTGGGCGTGGATATCGGTATTGAGCCTTGTCGGCGCCTATGCGACCGGCGTTCTTCTGCACATGGGTGACAGCGCGACCAGCGCGGAATTCATGCTTTACCTGACAGTGGTCGGGGTGGCGGCGATTGTCATTCCGGTGCGGCGGCTGGTGCCGGACCATGCCGGTCCGATGGTGATCGCCATCCTTTGGCGCGGCAAGGGCGGTGCATGGCCGGAATTCCCCACCCGCCTGGCCTTTGGCGCGATGGCGGCGACGGCCGGGTTTCTGTCGATTACCCGTACATCGGGCGCGGCCGAATTCTGGCTCGGCGCGCTGTTGCTCGGCGGTCTGACGCTGGCGCTTGTTCTCTGGGCGCGCCGCGCTCCGGCGCTGTCGGATGTCACGCTGTTTCCGGCGGCTGGCCTGCTGTGGTTCGTTTTCATGCACGGGATCAGCTACGCCGCCGTTTTCCGGGACTTCGCGGCGACCTACAGCGAAACCGTCGAGGCAGATTATCCGCTGACAGTCAGTCTTCTTCTTTTGATGGCCGGGCTGATTTCGCTTGCCGCGGCATGGCGGTCTTTCAGGGATCCTGCGCACCCGGGGATCTGGGCGGGGGCAGGGGCGCTGTTCGCGCCGGCGATGGCGATCCTGATCGATGTCGGCTGGCGTCCGGCAGAGGTGATCGGAGCCTATCCCTGGGCCTTGCACGCCGCCGCCTTGGCTGGGCTGATGGTTGTTTTGGCGGAACGGTTTGCAAGGGTGGATGGCGAAAACCGGTTGCGCATGTCGCTGGCGGTCCTGTCGGCGCTGTCCTGCCTCGCCTTTGCGTTTGTCATCATCCTCAGTTCGGCGGCGCTGACCGTTGCGCTGGCGGTCACGGTGATTGTCGCGGCGGCGCTGGACCGGCGGTTTGGCTTGTATCCGATGACATGGTTCATCTGTGCCGGGGTCGTGACGCTGGGCTATCGGTTGGTTGTCGATCCGGGAATTGGCTGGGCTCTGCACTTTGCGGCGCTGCCCGACATGTTGCTGGCCTATGGCGGCACACTCGCGGCTCTGGTCGCAGGATTGTGGCTGCTGCGCGGAATGGAGCGGTCTTTGTCCCGGCTCATGCTGGACAGTGCGGCGTGGTCGACGGGCGGAATGCTTCTGTCGATCCTTCTCTATCGCTGGCTTGACGGGTTGGCGGATGACCGCGCGCTGGACAGCCACTGGAGCATGGGGCTGAACGCGGCGATCTGGCTGGGCCTGTCCATCGCCCAACTGCAGCGCCGGTCGGCGGGCGGACGGTTGCAGATGGTGCGCAGCGGGCTGGCCGGGCTGTTTGCCCTGATCGGGGTGGGCGCGCTGGTGGCCGGACTGACCGATAACAATCCGCTGATCAATCAATGGACCGCGCCGGTGCTAGGGCCGCCGATGTTCAATACCCTGATGGTGGCATACCTGGTGCCGGCCGCAGTTCTTGCGCTCGCCTTGTGGCGCCGGGTCGGGATGTCGAAAAACCTGAAACTGCTGTGCATTGCGATGAGTGTGGCATTGGCGCTGGTCTGGTTGGGTCTGACGGTCCGGCATTTCTGGCAGGGGGCGGACGGGATGCATCTGGACAAGGGCATCACCCAGCCAGAGCTTTATACCTATACGCTGACACTGCTGATCATCGGGGCCGGGCTGTTCTATCAGTCTTTGGCGCGGGGGTCGGATTTGATGCGCAAGGCCGGGCTGGCGGTCATCGGGCTGGCCGTGGCCAAGGTGTTCTTGATCGACATTTCCGGTTTGGGCGGGCTCATCCGGGTGTTTTCGCTGCTGGTTCTCGGTCTGGCGTTGGCCGGGTTGGCCTGGTTGAACCGCTGGGCGCTGATCCGGCAGCGCCCGGCAGAGTCAGAGCCTCTGGACCATTAGCGAGGGCGCCATTATAAGCCGCGCCATGACACGGCCCAACCGCTTCATCATTCGAATTATTTCCCCGGCGCTCTGACAGAGATGCGCCGGGCAAAGGTGTTCGAGATATCGCACCGATCGCATGACACTGTTTGACATGATATTCTGAGGACACTCAAAATGTGCGCCGACACCACATCCGACAAGCCCGACTACAAGGGCACACTGAACCTGCCGAAGACCGACTTTCCAATGCGCGCCGGACTGCCCAAGCGCGAACCCGACTGGCTGGCACGCTGGGAACGGATCGGGGTCTATGACCGGCTGCGCGAAAAACAGGGCCGGACCCCGTTTACGCTGCATGACGGCCCGCCCTATGCCAACGGTCACCTGCATATCGGTCACGCGCTGAACAAGACGATCAAGGACATGATCGTGCGGTCGCATCAGATGATGGGCCATGACAGCCGCTACATCCCCGGCTGGGATTGCCACGGGCTGCCGATCGAATGGAAGATCGAGGAACAGTATCGCAACAAGGGTCTGAACAAGGACGACGTGGATGTCGTGGCCTTCCGCCAGGAGTGCCGCAAGTTCGCGGAAGGCTGGGTCGATATCCAGCGCGACGAATTCAAGCGCCTTGGCATCACCGGCAACTGGGCCGATCCTTACCTGACCATGGCCTTCCACGCCGAACGGGTGATCGCCGAGGAATTCATGAAGTTCCTGATGACCGGCACGCTCTACCAGG
>CAYGNE010000178.1:0-7318 GCA_964351155.1 uncultured Rhodobacterales bacterium | reverse complement strand
TGTGCCGCGAAGCACTTTCGGAAGACGCAGCGGCACAGCCGATTGGCGAGCGAATCGGAGCGATTGAGAGCGGCTGCGAGCGAATCCTGCAAAGCTCAAGGGCGACCGGGCCAGCGACTGCCGCCGACGCACTGATGGCGTTGTCGGAGCGGTGGGAGTCGGGGGCCGGTGTCGGCGCGGCAACCGGGTTCGAGAAGCTCGATAAGTTGCTCGGCGGCCTGCGACCGGGCACGGTCAACGTGATCGCGGCCCGGCCCGGCATGGGGAAGTCGGCTCTGGCCGGCTGCATCGCTCGCAACTTCTTGGGCGACGGGCAGCCGGTGATGTTCGCGTCGCTGGGAATGTCGCGGGCGGAAATCATGCAGCGATGGCTGGCACTGCAGAGTGGCGTCGCCTTCGAGGTGCTCGAGCAGGGCAACGAACTGGACGAGGTTGAGTCTCAGATGGTCACATCGGCGATGTCGGCCTTGAGCGATTTGCCGATTCTGATCGACGACACACCGGAGCAGTCGGTGCGGCACATCGCCGCGACGATGCGGCTGGCGAAAAAACGCCGGGGGCTGGCGCTGGGGATCATTGATTACCTGCAGCTGATCAAACCGGCGGACCCGAAGGTGATCCGGGAGCAGCAGGTTGCACAGATGAGCCGGTCTCTGAAGGTGCTCGCGCGTGATCTGGGAATCCCGCTGCTGCTGCTGGCTCAGCTGAATCGAGCGGTCGAAAACCGGGACAACAGGAAGCCGCGGCTGAGCGATCTGCGGGAGTCAGGTTCGATCGAACAGGACGCCGACAGCGTTCTGTTCATCTATGAGCCGGACGACGACGACCCGATTCGGCGCGACGTCGTGATCGCGAAGAATCGCCACGGGCCGACCGGACTCGCTGGATGCGTTCGAACCGGGGCGCGTGGCCCACGCGGTCGAAAAGCTGGCACTCAATCACGTGGTTATCACGTCGGTGGACCGGGACGATCTCAAAGACGGCGGTGCCGACCATTTTGCCCAGACCATCCGCGCCATACGCCATCGGAGCCCGGACACGACGATTGAGATCCTGACACCCGATTTTTTGAAGTGCGACGCGTCGGTTTTGGAAACCGTGGTCGAGGCCCGTCCGGATGTGTTCAATCACAACCTTGAAACCGTGCCCGGCCTGTACCCGACAGTCCGGCCCGGTGCGCGCTATTTCCATTCGCTGCGCTTGTTGCAGAGGGTCAAGGAAATGGACCCGTCGATGTTCACGAAATCCGGCATCATGGTCGGTCTGGGCGAAGACAGTCAGGCGGTGAAGCAGGTGATGGATGACATGCGTGCAGCGGATGTCGATTTTCTGACGATCGGCCAATACCTGCAGCCAACACCAAAGCATCATGCGGTTCACCGGTTTGTAACGCCCGAAGAGTTCGCCGCCTACGAGAAGGCCGCCTTTGGCAAGGGGTTCCTGATGGTCTCGGCCACGCCTCTGACGCGGTCGTCTTATCATGCGGGCGACGATTTTGCCCGGCTGCGCGCGGCACGCCAGGAAAGGCTCGGCCGGGCCTGATACCGCGGTCTGACGCGACAATGGAAACCCGAATACCCTTGCCGCCAGGGCTTTGCCGTCGGGCGAGGCGACACAGAGCGTTTTATTGTCATTCCCCCATTGCCGTAACCTGGTGCCACTACTAAACACCCCTGAACGGTTCAGCACGGCAGCACGGGCGTCACGCCCTGTTTTCTGCTGGAAAGAAACGAAAACCTGCGCCGGGCTGACGCAATCATGCCGGCGCAAATCCAGAGTTTTGAAAGACAGGAGCGATGACCATGCAGGACGCCAGAAATTACTACATCAATGGTGAATGGGTGGCTCCGAGGAGTGGCGCGGATTTCGCTGTGATCGACCCCTCGACCGAAGAGGCATTTGCCACCATCTCTCTTGGCGGGCAGGACGATACGGATGCCGCCGTCGCGGCAGCCAAGGCCGCATTTCCAAAATGGCGGAAATCATCCAAGGCAGAACGTCTGGAGCTGATGCAATCGATCCTCGACGTCTACATGAAACGGTCCGATGACATGGGCGCGGTCATTTCCCGCGAAATGGGTGCACCCATCGACATGGCCAGGGTCCAGCAATCGGGCACCGGCAGTTTCCATATCAAGGCGTTCATAGACGCGCTGAAGGATTTCGAGTTCGAACGCGATTTGCGTGCCGATACGCCCAATGACCGGATCATCCTGGAACCGATTGGCGTCTGTGCACTGATCACACCGTGGAACTGGCCGATGAACCAGATTTCGCTGAAGGTCATTCCGGCACTGGCAACCGGTTGTTCAATGGTCCTGAAACCCTCTGAACAATCGCCGCTGTCGGCGGTTCTGTTCTCCGAGATCATGCATGAAGCCGGCGTGCCGGCTGGTGTCTACAACATGCTCAACGGTGATGGGCCGGGGGTGGGCAGCCAGTTGTCGGTTCACAAGGACGTCGACATGGTCAGCTTCACCGGCTCGACGCGGGCCGGTCGCGCGATCACGATTGCCGGGGCGGACACGATCAAGCGGGTCAGCCTGGAACTGGGTGGCAAGGGTGCCAACCTGATCTTTGCCGACGCTGATGAAAAAGCGGTCAAGGCCGGAATCATCCGCTGTTTCAACAACACCGGCCAATCCTGCAACGCACCGACCCGGATGCTTGTCGAGCGTTCCCGCTATGACGAAGCGGTCGCACAGGCCAAGGCCGCCGCAGAGGCGACGACAGTCAATTCCGCATCCGCAGAGGGTCGCCATATCGGCCCGCTCGTGTCGGAAATGCAGTTCAACAAGGTCCAGGACCTTATTCAGGTGGGCATTGACGAAGGTGCGCGGCTGGTCACGGGGGGTGTGGGACGTCCGGAGGGGCTCAATCGCGGCTTCTTTGTGCGCCCGACCGTCTTTGCCGATTGCAACAACGACATGCGGATCATGCGTGAAGAGATTTTTGGTCCGGTGCTGTCGATGATGCCCTTTGACACCGAGGAAGAAGCGATAGCGATCGCCAATGATACCGAATACGGTCTCACCAACTATATTCAGACCTCCGATCCCGAACGTGCCCGCCGCGTGGCGCGCGAATTGCGATCCGGTATGGTCGATATCAACGGCCAGGCTCGCAGTGCAGGCGCGCCATTTGGGGGGATGAAGCAATCCGGCAACGGACGCGAAGGCGGTGTCTGGGGTCTGGAAGAGTTTCTCGAAGTCCGCGCCATTGGCGGTTGGCCGAGAGAGTCGTGAGAAACCCAGGACCTGCCGTTCACGGTGATGTGTCCGTCCGCTTTTGCGGGCGGGCTTTTCATGACCGCAGTCTGTTTCCGGGAACCGGATTGCCGCCAATCAGGTGAAACGGACCTTGCCGATAAACGGCAGATTTCGGTTTCGTTGCGCAAAATCGATACCGTAACCGACGACAAATTCATCCGGAATTTCAAACCCGATCCAGTCGGCGCGTATTTCGGCTTCGCGGCGGCTCGGTTTGTCCAGAAGGGCGATCGATTTCAACCGTGCGGGTTTGCGGCTTTCCAGAAGGTGAACAACATGGTTCAACGTGTGACCGGTATCGACGATATCTTCGACAACCAGCACGTCACGCCCTTCAATTGCGCCTCGCAAATCCTTGAGAATGCGTACTTCCCGACTGCTTTCCATGCCGTCGCCATATGACGACGCCTCGAGAAAATCGACTTCTATGGGCAGGTCGAGTTCCCTTACCAGATCGGCGATAAACACGAAACTGCCGCGCAAGAGCCCGACCACGATCAGCTTGTCCGTGCCTTCGAACTCTTCGGTGATCTCGCGGCATAACGCCTCGATTCGCGCTGCGATTGCCTTGGCGGAAATCATTTCATCGATGACATATGGCCGCTCTGGCATGTCCACCCCCTTGATCTTTTGCGCCAACCATACGACATGACGCGCCACTGTCATCTACGAACTGGACTCATGCCATCACATTCGGAAATCCGCCCGCTTCCTTACACGGCGCAGCAAATGTACGATCTGGTTGCGGATGTGGCCGAGTATCCGAAATTTCTGCCGTGGTGCGCGGCAGCGCGAATCCGCAAGATAACCCCGATGGGCGAGGCGCAGTTGATGGAGGCCGATCTGGTGATCAGCTTCAAGGTTTTCCGCGAACGTTTCGGCAGCCGTGTGATGCTTTGGCCCGACCAGAAAAAGATTGATACCGAATACATTGACGGACCGTTCAAATTCATGAAATCAAGCTGGTCATTTGTCGATACCGGCTCGGGTTGCAACGTGTCTTTTCACGTGGATTTCGAGTTCAAGAATGCCATTCTGCAAAAAGTCATCGGATTGGTGTTCAACGAAGCGATGCAACGGATCGTGCGTGCTTTTGAGAACCGCGCACAAGAGCTTTATGGCGCGGGGGCTTGACCGGTCACCGGAGCCGTCGCAATCTTCAAACATGCGAATTGTTTATGTGATTGGCCTTCTTCTGCTGGGTACACCCGTGTTTGCGGCAAACGGTTGCGAGGATATCTGGTTCACGCGCAACCTGATCATGGATCGTGCCGGCTATTGTTTTTCCAGCCCGTTGGGGCGGGCAATGTTTGACAATTCCGATTGCCTGGGAACGCAGGTGCAGCCGCATCCGGCCTATCAGCCGGTGATCGGGCGTATCCGCTCGCTGGAGGCGCAGCACGGGTGCCAGGTGAATACGAACAGAACATGGCTCGACATGGATGACATCGCATTCCGTCGCGCACTGCGGGATTTGCCGGTCTATGCAGAAGGCGAATGGGGCTGCATCGGGTGGACCGGCCCTGTCGCACCGCTTTACGACGGCCATAGCGAACCTTTCCGCGCCATTGGTCAGATCCAGCCCGGCGATTATGTCTATTTCGGCTACGAGGCGCCGCCAAACTGGGCTTACGTCCGGATTTATTCGCCCGGCTCGGACACATTCAAAAGCGCCGGCTGGCTGTACTGGACGGTCCGCATGCCTTGTGCGCAGGAGGCCGGCTGACGCTTTACCGGCGCGCCCAAATCGTTACTGTTTCGTGTCATGAAAACACCAGTGACAGATGCCTTGGCAGAATTTGCCTGTGACCCTGTTTCCGCAACGCCCGACGCGCGACTTGTGACATGCCTGTCGGCGTTGGATTGGCTTGCGGTCGGATGCGCGGGAAAGGATGAGCCAGTTGCGCGGATTGTCCGGGATATGGCTCAATACGAAGGCGGGGCCGCGCAAGCCCATGTCTTTGGCGGAACCCGGGCCATTCCGGCCCGCGCTGCGGCGATGGTAAATGGTGCCACCTCGCACGCTCTGGATTACGATGATACGCATTTTGCGCATATCGGTCATCCGTCGGTGGCCGTGTTGCCCGCGGCGTTGGCGGTGACCGAATGCAATGGGCAACCGCTTGTGGACCTGCTCGAGGCGGCGTTGGTCGGGATGGAAATTTCGATCAGGGTTGGCCTGTGGCTGGGACGCGATCATTACCAGACGGGGTTTCATCAGACCGCGACCGCCGGCGCATTCGGCGCGGCCGCCGCCGCCGGGCGGCTGATCGGGCTGGATGCAGAGCGCATGCGCCATGCCTTCGGCCTGACCGCCACCCGTGCCGCCGGGCTCAAGGCGCAGTTCGGAACAATGGGCAAACCCTATAATGCCGGAATGGCCGCCGCGACCGGGGTCGAAGTCGCGCAGCTGATATCGCGCGGTTTTCGCGCGAACCCCGCCGCGCTCGAAGGCGATTTCGGGTTCGGCGCCACGCATCACGGCGAAGCGCAGGATCTGGCCGCGCTGGACGGTTTGGGTGACACATGGATGTTCACCTCGGTCAGCCACAAGTTTCACGCCTGCTGTCACGGGCTGCATGCCACGCTCGAAGCGGCGCGCGAACTGGACATCGCTGCGCCGGAAATCGCCGAAATCACGGTTCACACGCATCCGCGCTGGATGAGTGTCTGCAATCAGCCGGAACCGGATACGGGGCTTGGCGCGAAGTTCAGTTATGCCACTGTTCTGGCCATGCACGCCGTGGGCCATGACACTGCAAACCCCGACAGCTATACCGATGTGATCTGCGCGGATGCCCGCGTACGGGACTTGCGCAAAAGGGTTACCGTCGTCGCCGATGAAAGCCTCAGCGAAACCGCCGCACATCTGAAGGTGCTTCGCCGGAATGGTGTCCGGCAGAAGGCACAGCATGATCTTCAGTCACCGATGGATTTGGCGCAGCGCGAGGACCGGGTCAGACGCAAGGCGGCTTTGCTGATCGGGGCAGGGGTGGCGAACCGGGCCTGGGATTTGTTGAGAACCGGTGGCGACGCGGCAGAGTTTGCCGCGTTGCTGTAGTTTCTGGTGTCTGTCACGCTCAACTGGTGAATTCATAGGCGCGCTCGCCATGAACGCTCAGGTCCAGCCCGTTGGTTTCGGTTTCGGCATCAACCCGCAATGCGGTGATGGACCCGACGAGCTTTACGAGCACTATTGTAACCACCGCGGTGAACGCCCCGACAATCACCAGACTGCCCAGTTGCGCAAACCAGGATCCCACGCCGAACACGGCGATCATGATGGTGCCAAAGATGCCTCCGATGCCGTGCACCGCAAAGACGTCCAGCGTATCGTCGATCTTGAGCCGCCCGCGCACCAGCATGACGGCCTCCTGGCACAGAACCCCGGCGACGGCGCCGATGATCAGCGCGGCAACCGGACCGACGAAACCGCTTGCAGGGGTGATCGAGGCAAGCCCGGCAATCGTGCCGGTCACGATCCCGACAAGCGAGGCCTTGCCGAACTTGATCCGTTCCCACAACGCCCAACTGAGCGAAGCGGTCGCAGCCGAAATGTGAGTCACAGTCAGTGCCATGGCGGCGCCGCCGTCCGCTGCAAGCTGGCTGCCGCCATTGAATCCGAACCAGCCGACCCACAGCATCGCGGCCCCGATCATGACAAAGCCGGGATTGTGCGGGGGCGTGGTGCGGTTACGTCTCGGTCCGAGGAAAACCGCAATGATCAGCGCCGCCAGACCCGCGGTTTCGTGCACGACGATGCCGCCGGCAAAATCGCGCACTCCGGTTTCTCCGAAAATTCCGCCATCGGACAGAAATCCGCCACCCCAAACCCAGTGCACGACCGGCGCATAGCACAGCAGCATCCAGAGTGCCGAGAACAAGAGCACAAAGCCAAACCCGACCCGCTCGACATAGGCCCCGACGATCAGCGCCGGGGTGATGATGGCGAATGTCATCTGAAAGGCAAAGAACAGGATCTCGGGCAGGGTGCCCGAAAGATCATCGGCGGTTACACCCAGCAGGAAAACCTTGTCCAGACCACCCCA
>CAYGNE010000177.1:6561-7319 GCA_964351155.1 uncultured Rhodobacterales bacterium | reverse complement strand
CTCCGCCACCATCGACGGCAATGACGCGGTCTATCGCCACCCGACCCCGGCTCAGCTGGCCGGCACCCAGCTGGCGCACGGCATCGAGATGGAAATCAGCCACTACCGCGACCCGCTGTTCAAACCGAAAGGCTGGGCCATTGACTGACCGCCGCTTCTCCCCGCGACTGCACCGCGCGTATGCACGCGATATGCACGCAGTATGTACGCCTGGCACACCCTGCCCCGGCCCTGTCCCGCACCTTCAAGGAGGCCCCGATGTCTGACGTCACGGCCCGCGCCGCCGAACTGCTGAAAGACCACCGCGAAAGCATCGACCGGCTCGACGCGATCCTCGTCTACACGCTGGGCGAGCGGTTCAAGCACACCCAGGCCGTTGGCCGGCTCAAGGCCGAACACGATCTTCCCCCGTCCGATCCGGCCCGCGAAGCGGCCCAGATCGCACGTCTGGAAAACCTGGCGGAACAGGCCGACCTGGATCCCGAATTCGCCAAGGCTTTCCTGAGTTTCATCATTCAGGAAGTCATCCATCACCACAAGAAACACCAACAATAACCGGATGTTACCGGTTCAACTCAACGACACACCCTCGGTGTGATGCCATTCAAAGGAGACACAAACAATGGCCATGAAAATCCGTCTTGCCCGTGGCGGCAGCAAGAAACGCCCCTTTTACCGTATCGTGGCGGCCGACAGCCGCATGCCGCGCGACGGCCGTTTCATTGAGAAGCTGGGCACCTACAACCCGCTCCTGCCCA
>CAYGNE010000177.1:0-6551 GCA_964351155.1 uncultured Rhodobacterales bacterium | reverse complement strand
GTCATTCAGGAAGTCATCCAGCACCACAAGCAATACCAATCCTGACGGAAACACCTTCAAACAGCCATTCAAAGGAGAAAACCAATGGCAGTCAAAGTTCGCCTCGCCCGTGGCGGTTCGAAAAAGCGCCCCTTCTACCGTATCGTCGTCGCCGATTCGCGCATGCCGCGTGACGGCCGCTTCATCGAGAAGGTCGGCACCTACAACCCGCTCCTGCCCAAGGACAGCGAAGAGCGCGTGAAGATGGACATTGAGCGGGTTCAGCACTGGCTCGACCACGGCGCCCAGCCCACCGACCGCGTCGCCCGCTTCCTCGAAGCCGCCGGCGTCCGCGACAAGACCGAGCGCAACAACCCCAAGAAAGGCACACCCGGCGAAAAAGCCCGCGCCCGCGCCGAGGAAAAGGCCGAGAAAGCCGCCGCTCCCGCAGAAGAAGCACCCGCCGAAGCCCCGGCCGAAGCAGCCGCCGAAGAATAAGCAGGAAAACGTGCAGAGCGCTGAATTTCAAGGCGATTTCCGCACGCAGCTGGACCGGCTGATACGGCTCCGGCGCGATGTGCGCCGGTTCCGGAACGACCCTGTGGACGAGGCAGTGCTGGCGCGCTGCCTCGACACGTTTTCGCTGGCGCCCTCGGTGGGGCTGAGCGAACCGTGGCGGATTCTGCGGGTGGAGAACCCCGCCTTGCGCGCCGCTGTGCTCGACAATTTCAAGACCGCAAACGCCGATGCCCTGCGCGGTTTCGGTGGCGCCAAGGCCGCCGTCTACGGCCGGCTGAAACTGGCCGGACTGGCAGATGCCCCGGTCCATCTCGCCATCTTTTGCGATGAAACAACCGAAAAGGGCAGTGGGCTCGGAACCGCAACGATGCCCGAAATGCGGCGCTATTCCGTGGTTTGCGGCATCACCCTCATGTGGCTGCGGCTTCGGGCCGAAGGGCTGGGTCTGGGTTGGGTGTCAATCCTTGACCCCGAACGCCTCGCCCGCGATCTTGACGCGCCTGCCGGGTGGAGCCTGATCGGCTATTTCTGCATCGGCTGGCCCGAAGCCGACTCGGAAACGCCCGAACTGGAACGCGAAGGCTGGGAAAACCGGCTTGGGACCCTGCCGATGGAGGTTCGCTGATACGCCATGTTCGGATTGATCAGACTGGCCATTTTCGTTCTTGTCGCCTTTGTCACCGGCGTGTTTTACGAGCGAAACGCCCACAAGGACCGCTGTCTCGATGCTGGCGGACGGGTGGTTGCAAGCCTTTGCGAAGGAGGACAGAGATGACGGATCTGGTCTGCGTCGGTGCCGTCGCCGGTGCCTTTGGCGTGCGTGGCGAAGTGCGGCTGAAAAGCTTCTGCGCCGTCCCCGAAGACATCGCAACCTACGCCCCGCTCTCCAACGAGGACGGCACGCATCGCTATTCTGTGAAGCTGACCGGGGCCACCCGCAACGGGTTGACGGCCCGGCTGGGTGGCATCGCGACCAAGGAACAGGCTGATGCCCTGCGCGGCCTTCGCCTGTTTGCCCGGCGCGATCAGATGCCCTCGCTGCCAGATGATGAATATTATCACGCCGACCTGATCGGGCTGACCGTGCTGGACACCGGCGGCACGACGCTGGGTACAGTGAAGTCGGTCCTGAACCATGGTGCCGGCGATCTGCTGGAGATTCACGGACCGGGGTTGAAGGACAGCGTATTGCTGCCCTTTACACGCGCCATCGTGCCGACCGTCGATCTCGCTTCGGGCCGGATCATCGCAGACCCGCCCGACGGGCTGTTCTGATCGCGCGCCGTGACATGCGATTTCCAATCCGGCGGTGATGCCGTATGACGCGGGCATGACCGAGAAACCAAACCGATCCCTGGGCCGCAAGTCCATCCGGCCATCGCTCCGCCCAAGGGAACTGATGACGCCGGTTCCGGACCTGAAAAACGTCTGGAAGGCCCAGGTGATCACGCTTTTCCCAACGGCCTTTCCGGGTGTTCTGGGCGAAAGCCTGACCGGCAAGGCGCTGCAGGAGGGGTTGTGGCAACTGGAAACCATCGACCTGCGCGACTTCGGGATCGGAAAACACCGCAATGTCGATGACACCCCGGCCGGCGGCGGTGCGGGCATGGTTCTGCGCGCGGATGTCGTCGGCCCCGCGATCGAAAGCGCACAAGCCGGAAGAACCGGGAACCGGCCACTGATCTACCTGTCTCCGCGCGGCCGCCCGATGACCCAGGATCTGATGCAGGACCTGGCACGCGCGGATGGAGTCACACTCCTGTGCGGACGTTTCGAAGGCGTCGATGAACGGGTTCTCGAACACTACAAAATGCAGGAAGTCAGCCTCGGTGATTTCGTTCTGACCGGGGGAGAGATCGCGGCACAGGCACTGATCGATGCAACCGTCCGCCTGATCCCGGGCGTGCTGGGCAACCAGTCCTCGACAGAGGATGAGAGTTTCTCCACGGGGTTGCTGGAACACCCGCAATACACGCGCCCCGCAGAATGGAAAGGGCATCCCATTCCCGACGTACTGATGTCCGGCCATCATGGCGAAATCGAAAAATGGCGGGCCGCAAAGTCCAGGGAGATCACGCGCGAACGCCGGCCCGACTTGTGGGCACGCCATGTCCAAGCGCAGAAAACCGACAAACCCGCTGGTTGACAGCTTGTGTGGCTCGCACTGTGCAATCTCAGGAATTCGCCCTCGTCTCTCGGTTTTCGGTTTCAAACCGGGATGAAACCTTCTTTAAACATATTGAGCATTAAGCTGAAATCTGCGTTTGAGGGGATGCAAATGAGATCACTGTTGCCCGGACTGGCCATATTCGTCACTGCCTGCGGACAATTGCCGGGCCCGTCCGTACCGGAACAACCCGGGCAAAATGTGCAATCCGCGCGCATGGCGCTGCAGGAATGTTCCGGCGCTGCGCCTCAGGGTGGAACCAACGCCGTTGTTGGAAGCTATGTCGGGGGCGTCATCCTGGGCGGTCTGATCGTGGGCCCCCTGATCGTCTATGCGAACGAACCGAACATTCGCGCACATGGCGAATACAGTGGCGTGGATAACTGTCTCGCCAAACGCGGCTTCAAACGCCGCGACCTCACACAGGAAGAGGTCACGCTGCTGAACAACAGTTCTTCGCAACAGCGGCAGCTTCTGCTCAATCACCTGATCAACGGCGGAACGCTGGACACGTTCGGCGCGGTCAGGTCCTAGCCGGATCAGACGCTCGGGCGCGGCACCAGAACGTCTTGCCCGAACGGCGGATTGCCCCTGTTTTAGGGTTGCTAGCCAACGCGTTCCGCCCTATACCGCGCGGGTTCGGAATCGCTTTGGCGTTCCGGATGCGTGTTGCATTGCACAATCGCGCACTTGGCCTTCTTCGGCCAGACTCGCGCGGGCATCAGGGCACGACGGCAAGGAATGGACGACCTGATCTCTGGCGGGCGCGAGCAAGCGGACCCGGTGAAGACCAAGAGCTCTGAGGACGCACACAAATTCGTGGAGCAACCACGAGCATATAGGAGTAGATGCGATGGACCTGATCGCACAGCTGGAGGCGGAACAGATCGCCGCCCTGGGGAAAGAAATCCCCGATTTCAAAGCCGGTGACACCGTGCGCGTCGGCTATAAAGTGACCGAAGGGTCGCGTACCCGTGTTCAGAACTACGAAGGCGTCTGCATTGCCCGCAAGGGCGGCAATGGCATCGCCGGTGCGTTCACCGTGCGCAAGATTTCCTTTGGCGAAGGCGTGGAGCGTGTTTTCCCGCTGCACTCGACCAATATCGAAAGCATTACCGTTGTCCGTCGTGGCCGTGTGCGCCGGGCCAAGCTGTACTATCTTCGCTCGCGTCGCGGCAAATCGGCCCGTATCGCCGAAGATTCCCACTACAAGCCCAAAGCGGGCGCCCAGGCCTGAGGACCGGACAGATGAAAAAAGACATCCATCCCGATTACCACATCATCGACGTCAAGATGACCGATGGCACCGTGGTTCAGATGAAATCCACCTGGGGCAAGGAAGGCGACACGCTGGCGCTCGAAATCGACCCGAGCGCGCACCCCGCCTGGACCGGCGGTGGCACCCGTCTGCTGGACACCGGCGGACGCGTTTCCAAGTTCAAGAAAAAATACGAAGGTCTCGGCTTCTGATCGAAGCGTATCCTACCGGACAAACGCCGCGGCTCCTGCCGCGGCGTTTTTCGTTCCGGAGAACCGTTTGTTCATTTCAAGCTGCCTGTCAGTTCCCGGACTGACGCCTTTCGGACCGCCCGCGTTTTGCATTTACCCCGGCACATTGCCCGGGAGGACCCAAAGAAGACCGGCCAGAACCATTCGCCATCGGCAGCAGGTCGTTCAGGCGGATTTCGAGACATATGGTGACGAATTCGAAAGGCATTGCTGAAAGACTGCGGAGGTGACGCGCAAAACAGAAAGCCGACTTTTCATGCCTCCCGCCAATTCTGTTCTCTCCACTTCCCCGGAATTTGACCTCGGTCGCACGCTGACGCTTGCCAAAAGCGCGAGCCGCGCCGGAAATCTGGCACAGGCCGCCTTGCATTTCAGCGCGGTTTTGACCCGCTTTCCCGCAAACACACGTGCCCGCCGGGGGCTCAGGTCGCTTGGGCAACAGGCCGTTTCGCCCTTGATCGCGCAAGCATCGGAGCTTCAGAACCGCGGCCGGCTGGACGAGGCAGAGGCGTTCTGGGTCAGCGCCATGAAACTGAATCCGGACCATGCTGATCTGGGTTTGTCGCTTGCGCAATGCCGTCTGGACCTGGGGCGCCTGCATGATGCGCTGGAGGCCGTCGACCACGTTCTGTCCCGTCGGCCCGATCATGCCGGGGCACTGGACACGAAGGGGCGTATCCTGCGCGATCTTGGGCGGATCACCGAGGCCGAAGCCTGTCACAAGGCCGCCCTCGGACAGGGCGCAGCCGATGCCGGGCCGTTGAACCACCTGGGAATACTGGAGCAGGCGCGCGGTCGTCAGGACGCAGCCGCAGACTACTATCGGCGGGCGCTTTCATTGCGGCCCGATCTGCCGGACCTTCACAACAATCTGGCACGATGCACCACCTATAGCACCGGGAACGCCCATCTGAAGGACATGCTTTGCATTCTGCGCAACGCCGATCCAGACGACGCCGCGTTGGCCCCACTGCATTTTGCGCTGTTCAAGGCATGTGACGAACTGGAAGATCGCGCACAAGCCTTCAAACATCTGGTGGCGGGCAACCGTTTGCGGAGATCCCTGTGCAATTTTGATATCCGGCAAGAGGCGCTGCGATTTGCGTGGTACAAATCCTTGTCTTTCGACCGTTTGCCAGCGGGAATGTTGCAACAGGCCGCCTCACCCCGCCCGATCTTCATCGTCGGGCTGCCCCGGTCCGGCACGACACTGGTCGAACGCATTCTCGGCCAATGCGAGGATGTACAGAAGGGTGGCGAACTCTCCGTGGTTTCGACCGCGGTCGCACCTTTGCTGCGGCAGTTGAACGACGAAGGCCGCACCCGCATCTCGGCGGGCGAAATCCGGACGCTTCGCGACCGGCTGCTGCACGGTCTTGCGCAACACTCGGACGGATCGAACGTTCTGGTCGACAAGATGCCGCTGAACTTCCGCTGGATCGGACCCATCTGCGAGGCCCTGCCAGAAGCGCGCATTGTCAGTTTGTCGCGTGCGCCGATGCCGGTCGCTTGGTCCCTGTACCGCCACCTGTTTGCAAGCCGTGGAAACGGGTTTGCCTATGACATGGCGGATATCGCTGCCTATCAAGTGTTGCACCACGACATGATGCGGTTCTGGTCCGGGCGGTATCAGGAGCGCATCATTCCGCTGCGCTACTCGGACATTGTCACCGACAGCGATCCTACGATCCGTCGCCTTGTCGGGGCATGCGAACTGAACTGGACGGAGGCCTGCCTGACACCGCATTCCGCCAACAGCGCGGTTCTGACCGCGAGTGCGGAGCAGGTCCAAAAGCCGATTTATGCAAACAGCGATGATGACTGGCGCCAGTACCAGGACTTTCTTGCGCCGCTGAGCAGCGCTTTGCGCGATGTGGAAAGGATGCAGGTTGACGGATGAGGAACAGTTGCAACAACCTATTGAAATCAGTCTGTCATCCCGGCGACAACGCTTTCCAACCGCAAAACCGCAACATATAGAGTGGTGAACGCCGAAAAGGGCGGCATCAGAAGGATCGGGCATGGCGCATATCATCGTCGTCGGAAATGAAAAAGGCGGAGCAGGGAAATCCACGGTATCGATGCATGTCGCGACAGCATTATCGCGATTGGGTCACAAGGTCAGCGCCCTGGATCTGGACCTGCGACAGCGCACGCTCGGCCGCTATGTGGAGAACCGGCAGGCCTTCATGCAGAAAGCCGGGCTGAACCTGCCCGGCCCGCTGTGCCACGATCTTCCGCAGATCGATCCGTCATCGTTGAAACCCGGCGAAAACATCTATGATCACAGGTTGTCCGCGGCCGTGGCGACACTGGAACCGGACAGCGATTTCATCCTGATCGATTGCCCCGGTTCACATACCCGGCTGAGCCAGGT
>CAYGNE010000176.1:0-7365 GCA_964351155.1 uncultured Rhodobacterales bacterium | reverse complement strand
GGCGCAGAACGACGTTGAACACCTCGGCGTTTTCCAGCAGCTCCGCCTCAAGATCGTTCGCCAGCATGTCGTCGGCCAGCAGCGCCAACGACGCGATCTGCGCCCGCTCCAGCCGGTCGTCCAGGTAGTCGGCGCGAAAACGCGCGATGGACGGCACGAAAATCAACAACTCGGCCAGCATCAGGAAGGCCGCGGTAAGAACAAGAAACCGCCCCGAAAGCGTGTTCAACATGCTGAGTCTGCCCCGGTTGTCCGCCCGGCCACCAGTCAGGGGACCAGTTTCTGCACCGCCCTGACGACCCGTTTGATCCAAGGATTATCAAACAATTTCGGTGAGAAATAGGCCCCGGCCACGCGTTTGTCGATTTCCGCCAATGTAGGGTAGGGCGCGACCATGCCGGCGACCTGCGACAGTTTCAGCCCGGCCGAGATCGCCAGCGCCCACTGGCCGATCGCTTCGCCGGCGCCGGGGCCGGCGATCGTTGCGCCGATGGGCCGGCCGCGATGCACCATCAACTTGATGCCGCCCCGGGCGCGGCGTTCCGCGACGGCCCTGTCGTTATGGGCGAAATCGAACCGCACCACGTCGACCCGGTCGCCGTGGCGCGCGCGCGCCTCGGATTCGGTCAGCCCGACCTGCGCCAGTTCCGGGTCGGTATAGGTCACGCGGGGAATGTGGTCGTGGCGCAGCCGCACCGGCAGGCCGAACAGGGCCGACCGCACCACCAGCCCGGCGTGATACCCGGCGACATGGGTGAATTGCGGCCCCCCCGCGACATCGCCAATCGCATAGACCCGCCGGTTGCTGCTGCGCAGCCCCTTGTCCACGCGGATGCCGGCGGGTGTGGTTTCGATCCCCGCCTCTGCTAGGCCCAGCCCTTCGGTATTGGCCCGCCGCCCCGCGGCCACCAGGAGGTGCGAGCCGCCGATCCGCCGCCCGCCCGGCAGATCCACCGCCACCGCGCCGGCCCGGCCCGAAACCCGTTCCACTGCCGCGCCCTCGACGATCTCCACGCCCTCTGCGCGCAGGGCGTCCAGCACGATGGCCGCCATTTCCGGGTCGTCGCGATTCAATGCGCGGTCGGCTTCGATCACCGTCACCCGGCAGCCCAGCCGTACATGCGCCTGCGCCATTTCCACGCCGATCGGTCCGCCGCCGATGATCAGCAGGTGATCCGGTCTGTCGCGGTGATCAAAAATCGTTTCATTGGTCAGGTAGGGCACCTTCTCCAGTCCCGGTATCGGCGGCACAAGCGGCGACGACCCGGTTGCGATGACAATACGGCGTGCCGAGATGACATGGTTTCCGGCCTGCACTTCTCTTGGCGAGACAAAGCTGCCGAATTCGCGGATCACCCGCACACCCAGCCCCTCGAACCTCTCCTGACTGTCGACCGGTTCAATTTGCGCGATGACCCCGGCGACATGTTCCATCGCCGCCGCATAGTCGGGTTTCGGTGTCTGATCCGGAACACCGTAGACCGCCGTGCCCGTATGACCGTAAGCAGCCTTGCCGCTGGCGATCAGCGCCTTGGACGGCACACAGCCATAGTTCAGGCAGTCGCCGCCCATCTTGTGCCCTTCCAGCAGGACAACTTTCGCGCCCATCTGGACCGCACCCGCCGCGACCGACAAACCACCGGACCCCGCGCCGATAACCAGAACATCCGTTTTGATGCGTTCCATTGTTCAGATCTCTTTCCTGCCACGCAAAGCTTTGACGGCAATCGGCAATGCCGCCAGAACACATAGTCCGAGAATGGGCGCCAGGATATGCGGTTCCCACAACAGGGACAGATCGGGTGTCTCGCCACGATCGAACACTTCCCCCAATCCCACGCCGATCCAGGTAAAGACGATGGCCCCCGGGATGATCCCCACCGCCGTCGTCCAAAGGAAGTTGGAAAACCGCACACCCACCAGCGCCGGCAACAGGTTGGCCACGAAAAACGGGACTGCCGGCACGAGTCGCAGCAACAGCAGCACATTGATTTCGTGCTCGCGCAGCCCTTCCCTGAGCCTCTTCACATTGCCTTCGGACGCTTCGAGCCGGGCCGTCAGACTGGCTCCAAGCCCCAAGCGGGCGGCGAGAAAGATACCGCTGGCCCCGATTGTTGCCGAAACCACGTTCAGCGCGGTTCCGGCGAACAGGCCGAACAGGAACCCGCCCGTGACCGATGCGACCGCCGCCCCGGGCAATGAAAACACGACGATCAGGACATAGATCGCGACGAATGCTGCCGCGAGCCCCAAAAAGTTCTCGTCCCGAAACGCCAGCAGGGATTCGCGGTTCGCCCGCAAGGTTTCAAAACTGAGATAGTCGCGCAGGGCAAAGCCGCCGATAACGGCGACGACCACGATCACCATCAGGGGGATATGGCGGGCCAACCCTCCCTTGGGTCTGTCGGGTGTATCGGTCATGGCTTGTTCCGTTCTTGCATGCATCCAGTCCAGACCAACATGCGCGCAGTCGCGGCAAAGCAACAGGTCCTTCACAGCGCCTTGATGTCAGCCACCGGATTCGTGAGAAAATCGCCCCGCAACGGATCGCCTGAAACAATTATCGCCCGGCGGACACCGGAAATGTTGCAGAACCCGAGAAATTGGGTCAGCCAGGGTTTGACTTAGCCGCCGAGCGGCATTACAGGACGGGCTTCAAAGATCAAACGGGAGGCGAATCCGCGCCGCGCCCGACCGAATAGCTGGAGACGGAGCGATGAAACGCACCTTTCAACCCTCGAACCTGGTTCGCAAGCGCCGCCACGGCTTCCGTGCGCGCATGGCCACCAAAGCCGGTCGCAAGATCCTGAACGCGCGCCGCGCGCGTGGCCGCAAGTCGCTGAGCGCCTGAAGCTCAGCCACAGGATAATCGGACATGACACCGCCGGAGGCCCCCGACAGAGATTCGGGGAATGCGCCCCCGGCGGTTTCCGTTTGCGCGGAACCTGCCCCCGGCATCACTGTCCTGACGGCCCGGGCAGATTTCCTCCGCGCCGCCCGGGCCCGTCGGCAGGGCACCAGGTCCATGATGGTGCAGGCCAGGAAACGCGACGGCGACGAAACGGCACACGGTATCCGGGTCGGGTTCACCTGCTCCAGGAAGGTCGGCAACGCGGTGGCGCGCAGCCGGGCCAAACGGCGGCTGCGCGAGGCCGCCCGCGCGGTTCTTCCCCTCCACGGAAGGGAAGGCTGGGACTATGTTCTGATTGGCCGCGCCGAAGTCACCGCCCAGCGTCCCTTTGAGGACCTCAAGGGTGACCTTGTCCATGCGTTGAACAAGCTGCACCAGGGCCGCGCATGAGTCCGCTCGCCCGTTTCCTCGCGCTTCCGGTGCGTGCCTATCGGCTGATCTTTTCGCCATGGGTGGGATACAACGGCCGGTACCAGCCGACCTGCTCGGCCTACGCATTGGAAGCCCTTGAAAGACATGGTGCCGTGAAAGGCGGCTGGCTCGCGCTTCGGCGCATCGGGCGATGCCATCCTCTGGGCGGTTCCGGCTATGATCCGGTCCCCCCCGGCGCCGACGACTGATGTCCCCCGACCTGCCGGCACTTGCCGGGTTCGGGCAACTCCACTAAAGCGAAGCCATGCTTGATCAGGACGATATCCATCCGCTTTTCGCCGGCGCACCGTCGACGACCGAGTTCAAGAAGCTGCGCAAGCGCATCGTCCGGATGACGCGCGAGGCGATCGAACAATATGGTATGGTTGCGCCCGGCTCCAATGGAGCGCGCCCGCGCTGGCTGGTCTGCCTGTCGGGCGGCAAGGACAGCTATACTCTGCTGGCGGTTCTTCACGAATTGCAATGGCGCGGGCTTTTGCCCGTGGACATCCTCGCCTGCAATCTCGATCAGGGCCAGCCGGGCTTTCCCGCGACCGTGCTCCCGGAATTCCTCGAACGCATGGGCGTGCCGCACCGGATCGAGTATCAGGACACCTATTCCATCGTCGTGGACAAGGTTCCACAGGGCCGGACATATTGCGCCCTGTGTTCCCGGTTGCGCCGCGGGAACCTGTACAGGATCGCGCGCGAAGAAGGCTGCACCGCCGTTGTGCTGGGCCACCACCGCGACGACATTCTTGAAACCTTCTTCATGAACCTGTTCCACGGCGGCCGGCTGGCAACGATGCCGCCCAAGCTCGTGAACGAAGAAGGCGACCTTTTCGTGCTGCGACCACTCGCTCACGTGGCAGAGAGCGATTGCGAAAAGTTTTCAGCGGCGATGAACTACCCGATCATCCCCTGCGATCTCTGCGGCAGCCAGGACGGGCTGCAGCGTCAGCAAGTGAAACGAATTCTCGACGGATGGGAATCCAACAGCCCGGGCCGCAGACAGGTCATGTTTCGTGCCCTGATGAACGCACGGCCATCGCATCTTCTGGATCCAAGGCTTTTCGATTTTGTCGGGCTGACCCTTTCCTCCGATGGAAATAAAGAAAATCCGCCGGAAATTCCCAAACTGCGTTAACCACTGGGTCAGACACCCGGGCCTACTTTCGCCCCGCGCCAGTTGCGCGAGAAAGCGAAAGGTAATCCCATGCAATCTTCGCAGTGCGGACCATTGACCCGTTTCCAGGAACGGATCGTTCCCATTCTGACCGGCCCGCCGATTCTGGCCTTTCTTCCCGCGATGACCCTGGGAGCATTCTGGCTGGGCGGGGAACAGGCGCTGCTCATGGTCTCGCTGGGGCTGCCGTTGGTCTTCGCCTTCTCCGGCGCCTTCGGCAGCGGGCCGCGCCGGCCCGTCGTGCCGCGCGACAGTGTTACCGGCCTGATGCTGCGCGAGGGGTTCGACGCGGTCGTGAAACAGGCCCATGCCGACACCGCCAGTTCAGAGCTGCGCTCGGCCTGTTTTGTTCTGGAACTCGACGATTACGCCGAAGCCGTCGACCGGCACGGCCAGTCCGCCGCCGATCGTCTCGTGCAGCGCAGCGGAGAACGCATCGTCGCGGCCCTGCGGGATGGCGACACGGTTGCGCGCATCGGTGACAGTCGTTTTGCCGTCTGCCTGATGCCCGTCCGGCAACTGGATCTGGAACTGTGCATCCAGATCTCCGGCCGGTTGCAAACCGCCATCGAGGAACCGGTGTCGATTGACGGCTTCTCGATCTATGTGTCCTGCTCCATCGGGTTTTGCCTGCGCAGCCGGGCACCGGGAAACTCGCCGGACGACTGGGTAACAGCAGCCGATGCCGCGCTCGCCGACGCCCGCCAGAACGGCCCATCCGCAATCCGCTCCTTCTCCAACGAGATACAGCGCAAGACCCGCGCAAAAAGCGATCTGCGCGACGATGCGGCGGCAGCCTTGGAAAGTGGCCAGATCCAACCCTGGTATCAGCCCCAGATATCGACGGATACCGGCAAGGTCACCGGGTTCGAAGCGCTGGCGCGCTGGACCCACCCGATACATGGATTGATCGCGCCGGATACCTTCATCCCGACCATGCAGGACGCCGGTCTGATGGAGCGGCTTGGCCAGGTCATGATGTACCACGCCCTCACGGCGCTCAAAGCCTGGGACAGCGCCGGTATGGATGTTCCAAGGGTCGGGGTGAATTTTGCGACCGAAGAGTTGCGCAATCCTGGTCTGGTCGACAAGGTTCGGTGGGAACTGGACCGGTTCGAACTGTCGCCTGACCGCCTGTCGGTCGAAATCCTCGAGACCGTCGTCACGGATTGTCCGGACGATACCGTGACCCGCAATATCGCCGGGCTCGCCGCGCTTGGCTGCCGGATCGATCTGGACGATTTTGGCACCGGCAACGCCTCGATCGCGGCCATCCGCCGGTTTGCGATCTCCCGGATCAAGATTGACCGGTCCTTTGTCATGAAGGCGGATCGCGATCCCGAGCAGCAGCGGTTGATCGGCGCAATTCTGACCATGGCCGAACGTCTGGAACTGGAAACCCTCGCGGAAGGTGTCGAAACCGTCGGCGAACATGCGCTGCTGGCGCAGCTTGGATGTGATCACGTTCAGGGGTTCGGCATTGCCCGCCCGATGCCGTTTGATCAAACGCTGGACTGGATCACCGCGCATGAGGCAAAACTGCAGGACGCACCGCGGATCGGAAGGGACGTCGGCTAGCCCGGCGGCCCGGTCCCGCGGCAAGAGGCCCTTGACTGGCGCATATTCGGGCGAATCCGCTTGACCTTTCGGGCTGCACTCTGTTGAACCCACCCTGTCTAAGCATGCACAAGGTGGCTGTCCCCGATGGACGATCAGAACAAGAACCTCATTCTCGCAACCGCACTCAGTTTCCTCGTGATCCTGGTCTGGTTAGTTCTTTTCACCCCACCCGAACCTCAGCCTCCCGCGGAAACCGAGCAGGCGGGGCAAACGATCGCCGAAGACGGCACCGCGACCGTCCCCGCCACGGCAGAGGCCCCTGCCGACGCGGCGACACCGGGTGTGACGCGCGAAGATGCCCTGGCCGATACGCCGCGCATTCCGATCAAGACCCGGCGGTTGAGCGGAACCGTTTCACTGCTTGGCGGGCGGATCGACGATCTGTCACTGAACGACTATCGCGTCGCACTTGAAAAAGATTCGCCGATCGTCACCATGCTGACGCCGGTCGGCACGCCGCAGGCCTATTATGCGCTCTATGGCTGGGCACCGGGTGCCGGCCTGACACTGGATGACGTTCCCGGTGCAAACACCCAATGGTCGCTGGAAGACGGCGACACGCTCGGCACCGACAGCCCCGTCACCCTGCGCTGGGACAATGGCAAGGGGCTGGTTTTCCGGCGTGTTCTGGAAATCGACTCAGAATACATGTTCACCGTGACGCAATCCGTCGAAAACACCAGCGGCGCGACGGTCAGCCTGGCACCCTATGGCATCCTCGCCCGCCACGGCGAACCGCAGGACCTCAAGAACTTCTTTATCCTGCACGAAGGTGCCATCGGCATGGCCGACGGTGAATTGACCGAAACCGATTATGACGATTTCGAAAGCACGACCGACTTCAAGGAAATCGCAGTCGCAGAAAACGGCTGGATCGGGTTCACCGACCATTTCTGGATGAGCACACTCATCCCCGAGCCGGGCACCCCGTTCAAGGCCAGCGCCTTTCACGACGCCAGCCGCGACATCTATCAGACAACGGCCAAACTGCCGACGCAAACCGTCGCCGACGGAGCCAAGGCCAGTGTGTCGACGCAGTTGTTCGCCGGCGCCAAGAAATGGGAAACCATCCGGGAATACGAGAAATCCGGCGTACAGGGCTTTCTCGACAGCATCGACTGGGGTTGGTTTTTCTTCCTGACAAAACCGATCTTCTGGCTGCTGCACGAGTTGGACAAGTTCATCGGCAACATGGGTTGGTCGATCATCGGGCTGACCCTGATCATCAAGGCAATCC
>CAYGNE010000175.1:0-7371 GCA_964351155.1 uncultured Rhodobacterales bacterium | reverse complement strand
TCGTGGAATACCCGCCCCAGACCCGGATAGAGGGCGAGATCCAGCAACTCGACCCCGACCATCCGGTCACCGAACTCTGGCAGGTCATCTCGGGCACCGCACAGGGCCGCACCTCGGACCGTCAGATCACGCTGTTTGACTCGGTCGGTTTCGCGATCGAGGATTTCAGCGCCCTGCGCTATGTCCGCGACCAGCTGGAAACCCACCCGCTCTATCACCCGCTCGACCTTCTTGCCGACCCCGACGACCCCCGCGACCTCTTCGGCATGGTCCAGCGCGCGGCCGCATAGCACCAACCGGGCGGTCATGCGCCTGGCCCCGGGTTGCACGCAACGCGCATGCCACCAATGGCCCGGACCGTGTTTCAGGCGCAAGGACACCGGGCCGGCCGCCCCGGACCGCGCGCCCTGTTAACCCGGCCTGCCTGCCATCCGCGTATGCACGCGATCTGCACGCGGTCTGCACGCGCCGCACAGGCCGTTTTTGGCCGGATCGCCCTTGTTAACCTGGGGTTTCGCGGCGATTCGCGGCGGCCGGGTCCAATGCCGGTTAACGCCGCGTTCATCTTTCGGGTCACGCCTCCAGTTCGGCGTCCCAGTAGAGAAAGTCCATCCAGCTGTCATGCAGGTGGTTGGGCGGGAACTTGCGGCCCATGTTGCGCAACTCCTCGGCCCCCGGCTGGCGCGGCGGTTTCTGCAACGACATCCCGGTCCGGTGCAGCGCCTTTGAACCCTTGCGCAGGTTGCAGGGCGAACAAGCCGCAACCACGTTGGTCCAGCTGGTCACCCCGCCGCTGGCGCGCGGCACCACATGGTCAAAGGTCAGATCACCCTTGCCGCCGCAATACTGGCAGCGGAATTCATCCCTCAGAAACAGGTTAAAGCGCGTGAATGCCACGCGCTTTTGAGGTTTCACATAGTCTTTCAGGACCACCACCGAAGGTATTCGTATCTCGGTACTCGGGCTGCGCACAACCGCGTCATATTCGGCCAGGATCTCCACCCGGTCCAGCCAGGCGGCCTTGATCGCTTCCTGCCAGCTCCACAGGCTGAGCGGGTAATAGGACAAGGGGCGATAGTCGGCGTTCAGGACCAGCGCCGGGTGATGGCGCAACGCGCCCGGTTCCCTTACAAATTCCGTCCTGAATTCTGCACTCATCGGGGACTCCGATTTCGCCCTGTCTGCCCATTTGATCCGGCACCAGAGCGGGGAACCCGCCCCAGCATGAAAACGACTATATATCGTGTTTACCGGCTGACAAGCCCGGATTTGCCACAATATGTCGGCCACTTTCGATCCTGAAATGCCACGCGAACGTAACCGTGGCGTGACGGGCTTGGTGCCGGCATCGCCCCAAAGGTTGCACCCGGGCGCCCAGCCGGGATACTTCGCCCCATGCACCGACTGATCCGTTTCAACAAACCCTTTGATGTTCTGCCGCAATTCACCGATCGGGGCAGCGCCGACAGCCCCCGCCGGACGTTGTCCGATTTCATCACCCTGCCCGGCGTCTACCCGGCCGGACGGCTGGACCGCGACAGCGAGGGGCTGATGGTTCTGACCGATGACGGCCGCCTGCAGGCACGAATCTCGGACCCGCGCCACAAGCTGGACAAGACCTACTGGGTTCAGATCGAAGGCATTCCGGACGACGCCGCGCTCGCCGCATTGCGCGACGGTGTCACGCTCAGGGACGGCACGACCCGGCCTGCCCGCGCGCGCCGCATCGATGAACCGCCCGGGCTCTGGCCCCGGACACCGCCGATCCGGGTGCGCAAATCCGTTCCCGATTGCTGGATCGAACTGACCCTGCGCGAAGGCCGCAACCGGCAGGTCCGGCGCATGACCGCCGCGGTTGGCCACCCCACGCTCCGCCTGATCCGATACGCCATCGGGCCCTGGACACTGGACGGGCTGCAACCGGGCGACTGGGCCGATGCACGGCCTGACAGCCTCGCTTCCCGGTGATACACTTGCCCCATGACGCATGATCTTCCCCCGGCCCCTGCGCCGGAAACCGTCCTTGAATCAGCGCTTTACGTGGACGACCTCGAGGCCGCCCGCCACTTCTATGGCGACCTTCTGGGGCTGGACCCGTTTCAGACCGTCAAGGGGCGCCACATGTTTTTCCGTGTCGGAGCGGCGGTGCTGCTGGTGTTCAACCCCGAGGCAACCGAACGGCCCACCACGAACACCCGCCTGCCGGTTCCGCCACATGGCGCGCGCGGCCCCGGGCATATCTGTTTCGCAATGTCGCGCGACCGGATCGACGCGATGCGCCGCCGGCTGCTGGCCGCCGGCATCGCCGTGGACGCGGAATTCGACTGGCCCAATGGCGCGCATTCGCTCTATGTGCGGGATCCGGCCGGAAACTCGGTCGAGTTCGCCGAACCCTGGCTCTGGGACTGACCCCGGATCAGAGCGGTTTCCGCGGCCCGGCCTCTATGGTTTCGATCCGCCGCGCGGTGACGCCGATCTCGCCAAGCGCCTCGCGAAACGCCGCCATGTGCGGGGTGTCGAAATGCGCCTTCAACGCGGCCTCGTCGCTCCATTCCTCATAGACCCGGAACCGGTGTGGCGCTTCGACAAGTTGTGAGAATTCATAGACATGGCACCCGTTCTCCTTGCGGGTCTCCGCCATCATCTTCACGGCCGCCGCGCGCGCGGACTCGACGTTTTCGGCGTTGATCTCGATGGTTCCGGTGACGATCAGCATGACGGCTCCTCCCTCACAATCCCAGCTTGTCGCGCATGAAGGCCAGTGCAACCGACAGCCCGTCCGGCGCGATCCCGTGGCCGGTTCCCTTCATGACATGGGCATAGACATCCTGCCAGCCCGCCGCCTGCAGCGCCTCGGCGGCTTCGGGCAGCGATTGGGGCGGCACCACGTCATCCGCATCCCCATGCACCAGCAACACGGGCGGGCGCACGACCACCTCGTCCGACAGGGTCTCGGGCGACAGAAGGCGGCCGGAAAAGGCAACGACACCGGCAACCGGATCCTCGCGCCGGGGCGCCACGTAAAGCGCCATCATTGTGCCTTGCGAGAACCCGAACAGGACCACCTGTTCAGGCAGCACATCCTCGTCCACCATCAGGGCGTCGAGGAACGCGTTCAGGTCGTCCACCGCCGCCGCCATGCCCCGCATCGCCTCTTCCTCGCTGGACCCGTCGATCCAGGGGATCGGGAACCACTGAAAGGCGTTCGGCATTCCCGGGATGGTTTCCGGCGCGTCCGGCGCAACAAACAGCGTATCGGGCAGGTGTTCGCCCAGCGGATCCGCCAACCCCAGCAGATCGGCACCGTTTGCCCCGTATCCGTGCAGAAACACCACGACCGACCGCGTGGTGCCGGACACCGGTTCCTTGCGCCCGGCATTCAAAACTCTTGTCATCTGGCCCCCGTCAGGAATTCGCGCCGGTTGACCCCGGATCGCGTTCATTGTCCGACGGTTCTGGCATGCCGCCCCGCCTCTGGCAAGCCGCACGGTCCCGGTCCACCTAGTCCGAGATGCCACGCCGCGTGGTCGCGACCCGGTAATACGCCCAGAGAATACGCGCGGCGACCGAACGCCACGGCGACCATTGTTCGGCCATGTCCCGCAACTCGCGGTCCCGTGGCCGCCCCGGCAGATCGTAGAGCAACCGCGCGGCTTCCTGCAGCGCAAGATCGCCGGGCGCGAACACATCCGCGCGGCCCAGGCTGAACATGGCATAGATTTCCGCCGTCCAGGCCCCGATCCCCGGCACCTGCGTAAGCGTTCGGACAACCGCGTCCGTCGGCATCCCGCGCAACCCGGAATAGTCGATCCGCGCGTCTGCCAGGGCACGGGCATAGCGCACCTTCTGACGGCTCAGACCCACCGCGCGCAACGCGTCATCGTCGGCCGCCACGATGCGGTCCGGTTCGGTCAGTCCGGCCTGTTGCATCCTGCCCCAGATCGCATTGGCAGAGGCCACGCTGACCTGCTGACTGATGATCGCGCTCAGCAACTGGTCAAACCCGTCCGGCCGCAGACGCAGCGGCAAGGGTCCGGTTTCCCGCAGGGCCGCGGCCAGCCGCCCGTCGTGACGGGCCAGCCAATCGGCGCCCTCGGACACGCAGGCATCGCTGCGGATGATCCGCCCGACGGTCACGAACGCCCCCGCATCTGCCCCGCCAATCCCCGCCCCGCAGGCAACCGGACTTCATCTGTCATGACCCGTTTCATGATTTCGACCCTATCGGCACGGATCCGCTGCGCAAGCCGCTTGTGTCTTTCTCATTGCGGAGCTAACCAACCGGCATGACAGCGCATATCGACGACGGCCGCGCGCGGCGCAATGTATGGGTACTGGTGGCGGCGCAGGCATTTCTGGGCGCGCAGATGCCGATGATCTTCACCATCGGCGGGCTGGCAGGTCAGTCCCTGGCCACAAATGCCTGCCTTGCCACGCTTCCGATTTCGCTGATCGTTCTGGGCTCGATGCTGGCGGCGACTCCGATTTCCACGATCATGCAGAACCACGGCCGCCGCGCCGGGTTCCTGGTCGGCGCCGCCGGGGGCGCGCTTGGCGGCATCGTGGGGGCATACGGCCTTTACCTGGGCAGTTTTCCGGTCTTCCTGCTCGGCAGTTTCCTGACCGGCATCTACATGAGCGCCCACGGGTTTTACCGGTTTGCCGCCGCCGACACCGCGTCCGAGGCATTTCGCCCAAAGGCGATTTCCTATGTCATGGCCGGCGGTCTGGCCGCTGCGATCATCGGCCCGCAACTGGTCAAGGCCACCAGCCAGAGTTTCGTCATTCCGTTTCTCGGCACCTATCTTGCGGTGATTGCCGTCAACCTGTTCGGCGCGCTGCTGTTCTTTCTCATCGATATCCCCAAACCCCCGCCGCCCAGCGAGGACAGCCCGCGCGGGCGCACCAGGTGGGAACTGATCACGACACCCAGGATCGCGGTCGCGGTGATCTGCGGGATGGTTTCCTATGCCCTGATGAACCTGGTCATGACGTCGACACCGCTCGCGGTGGTCGGTTGCGGCTTTACCGAAGGCGATGCCGCCGATGTCGTGTCCTCGCACGTGCTGGCGATGTTCGCACCCTCGTTCTTTACCGGGCACCTGATCGCGCGGTTCGGGGTCGAGCGGATCGTCGCGCTCGGGCTGGTGATCCTGGCCGGCGCCGGTGCGGTCGCGCTTCACGGGGTGGAGCTGGAAAATTTCTTTGTCGCGCTGATCCTGCTGGGTCTGGGCTGGAATTTCGGTTTTATCGGCGCCACCGCCATGCTGGCGGGCGCCCACGAGCCGCATGAACGCGGCCGGATGCAGGGTCTGAACGATGTCCTGGTGTTTGGCGGGGTGACGATGGCCTCGCTGGCATCCGGCGGATTGATGAACTGCTCGGGCGGCACCGCCACCGAAGGTTGGACCGCCGTCAACATGGCCATGGCCCCGTTCCTCGTGCTGGCCGGTTGCGCCCTGATCTGGCTGGTGTTGCAGCCCAGGGCAAGCGAAGCCTGATCCAGCGGCGGGTCACCACCGCCCGATCGCGGCCCGCCCCATCAGGCTCAGCCGTTTTCGCGCTTCGCTCGTGCCCAGTTTCCCTTCGGCCACGCGCCGGGGGTCGGCGAGCGCCTGGCGCAGAATGACCTCGGTCTGCCATCCGGTGAGCATTGCCGCCGCCGCCTCGCGCGACACCTCGTGCCGCCGCTGACGCGCGCGAGACAGGCGATCCAGCCCTCGCTGCGCCAGTGCCCGAACGCCCTCGGCCGTGCCGTCCAGCAGCGGGACACGTTTGCGCGCCTCCAGGTCAGGGATCGCACGAAACCAGTTGGCAAGCCCGGCGGCGTGGCCAAAATCCCGCACCACGGTTTCGTCGGCGGGCCCCATGGCTCGCGCCGCCAGCCAGAGCAGCGTGCCCGCGCTCTGATCAATGTAGCGGGTGAAATGCGCCTCGTCCTCGAACGGGTCACGATAGATGTCCCACCGCCGGACAGCGATCATTTCATCCGCCTGCGCCGCCATGTCAGGTTCAAGTACCCGGGCCAGCGGCGTCACCACCTCGTGGCGCCGGACAGCGGCGCCGCCGGCAATCTCTTCCAGGGCGTCACGCCACCATTGCAGACGCATTTCGGCGATCATGGTTTCCTGCGTGACCCAGGGCGCGCGCGCGATCTCGGCATTCATCGCAAAGATCGGAAACAGCACCCGCCGCGCCGACACCGGGGCCGCCATGATCGCCAGGAACCGGTCGGGATCCGCTCTTTGCACAAGTGATGCACAGGCCGTCAGATCGGCGTCAAAACTCATCGCGGCCGGACCAGCATCAGGGCATAGGCGATGTGATCCGATGCCGCCTCCCATTGCCTGATTTCCCGTTCGTTGATGTCCAGCGCCTCGGAAAGCGCCGCATCCGGCCCCTGCCCCCGCAACGCGGCTATGCGCCGTCGCATCGGGTCATAATACGCGGCCCAGGGATCTCCCATGATCAGCCGGTGATCGACGAGCTCGTAACCCGCGGCGTCGATCCGGGCGATGATCCCGTCCAGATCGGTCAGCGCCGGATAATCCGCCCAGAATGCATCCGCCGCAGGCGGTGCCCCCGCCAGCCGGACAGGTTCGGAGAACGCCACCCAGCCGCCGGCTTTCAGGGCGTCGCGCCAGCCGCGCAGCGCCTCTGTCACGCCCAGAAAGTAGATCGCACCGGCGCACCAGATCAGGTCAAACCGCCCCCCGGGCGATGCCATGTCACCTTGCCGGACCTGGACACGGGGGCCGAACCGGGCGCACCGGGCCTGCGCCTCGTGCACAAATTGCGCCTGTTGCTCGATCCCGGTCAGCCGGGCATCGGGCAGCGCCGCCGCCAGCGTCGCCAGGTCAGCCCCCGGCCCGCACCCCGCGTCGAGCACATCGACCGCCCCACGCAGGCCGGTCCGTTCGATCGTCCAATGTACATCCGCCGGCGTGCCGGGACCTTCCCGGTCAAGCCCCCGGTGGACAGTGAAAAAAGCGTCCCAATCCATCCTGTTCAAGGCCGGCTTGACGCGGTCTGGCAGTCTCGGATCAATTTCCAGCGGATCGCATCCAGCAGCGCTTCAAAGCTCGCATCAACGATGTTGGGGCTGACGCCCACCGTGGACCACCGCCGTCCCTTTCCGTCTTCGCTGTCGATGATGACCCGGGTCACGGCTTCGGTGCCGCCCTGGGTGATGCGCACCTTGAAATCGACAAGGCGCATGTCCTCCAGAACCGACGAGTACTGGCCCAGATCCTTGGCCAGCGCCTTGGACAACGCGTTCACGGGCCCCCGGTCACTGCCATCCTCGTCCAGCGATTCACTGACTGAGAGCAGCTTCTGCCCGTCCACCTTGACCACCACGACGGCCTCGGA
>CAYGNE010000174.1:0-7409 GCA_964351155.1 uncultured Rhodobacterales bacterium | reverse complement strand
TGGCGCACATGTTGTGGATCGACAGAAAGGCCGCGACCGAGGGGCAGGCCATCGACAGCGCCTCGAAGACCAGCGTCGCGTCGAGCCGGGTCAGGCCCGAGCCGCCGGTGTCTTCGCAGACATAGAGCCCGCCAAACCCCAGTTCGCCGACCTGTGGCCACAGGGATTTGGGGATCGTGCCGTCGGCTTCCCATTGCCGCGCAAAGGGGGCGATATGTTCCTGTCCGAACGCGTGCGCCATATCAAAAATGGCGGTCTGCTCTTCACTCAGTGCAAAATCCATGGGGCTCTCCTGTGCGCGGCGAATTGAACGCGTGTTTAATTCGCAATTCTTACAAGAGTTTTGCAAGGCGCCGCAACGCGACAAACCCGCCAGAAGCCTTGCCCAAAAGGAAAAGGGCCCGCAAAGGGCCCTTGTCACTGACGTTCGGTCGTTCGGGTGATCACGCGAACAGCGCTTCGGCCTCGTAGATGGTTTGGTATCCCATGTCTTCGAGCGCGGCGATCGACATGTCCGAAACGTAGTTGCCCGATGAATAGACCGAGGTTGTCATCGTTTCGTAGGTAAAGCTGCCATGATCCCAGTGGGCGCCGTCGCCGGAGACCTTGACGCCCTGGTCGGAATAGGGGTCGGCGGCGGCCTGGTCGGCAAAGATCTGGTTATAGGCCTCGATGGCATTGGCACCGGTAAAGCGCTGCTCTCCGCCAATGTTCTGAACCAGTCCCAGTTCGTCCCAGATGGTTCCGAAGCCCAGCGAATGCATGAGTTCGTGAAACACCACGTCCTCGAAATTGCCCTGGCTGAGCAGCCGGTCCGCATCCGAGGAATCGATACGCAGGAAACCTTCGCTCGGCAGGTAGGAGTCCGGGCGCAGGGCCAATGTGCCGCCGACACCAAGATGCCCGCCCGAACCATCGATGTTGTTCATGATGGCGCGCAACTGGATGTCGTCGATGCCGTTATGGCTGGCGATGTCATCGGTGATGATGTCGCTCAGGAGTTCGGCGGCGTTCTGGACGACCTGCTTGAACGCGTCGGTCCAGCTGCCTTCCCAGTTGAGTTCGATGTTGAACCCGTCCGGATTGTCCAGCCCGCTGACATAGGTGTTCGGGTCGTTGGAGCCGGTGTTGGTGTCGCCGCCGCCGGTGGTTCCCGATCCATCCGTCGTGCCGGAGTCGCCGGTTGATCCTGAACCATCAGTTGTACCGGAGCCATCGGTTGTACCGGAGCCGTCGGTTGAACCGGCCCCATCCGTCGAGCCCGTTCCGTCGGTTCCGTCGGTGGTATCGTTATTCTTGTTGCGGCCCTTGCCCTTGACGGTTGTCTCGCCGGAATCCGTCGAGTCTCCGCCTTTGCCTTTGCCTGCCGGCTTTGCATAGGCGTAATTGACGCTCGCGACCTCTTCGGTCCCGGTCGGGTCGGACGAATCCAGGTCATCATTCGGGCGCTGGGTGATCCATTCGGCGTCAACCGGCTGTGCCTTGTCGCTCAGGTCGATCCTGGCCCGGCTGTCGGCCCGTTCGAGCGCATCCGCTGATCGGCCCGGTTTGTCGGGAAAATGGTCTTCGACGGCATCCGCGCCGGAAGAAAAGAAACTGTTCACCAGTTCGGAGTCAAAGCCCTGGGGCAAAATATCTTGGACGGTTCGCATCTGCGAACCGGTCAGGTTCCGGTTTTGGGTCACTGTGCTGTCTCGCTCGCCTGTTATTCCGCCCCACGGGCGTTTTGGTTACCGAGCGAATAGGGCAAAAGAAAGGCGCCCATCAAGGGCGCCTTTCAAAGTAATTCAGGTCAAGTGGCTGATTTACGCCGCTTTACGCCGCCGGCGGGTCATCACAGCCGTCACACCCAGTGCCGAGAGCAACAGCGGCAATGCCGCGGGAACGGGCACTTCGCCAACCGGAGGGCCACAAACCTCGACCGACGGGTCGCACTCTTCCACTGCGCCGAAGCCGAAGAAGTGGCTCAGCGAACCCTTGGCACCGGACGCCTTCGTATAGGAGAAGGTCAGCGCGCCGTCGGAATCGTTGCGAATGATCGTGTAATCCGGCTCGTTGCCGATTTTCAGGATCACGTACTTGTTGGTCAGCGTCCAGTCATCCGCCGCGTTGGCGTCGGTGGTGTTCGTGTAACCCGTGATATCCGCGACCGTGTAGAGCGTGGGTTCAAAGGCCGGAACCAGAACCGAGTTGATCCAGGCGATTTCCTTCGCGTCACCCGAACTCGTCGGGCCGTTGAACAGCTCGCCGGGTCCGCCGAATTCATAGGCTCCCGGAGGATCGACATAGCGAAGCACCGAGCAGGCGACATCGCATTCGACAACGCCGCGCAGGCCGGCGCCGCCGCCGGTTGTCACGTCCATGTCGTCGAAGATATCGATACTGACCGCGCCAGCCGATGTTGCCATCAGCCCCGCCACAGCGACGGCACCTGCGGCCACCAGCTGTCTGAAGTTCAGTTCAATCATAGTACTCCCCTCATCGTTAACTCTAAAGGTTACCAAATGGGATCAATTCCCAAAAATCGCCACAAACCGGGCCAATCTCCAACTTTTTGACACAATTGAACGGCCTTCGCCATTGAATTCGCTGATTTTGGGCAAAATACAACTGCTGGGTGCAGGGCGTGACGGGGGGGTCATTCTGAACGTGCGGGATTGCGATACCATCCGGCCGATTCGGTGCAATTGTTGCCCCGATTGGCAGCGACCCGCGCGGACCGGGCCCTGTTTTTTGCCGGGAATCGGGGGGGGTGCGGCGCTGGTCCGGTGATCCGGCCCGTTGTGCGAGTCGGCCGGGAATGACCGTCTCAGGCGTCCGGAGCCTAGAGATCGGCGTGGAATTCCTCGATCAGGTGCCTGACGACCGCAGCTCCGGCGTCCTGTCCGTTGGCGGAGGCCTCGGCGTGAACCCGGCGCTGGCGGGCGGAACTGGTGCCTTCGCGCACGATCGTTTGCAGCAACGCCAGTTCACGGGAGGTTCCCAGCGCCTCGGTGTCCTCGGCCAGCAGGCCCGTCAGTTCGTCAAGCAGGTTGGAGAACGGCTTGATGGACCGGTCACCGAAATCGATCAGCCCTTCGGTTGTGCCGTAACGCTGCGCCCGCCAGCGGTTTTCGGCGATCAGGAACCGGTCATAGGTGCGCCAGCGCTGGTTGCGTTCGCGCAGGCGGCACAACATGCGGGTGATGGCCTGGATCAGCGCGGCCAGCGACAGCGTGTGTTCCAGCCGGGGCTGGACATCCATGATGCGGGTTTCCAGCGTCGGGAACCGGTGCGACGGGCGCAGGTCCCACCAGATCTTGGTCGTGTCCTCGATCACGCCGAGTTCGATCAGGGTGCCGGTCGTGCGTTCATATTCCGCCCAGCTTTCGAATTGCGGCGGCAGGCCGGTGCGGGGCAGGTTGTCGAACACCGTCAGCCGGTAGCTGCCCAGCCGGGTGTCATCACCCTGCCAGAAGGGCGAGGAGGTGGACAGGGCGAGCAGATGGGGCAGGAAATAGCAGAGCTGCGGCATGAGGTCGGTGCGCAGCGCCTGTTCCTCGAGCCCGACATGGACGTGCATCCCGCAGATCAGCATCCGGCGGGCGACCCCGCCAAGGGCACGTTCCAGCGCGTTGTAGCGGTCCTTTTCGGTGTGCTGCTGGTTCTTCCAGTCGGCAAAGGGATGGCAGGACACCGCGATAGGGGCGAGGTTGTGGCTGGCGGCATGGCGCGCCACGCAGGAGCGCAGGCGTTTGAGATCTTCGCGGGCCTCGGAAATGCTGGCGCAGACGCGGGTGCCGACCTCGATCTGGCATTGCAGGAATTCCGGGCTGACCTGGTCTTCGAGGTCGCTCTGGCAGGCGGTCATCAGGTCCGGCGGGGCCTCGGCGAGATCGAGGCTGTCGAGATCGACGAGAAGGTATTCTTCCTCGATTCCAAGGGTGAAATCCTGCTGCATGCGCCCCTCCCTGGCCGGTGTCTGTCCAGTGAACGTGTTGTGAGCGCGCTTGCCAAGCAAAAAAATGGCCGCCGGGCGGGGTTGAAGTGACGCGCCGAACCGGGCAAGTCAGCGCTGTGGTCGGTTCTGGCGCCGACGTCATGGGGATGTTATCCGGTGGGAAACGGAAACAAGATACGCAAGATCAATAGCTTGCTTGACGGTCTTGATGTGCGCCTGACCGATGGGCAGGCGCATGAGGCCGAGCAGAAACGGCTGCGGGATTTCGAGGCGCGAGGCGGTCTGGACGGACCCGCCTATGCCTTGTCACCGGGTATGGACGGTTTTGATATCGCGCCGCTGGTGGCCGGGTATGCAACCCATCGCGACGCGCTGGCCCGGCTGATGGACCCGGCGGGCAGTGCAAGCGGATACCGGGCCGGCAACGGGTATTTCGACCGTCCGGACGCCGAGGCGCTGTACCTGATGGTGCGCCAGGCCGCGCCGGGCCGGGTGATCGAGGTCGGCTGCGGCAACTCGACCCGGATCACGCGGCAAGCGGTTCTGGACGGTGGTCTGGAAACCGAGCTGGTGGCCATCGACCCGTATCCGCGGGCCGATATCGCGGATGTCGTCGACCGGTTCGAACAGGCCACCCTGGAGAGCGTGGAGCCGGCGATGTTTGCGGATCTCGCGGCGGGCGACATCCTGTTCATCGACAGCAGCCATCAGGTCCGGATGAGCAATGATGTGGCGCATCTGTTCTGCCGCGTCATTCCGGACCTGGCGCCGGGCGTGGTGATCCATGTGCATGACGTGTTCCTGCCCTATGAATACCCCAAGCGGTTTTTCTATGATTGCCCGTCCTGGGCCGAGCAATACATGCTGCACGCGCTGTTGCAGGGGGGCGGGTACGACATTCTGTGGCCGGGCTATTTCCTGCAGAAGCAACGCCCGGACGCGGTGAGCGCGCTGCCATTCCTGTCCGAAGGGCGGGCACAGAGTTTCTGGATCAGAAAGAGATAGCCCGGCTCAGTCGTTGACCAGGGTGTCAAAGCAGGTTTGCCGGGCGGCACCGACCGAAAGGGTGTTGCCGACCCGGTCGACCGCATTGGTCAGCCCGCTGTTGGCGCCGGACGCCGGCGGCGAAAAACCGAATGTGACGGCGGTTTCGCCCGGTTTCGCCCGGCTCGGCGCGGGGCCTTGCAGCACATAGATCGGCTGGTTCGTGGGTTTGGCCAGATCCCGGATCGCGTAGGATGCCGCACCGCACCAGTAGACCGAATTGTCCGAATACTCGGCGATCACCTCGAAGCGGTCCGCATCCAGCGCATGGGCCGTTGCCCGCGATTCATTGTGGGCGAACAGGGGCGAAGCGACCAGCGTGACCGACAGGGTGACGGCCAGGCCGGCCGGACAGCTTTGCGCAAAGAGTGTCATGGCGGGAACCTGCTGTTTGTCTGCATATCATCCGTTTTACGCAGATCACCGCCATCCGGATCACTTGGGCCGGGCGTGGTTACAGCAGCCGCACCTGCGTTCCGATCTGGACCAGCGGGTACAGCGTTTCGACATGCTGGTTGTAAAGCCCGATGCATCCGGACGAGCTTTGCCGCCCGATCTTGCGGGTGTCATGCGTGCCGTGGACCAGATAGGCGGGCCAGGACAGGTACATCGCGCGCGTGCCCAGCGGGTTGCCGGCGCCGCCTTCCATGCGCTCGGGCAGCGAGGGATCGCGTTCGCGCATGCTGGCCGTTGGGGTCCAGGTCGGGTTTTCCGCCTTGCGCACCACCTCGGTATAGCCGCGCTTGGTCAGCTCTTCTGTCATTGGAACCGAAGACGGGAACAGGAGGTACGTTTCGTCATCCGGGCCCCAGTAATGCACCGCGCGGCTGGTGATGTCGGCCAGAAGGCAGCCTTTGCCCAACTGCTCGAAATGATCCCGCCAATGCTGCCGGTGGAAGGACGAACTGTTGCGGCGCACCGCGACCTGATCACGGATGACGGGTTCGTTCTGGGGAAAGGCGTCGCTGCTCTGCGCGCGCAACAGCGCCGGCGTGGCCAGGGTTGTTGCAACGCCCAAAAGCGCGCTGCGGCGGGTAATGCGTTTGGCGGACATGGCTGCTCCTGCGTGCCTTGGTGTTTTGTTCGCTAGATAGAGCCTGTCCGGCGGCGAAACCAGAGCCGAGAGGCCGAAACCGGTGATTTCACGGCATTGTCACCGGGGCGGGGGCGCGCGGACCCGGGTGTTTCGTCGCGTCTGGTCAAACCTTCCAGCGCGGGAAGGTTTGATTGAAATCAAGTTCAGGTTTTGGAATATGAAATAAGTCTCCCTTCACGTACCAATGGAGATTCGAATGAAAAAACATATGATTGCCGCCTTTCTGGCGCTGGTTTTCGGGGCGCTTGCAGTGCTGGCTCCGGCCGTTTCGCAGGCAGAGGGCGAACCGCGCGGGCTGTTCGTGAACCTGACAACCGACGATACATGGTCGGCGGCCAAGGCCATCATGTTCGCGCATCAGAAATCGCTGAAGAACGGCCATGACACGGCGATCTGGCTGAATGTGCGGGCGGTTTACCTGGCAGACAAGAAACGCCCAAGCCATGTGCACGGGCTGATGGCCGGCGAGGGGATGTCGATACAGGACATGCTGAAAGCCTTTATCGCCGATGGCGGTACGGTGCTGATGTGCGCGGCCTGTTCCAAGGCCGCAGGGCTGACCGAGGCGGATTACATCGACGGCGTCACCATGGGCAGTTGGCCGGTGGTGGAAAGCTGGTTGTTCCGGGACGACATGCAGACGCTGGCGTGGTGACAACCCGGAAAGGCAACACGGCCCCGGTCGAAAGACCGGGGCCGTGTTGTCGTTCTGACTGCGGTGGAGGTCAGTCCATCGCCTTGAAGTTGAACTCGCCACCTTCCTTGATGCCCGAGGGCCAGCGGGCGGTGACGGTCTTGGTGCGGGTATAGAACTTGAAGCTGTCCGGGCCGTGCTGGTTCAGGTCGCCGAACATGGATTTCTTCCAGCCGCCGAAGGTGTGATAGGCCAGCGGCACCGGGATCGGCACGTTGACACCGATCATGCCGATGTTGATCCGGCTGGCGAAATCGCGGGCGGCGTCGCCGTCGCGGGTGAAGATCGCGGTGCCGTTGCCCATCTCGTGATCCATGGCCAGGTTGACCGCCTCTTCGTAGGAGGCCGCGCGCACGGTGCTGAGGACCGGGCCGAAGATTTCCTGTTTGTAGATGTCCATGTCGGGGGTCACCTTGTCGAACAGGTGGGGACCGACAAAGAAGCCGTCTTCGTAGCCCTGAAGCTGGAAGTCACGGCCATCGACGACCAGTTCCGCGCCCTGGTCGATGCCCGACTGCACCAGCCCGAGGATTTTCTCCTTGGCGGCGGCGGTCACGACCGGGCCGTAATCCACGTCGTCGCCCGCGGTGTAGGGGCCGACCTTCAGCTTTTCGATGCGCGGCACCAGCTTTTCG
>CAYGNE010000173.1:0-7462 GCA_964351155.1 uncultured Rhodobacterales bacterium | reverse complement strand
TCAACACCGTTCACAACTAGCCTTACCTCAACCATCAATCCCCTCCAATCTGGTCGTTGCGCCTCGGGCTGAGTTAATCACGGCTTGGATGGGATGAGAACAGGAAAAACCGTGACCCCCACAGGCGGAACTTTGTGAAGCGCTTCACAGACAGGCCGCCCGGTTTCCTTCAGAACAAGAGCATGATGGAGGAGACCCAGATGGAACAGACAATTCGCTTTCGCACCCTTTTGCTGCTCGCCGGGCTGAACGTGATCGGCTTTGCCTTTGCCGGTTCGGTGCTGGTTCTGATCAGTGGTGGCTGACATGTTGGACACAAATACCCGCCCCCAAGGTCAGAGCTACCACGTCGTGCTGCGGTGCGTCTCTTGGCATATCGAGCTTGCCGGTTTTCGGACCACGCAGCGAGCGGACCCTTTGTACCGGGAAATACGTGTCCCGACGCCGCGATATCCGTATGATCAGGGACCTGCCCGAACCGGACGCCGGTCGGTCGCCGGACCACATTGAAAATCAACCGTGCTTAACATCGCAAGCGCCAGGCCCTGGAACCCAGGCTAGTCCGGTGGACGATTGCGACCCGAACGGGGTTGCGGGCGGGTCGGGATCTCTTTCAGCAGCCCACCCACCCCCATGTTGGCGATATCCTCCGGACCAACCGGCACCCCGCAGAGCGTCCGTTCCAGAACCCAATCCACACCGCTAACCGCCGGAGAGCGGGCACTGCCCGGCAAACCGATGACGGTCCGGCCATCGATCCGGCCGAGAAACAGAAGATTTCCGGGATCAACCGGCATCCCGAAATGAATGATTTCCCCACCCGCCCGGCGCACCGCCTCCGGAGCGACATCCGCGGGATCCGATGTGGCCGACCCCGTCAGAATAAGGATCAGGTCCTCGCGGCAGGCTGCGATTGCCCTGGCCAACGGGTCGATCCGATGGTCCACCCGGACCGGCGCGGCCAAGCTCGCCCCCAGCCTTATCAACCGGGCCGCCATCATCATGTGACCCTTTTCGCTGGGCCTGCCGTCGCCGTGGCCCGGGATCAGCGTTTCGATAAAAGCGGCGCTGCGCAGGACCGGTCGTTGCAGCGAAACCGCTCCGGTTGCGGCGGAGCAAGCACGGGCCAGCGCAGAACCGGGTACGGCATAGGATATGATCTTGACCGTCGCCAGCATTCCATCCGGATCGATCCGCTGCCAGGGCGGTACCGTGGCCAGCGTGATCATCGGGTTCACACGGTTGACGCGGTTGATTGCGTCCGCATCCAGGCATGCCAAACCCGGTCCGGTAGCAATCAGGTTGACCCGCCCGGTGAATGGTTCGGTCAGGCGCAGACCGGCCGCCTTCGGATCAGGAACAAGCGCCGCAGCCAGTTGCGCGGCGGCGGCGTTCTCGCCAACGTCATCCGGATCGAGCCGTGCGACAGTAATATGATCCAACCCCGTCCGGGCCAGCGCACCGACGTCCAGTGGCCCAAGAACCAGACCCTTGCGCAGTCGACGCCCGTCCGGCAACAACACCGAATGGGCCAATACGTGACCCAATGCCTCGGCCACCGGAACCGGCCCGAATTTCATCCGCGCCTCAGAACCCGGGTCATCTCCGCCAGGATCGACACCGCGATTTCCGCCGGTCCGGCGGCACCGATGTCGAGACCGACCGGTCCGTGAATGCGCGCGATCTGTTCATTGCTGAAACCGGCGGCCTTCATGCGTTCCACGCGCTTGGCATGGGTGCGGGTCGAGCCCAGAGCTCCGATGTAGAAGACGTCCGACGCCAGTGCCGCCTGCAAGGCGGGATCATCCAGTTTCGGGTCATGCGTCAACAGAACCAGCGCGGTTCGGGCATCCAACCCCAGCTGTGCGACCGCCTCGTCCGGCCAGTCCTGCACAATCGTTTCGCCCGGGAACCGATCTGATGATCCAAACGTCTCACGAGGGTCGACAACAACCGGGTCGTAGCCGACGATCCGCGCCATCGGCACCAGCGCCTGCGCAATATGCACGGCTCCGACCACAATCAGTCGCAAGGGCGGGTTGTGCACAGCGACAAAGGTCTGACCATCGTCCTCAAAACCCGATCTGTCCATGCGCATCCGATCCGGATACCCGTCCCGGACCAGCCGCCGCGCACCGGTTCCGACATGGACTTCATACGCCAGGGCGGATCTTCCGGTTCGGGCCGCGACCAGTTCGGCCAGAAGATCCTCGGGCAATGCCGTCCCCACCGGCTCGACCAGCACGCGAATCGTACCACCACAGGCAAGACCCACGGCAAACGCGTCCTCGTCACTGACGCCGAACTCCAGCATCCGGTGCTTGCCGTCTTCCAGCGCCTCCAGCGCCTCGACGATCACGGCGCCCTCGACGCAACCACCGGAAACGGACCCCTCGATCCGGCCATCCCCCGCCACGACCAGTTGCGCGCCAACCCGTCGGGGCGCGCTGCCCCAGGTCTGAACCACGGTTGCCAGCGCCGCACCGGTCCCGTCGCGATGCCAGCCCAGCGCGGTTTCCGGGCTCTTGTCAAATCGGTCCATTTCGATCCTCCCGACGGCAGGTTCCGGTTTTCAATGAAACCTCACCCGCCCGGAGAATGTATAAGAGCGGCCCAAGGGGAACACAAACCCCCCGAGCCGCTCCAAGGCGCCTGAAACTGCAGGCCTAAATCCGGGTCCTGAAAAATCAGGCCTCCACACGGGACGCAAACTCCCGCACCACTTACTCCCACCACTCGCACTCAAAGGGACTACCAACCCCTTCACCACTGAAAATCATTCGGCAGGTTGCTGCCGCGCGCCGCGCTGCCCGACCAACCTGTCCGGAAGGGCAAAGGCCACCACAATGAACGTCGCGCCGAGAACCAGGCCGAGAAGATCGCCCGGCAGCGTCGTGACCGCGTCGAACTTCGATCCGGGAACTGCGCCCAGTGTCACCTTGCCGCCGGCAATGTCATTCAACAGACCGCTGGCTTTCCACATCGGATAGGTCACCATGTACGCCGCTGCACCCAGCAGTCCGCCGGCGATGAAGAACAGGGCATCCTTGCGACCGGATGCAGCCGCAACCACGCCCGTGCCCGGACAGTATCCGGATGCCGCCCAGCCCGCGCCCAGCAACAGCCCGCCCAGCAGCACCCCGACATACGCGGCCTTGACGGACATATGGCCAACATTCACCAGACCCAGCATCTGCCCACCAAACATCAGTACAGAGCCGGTGCCGATGGCCAGAAGAATGGTTTTTGCGAGATGGAGGTTGGTCAGGTTCAGCATCCTGCCGATCAGGGTCGGATTACTTGCGCCGACGCGGTCGAGGACCGCGCCGAATGCGGCGCCGATCACCAATGCAAGAACAATCGAAGTCATGGTTCATGCCTCCTTTTTGTACATCATGATGGCCACGGGCACAGCCGCGGCAAAGGCACCGACGGCAAAGATGTAGCCGGACAGCGCCGTCTGCATCATGCCGGACATCATGTGCCCCGACGTGCAGCCCCCGGCCAGGCGCGCACCGTACAGAACGACAAAGCCGCCCAGAAACGCCACCGCATAGCGCTTCATCGCACTGTCGCCAAAATTGGCGCGCCACAGGGCAGGCGCAGTGCGTTCTGCCCGCTCCAGCCCGCCGCGCTGCATAACCGAAAGAAAGCCGCCCAGCGCCATGGCGATCACAAACACGAAACTGTAGTTCAATGGGTTCGCGACGGACTTGGCGTATTTTCCGCCGGATTTGTTCAGATATGCATTGCTGGAGGCGTATCCGTCTTCCGTTTGTGTCACCAGGTCCGGATTGATGGCCTCGGCGATCACCCCGTCCAGTATGACAAACTGCGTTGATACGCCAATCGGTTTGACCAGCAGCACGGCAGCAAAGAATACCAGCCCCAACAACAGGCCACCCAGTTTCCAATCCAATGCCATCGCATTTCCCCCGACCACAACATTCGGAAAGTAGAATACGAATCACATTCCAAATCCGGAATGACATAGATCAAATCGACCGGTCTTACCGCGCGGCAACCGACCGTAAAAAGAACAGGCTCTGGTGCAGATTCAATTCGCGGCCATCCGCAACAGCGGCGTGATCCGGCGAACCGCCGCGCGTCTGTTGGCGGGTTCGTCGGCCAGGGTGTCGATGCGCAGATCGCTTTCGCCATAGCCCTGCACCACCAGGTTCTCCGGTGGCACGCCAAAATACTCGACCAGCGCAAGCGCGAGCGACTCGGCGCGTCGGTCCGACAGAGCCAGGTTGTATGTCGCGCTGCCCACCGCATCGGTATGCCCCTCGATCAGGAACAGCTCGCCCGGATCACGCGTGATTGCTTCGCTTATTGCCCGGCCAAGCGTCGCCAGCTCACGCGCCTCCTGCGGACGGATGGCCGCCGAGCCACTGGCGAACTGCACCGAATTCACGGAAATCTCCGGAACCAGTTTTCGCACCGCATCGATATTCCGGATCTGACTGAGCGAATAGCGCCGGTCGATCCGGCCTGCATTGACCGCCTGCAATGCGGCGCGCAGGGCATCTTCGTCGTAAAAGCGATAGTCAATTCCCGGCCCGGAGGTCTGCGGCAGGTCCGAGACGACCACGCCAGCGACGCTTTGGGTGTCATCAAACAATACCACCCTTCGACCATCGGGAAAAATACGGTCCCGCCGCAACACCCGGCCACTGGGTGCGCGGATCGTTTCGACAACGATCCCCTGCTCTGACGAAACGCGCGTGCGGCTGGACCCGTCGGAAAAGGTTTCCGTGCGCACCTCTCGACCGGGACGGTGCAGCAAGGTGTCATCATCTTTCATGACGTAATAGTCGCCCTCGCGCTCTACGACCACCCGATCCCCGGTATTGGCGACCACCTTGTCGCCATTCTTGAGAACCTTGCCCACGGCCAATGCGCCCAGGCCCAACAGGGCGATTGCCGCCAGTTTCTTGTTGCGGTCCCGGCTGTCGTGGCTGGTCTGCGCGGCGGTACTGGTGCCAACCGGGGTATCGAATTCCTGGTCGGCGGATCTGGATTGTTCCTCGGTCACGGTTTCGCTGGTCACCGAACCTGCACCGGACTCGTCCGAAGCGGCGGCGACAGCGGCGGCTTCGGCCTCTCGGGCCTCGCGCCGGGCCTGACGCGCCGCGCGTTTCTGTTCCCGCTCGGCCCGCAATTGCGCGCGCTCCTGGCGCAACTGTTCCCGTTCGGCCTGCTGCCGTTCTGTTTCCGCCTGATCGATCTCGGCCTGTTGCCGGGCCGCCAGTTCCTGCTCGCGCAGCAACCGCTCTTGTTCTTCCTCAGCCTGTTCCTGTTCGCGCTCCAGGCGCTTGCGTTCGCGCTCGGCCTGCTTTTGCTCGCGTTCGAGCCGGCTCTGCTCGGTTTCTTCCGGTACCGGCCCCGGGACCTCGCCGGTTTCAGCCTGTTCGGCGGCCTGATCCTCTTCAAGTACGGCGATGAGCAAGTCTTCGCTCAACCCCAGTTGCACACCCAGGCGGGCCTTTTCCGCAAGCGACATTTTGTTGCCGGGGTTGCCCTGGATGCGCGAATACTTGCGCAGCAGTTTGCGCAGTTCCGTCCGCTCTTCCCTGGTCATCCTGAGGTTCGGATTGTTCCGGGTTTCAAATCGCTTGGACAGCAGGTCCCGCAATGCGTTTTCTTCGTCCACCGGTAATCCCGTGACACTCGCCTGGGCCAATCTCGGCAGATGCCCAGCCGGGGTAAAAACCGTTGTTTTATCATTCAAATACAGAGGCTTACCTGCCTCCGCGCCGGCGCAACCCGGAACCGACAGAGACAGGCACAGCGTCAGGGTTGTACTCGATTTCAGGGCGCGGTGTATCACTTGACAACTCCTCACTTCCAAAGACACCGCACGGCGCCCGGTCGTTTCCGGGACGGCAGCCGGGGTTTCTCTTCAGGCACTGGAATGAAAGCGCGCTCAGCCGCCCATTTCAAGCGCGGCCATGAGCCGGGCCTTTTCGCCGACATCGTCGGGCCGCGAAAGGACATCGGCCAGCTCCTGCAGAGACGCCACCGAGTGTCCGGCGCGAAAACTGTCCACATGCGGCAGCATGGCGGCAATACCGCGCGCCTTGGGGGCAAAACCCTCCCAACGCAGCAAGGGGTTGAGCCAGATCAGCCGCCGGGCCGACAGATGCAGCCGTTCCACCTCGCGCGACAGCGCGTCCGGATCATCGCGGTCCAGACCATCCGTGATCAAGAGGACCACCGCGCCCTGCCCCATGACACGGCGCGACCAGTCCCTGTTGAAAGCATGCAGGCACTGCCCGATGCGGGTCCCGCCCTCCCAGTCCTGCGCCTCGGCCCCGGCCGCCGCCAGCGCCGCATCGACATCACGCTGTTCGAGGTGTCGCGTGATATTGATCAGCGGTGTGGCAAAGGTTAACGCATGCACTTTTGCCCAACCCTGGCCTTTGGCATTGGACACAGCATGCAGGAAATGCAGGATGATGCGGCTGTACTGGCTCATCGACCCGGAGATGTCGCACAGTACCACCAGGTTCGGCCAGCGCGGGCGCGGTTTCAGGCGGGCGATATCGTGCATCTCTCCACCCTGCCGCATGCTGGCGCGCAGGGTTCTGCGCCAGTCGATCCGGTTTCCGCGCAGGCTGGCGATCCCGCGCCGGGACGGGATCGGCTTCACCGGCAGGCTCAGGCGCGCCAGCATGCGCTTTGCCTGTGCGACCTCATCGGTGCTCATCTGCTCAAAATCCAGTGTCCGCAGCCGTTCTTCGGCGGACATGGTCATCGCGGCATCGACCTCGATCAGGGTCTCTTCCTCGCGCTCATGCCCGTCGTCTTCGGGATACTCGGGCGCCGCCCCGTCCAGCAACGCCTCGGCGGCGCGCTTTTCCGCGGCCTGCGCGCTGCGATCTTCCTGGACGCCGCGAATGGCCGGCAGCATCATCGCCATCATGTGTTCAATGTAACGTGGATCGCGCCAGTAAAGGCGAAAGATCTGGGCGAACACCGCCCTCTGCTCGGGCTTGTTCACGAAACACGCATGCAGCGTCCAGTAGAAATCGCGCTTCTCGGTAAAGCCGGCCGCCTGAACCGCCTGGATCGCGTCGATCACCCGCCCGGTTCCGATGGGCAAGCCCGCCTTGCGCAGCGCACGCGCGAAATGCGTGATGTTCTGCGCCAGTTTCGGGTCGTCCGGAACATCGATCGGGGCGTATTCCGGCATTCAGTTCCGGTGGGGGCGCTGCCCCCACACCCCCGGGGTATTTTGACCAGAAAGAAGCATCAGGCGACCTCGAGTGAGGCCCTGGCTTCATCCAGAATGCGTTTCGCCTCGGAGCCCTGCAGTTTCTGGATGTCATCCTGGTATTTGAGGATCGCGCCGAGGGTATCGGCGATGACTTCGGGGGACAGGTTGATGACGTCCAGCGCGAGAAGACATTTGGCCCAGTCAATGGTCTCGGCCACGCCGGGTTTCTTGAACAGGTCC
>CAYGNE010000172.1:0-7538 GCA_964351155.1 uncultured Rhodobacterales bacterium | reverse complement strand
TGGCACGCTTCTATGTGTTTCCGACAAGCCTTTGCACGGCGAATTAAAGCTGCCGGGGATGGCGTCAGACTTTTATAAAACGCAGGTTGCGCGGCATTTGATGATCGGAATCCGCGCTATGGAAGCGTTACGCGGTATGCCGCTGGATCGCCTTCACAGCCGCAAATTACGGTCTTTTGACGAGACTGCATTCCTTTGAACAAGGCATTTGGGTGAAAAACCTGCAAAAAAGGGCAAAAAAGCGCTGTTTTTCTCTTGCGCTTAACCACTATTCGTTGTGTTCCTACACTACATTCCGTTACATTACGCGAATGAGGCCCTAAGTTTCGGGCAGCCGAAGGAGACCTAAAATGGCGAAACCAATGACCAAAACCCAACTCGTCGCCGCACTGGCCGAAGAGATGGATGCAGACAAGAAATCCGCAGGCGCAGCGCTGGAAGCCATCTGTGGCCTGATCACCCGCGAAGTGTCGGGCGGTGGTGCCGTGACGCTTCCCGGCGTTGGCAAGATCTATTGCCGCGAACGCCCCGAACGCATGGTGCGCAACCCCGCGACCGGCGAGCAGTTCAAGAAAGACGCCGACAAGGTGGTCAAGATGACCATTGCCAAGGCGCTGAAGGACAGCGTTAACGGCTAAGCTTGCAATACAGCTTCTATTCTGGGAAGGGTCGCCTTGGGCGGCCCTTTTTCGTGGGCCCGATGCGCGGAGATTGGTGATGGCACAGGTGACCGGAATTGGCGGCGTCTTTCTTCGGGCGGACGACCCAAAAAAACTGGCAGAGTGGTATCACATTCACCTGGGCATCGACATGTCCCGCGGGGCCTGGATGCAGCAAGCCGGTCCCACGGTCTTTGCCCCGTTTTCACGCGATACGGACTATTTCGAAAACGACCGCCAGGTGATGCTGAACTTTCGGGTCACGGGTCTCGACAGCCTTCTGGAGACCCTGACAACCGCCGGTATTGACGTGGAAACCCGCCCCGAATGGGATTCCGAAATCGGGCGATTCGCCCGCATTCACGACCCCGAGGGAAACCCGATCGAATTGTGGGAACCTGCTGGCCCTGCGGCCGGCTAAGACATGGACAAACGCGCGATCCTGATGGGGCTGGCATTCGCCCTGATGTGGTCTTCGGCCTTTACGTCCGCCCGCATCATCGTGGCCGATGCATCACCGTTGTTCTCGCTGGCGATGCGGTTTCTGATATCCGGACTCCTCGGCGTCTTGATCGCGATTTTGATGGGACAATCCTGGCGGCTCACCAGCCGACAATGGTACGCCACGATCCTGTTTGGGATATGCCAGAATGCGCTCTACCTGGGTCTCAATTTTGTCGCGATGCAGACGGTCCAGGCCAGCGTCGCCGCTATCATCGCCTCGACGATGCCGTTGCTGGTGGCAATTGCGAGTTGGGCCTTGCTCGGCGAACGCCTGAGACCGCTGGGTGTTCTGGGGCTGATCGCGGGGATGGCGGGTGTCGGGTTGATCATGGGCACGCGCATCTCGGAAGGGGTGGATCTTTATGGTCTGGTTCTCTGCTGTCTCGGGGTTCTGGCGTTGACCTTTGCAACCCTGGCCGTGCGCGGTGCCACGTCAGGCGGCAATTTCATGATGATCGTCGGGCTGCAGATGCTGATTGGATCGGCCATCCTGTTTGTGGCTGCACCGGTGTTCGAGACCATCCGCGTGACTTTCAGCGTCCCGCTTGTCCTTGCCTTTGCCTATACGACACTGGTGCCGGGCCTTGCCGCCACCTTCATCTGGTTCCTGCTTCTGGACCGGATTGGCCCCACGCGCGCGGCCACGTTCCATTTCCTGAACCCGGTATTCGGAGTTACCGTGGCTTCGGTGTTACTGGGTGAAAACCTTGGGCTTTGGGATTTGGCTGGCGTGATGATCGTCACTCTGGGCATTCTGGCGGTGCAGGTCTCCCGACAGCCGCCAAGGCGGTCGTCCTCCTAGTTCAACAGCGCTTCGATCTGCCTGATCACCTTGCGAGACTCCGGGCGAACGGTTGACCCCCAGGTCGCCGCTACACTGCCGTCCGGAGCGATCAGGATCTTGTTGAAATTCCAGGTCGGAGCGAATCCTGTCTCATTCCTGACCGCCTGAAAGAACGGATGCGCCCCCTCTCCGGTGATCTGGCTTATGTCAGTCATCGGAAGATCGAGGTCGAAGTTCAGTTCACAGAATTCCTTGACCTCGGCGGCGCTGGACAGTTCCTGTCGAAAGTCATCGGAGGGCACCGCCAAAACGACCAGACCCCGCGACCGATATCGGTCATACAGTTTTTGCAGGGATGCGTATTGACCGGTGAAGGCACACTGAGATGCCGTGTTGACCACCAGAACCGGTTGCCCGCGCCAATCCTCGATCGACAGCGTACCGCCATCTATGGACGGAAACGTTCCGCCTACGCTTTGCGCCAGGGCCGTATGTGCAAGAACTGCCAATCCAATTGCCAGGACCAGGTTTTTCATCGTTTTCTCCCCTGTGTCACCATGTACGGCCCAGACCAAGCACACGACAATGCGAAGCGCCTGTAATAATCCTTTGATTTCCGGTCGTCCGCCCCATCTACTGTCGATAACCTAAGGTGGAGGACTCTGATGACAAGATATCGCAAAGATCCGGACCGTATCGCGGCGCTGAGCCCAGGGGAATACCACGTTACGCAGGAGAACGGCACCGAACGCCCGGGAACAGGGAGATTGCTGCACAATAAAGAGCCCGGCATCTACGTGGATATCGTTTCCGGCGAACCGCTTTTTGCTTCTTCGGACAAGTACGAATCCGGGTGCGGCTGGCCGAGTTTCACCAAACCTATTGAAGCCGCGTACGTGGTAGAGAACGAGGATCGCAGTCTTGGCATGATCCGCACCGAAGTCCGGAGCAACTATGGCGACAGCCATCTCGGGCATGTTTTCCCGGACGGACCCCGGGACCGGGGGGGGATGCGCTATTGCATCAACTCGGCCTCGCTCCGTTTTGTTCATCGTGACGACATGGAGGCCGAGGGATACGGCGAATTCCTGAAACAGGTGGAGGATGTGAAATGAACGAAGAGCGCGCGGTTCTGGCGGGTGGGTGTTTCTGGGGAATGCAGGACCTGTTCCGCAAGAAACCCGGCGTTCTGAGAACCCGGGTCGGGTACACCGGCGGGGACGTCGCCAACGCCACATATCGCAATCACGGAACCCATGCCGAGGGCATCGAGGTCATCTTTGACCCCGCCGTTGTCAGTTTTCGCGATCTGCTGGAGTTGTTCTTCCAAATTCACGATCCGACAACACCGAACCGGCAGGGCAATGACATTGGTCTCAGCTATCGGTCGGCAATCTACCACGTGGATGAAGCGCAGAAACAGATCGCACTGGACACAATTGCCGATGTCGACGCGTCCGGCCTGTGGCCCGGCAAGGTGGTCACCGAGGTCGAGCCGATCGGGGATTTCTGGGAAGCGGAGCCAGAACATCAGGATTATCTGCAACGGTTCCCGAATGGCTATACCTGCCACTTTCCGCGAGCCGATTGGGTTTTGCCACGCCGAGCCAAGGCGTCCTGAAACCCAAGGCGGGGAAACCCCCGCCTTATCCCATCGCCACCCGGGGACGTCCGTTGGCTTCGACCGTAATCGAAGCCTCGACGAAGACCTCTTTGCCTTCGGTTCGGGCGGTTCGGATATCCCGGTACACACTCGTCTGAATTCCTTCGGCACCCGCGGCACGTGCTTCGGCCTCTGCCTCTTGCTTTAGCGTTTTTTCCAGTCGCAAGAGCGCGGTGTTCGAATCCGCGAAATCCTCTGGCCCACTTTCGAGATGGGCACGAAAGCGGCCTTCACTCGGTGCCGTAACAGACCCGCTCTTGCGCATTGTGACTCGCCCAACCACTGCGCCAATGGCGTTTGCGACGCCCGCATGCAGCGGCAGGATCATCCGGCAACGCAGTTTTTCACCAACCGCGGGATAGTAACTCGGGGCCGACGCACCCAAGCCGACCACATCGACATTCAATGCCGCATCCAATGCCACAAGGCCGCGATGGCCTGCCAACCCGTTCTGGGTGAGGACATGCCTTGCCAACAGGTCCGGTGGCAGACCAAAATCGGGCTCTTCCTCTGAGAAGGCGGCTTCCAGCAGGGTCAGGACAGTCTGCTTGGTCAATTGATCCACGATCATATTTGCAAGGGCAGAGGCGGACGTGGCCAGCATATCGCCTGATCCTGTCCGCCGTCGCGCCATCAGGGCCAGCGCCTTGTCTGAAGCGGTCGCATCCCAGGCGGTCAGGCTGCCCAGAACACGACTCGCATCCGACGGGGTCACGCCAGCTATCTGCACAAGACCCCGATCCACCAACCGGTTCAGAGCGCCCAGTTCCATTCTGGTGCGAAGAACGGTGCCAAGTGGGTGAACGCCATCTCCGATCCGCTCGAGCAGGTCGATGTCACGCGCCTTGAGCCCGCCACTGGACACTCCGGGAACCGCCCGGACAAACCGTCCATCATGCTCACCGGGGGTAGTGCTGCGCAATTGTTCATCCAATGCGCCATGCACCACGTCCGGGTCTTCGAGCGCGATCAGAGCCACCGGGATCAGGCGTCGTGGGCCAAGAAACACCCCGGCTTTCAACCCATCGCCCTGTACGTGGACCTGGCTGTCGCCCCCCAATCCGTGGGTGCGCATGGCCACTGCTTCCACCATCGTACGAAATCCGCCGACCTGTGCCCCGTTAGGGTCGATGGCGGGTTTCCCGTTGCGCAGCAACGCCACGTCCGTGGTCGTACCACCAATGTCGGAAACCAGAGCCTGTTCGGCCCCGGTCAGCCACCGCGCGCCAACGATCGAAGCCGCCGGGCCGCTGAGAATCGTTTCAATCGGTCTTTCCCGCGCCTGTTCGGCCGACATCAGCGCGCCGTCGCCGCGCACGACCATCATCGGGGCCGTGATGCCCAGATCGTTCAGCGTGTCCTGCGCACGTCCGATCAATTGGTCGATCATGCCGATCAGGCGGGCATTCAATACCGCCGTAACCGCGCGTTTCGGGCCATTCAGCTTGGCCGAAAGTTGGTGGGAACAAGTCACCGGAGCGCCGGTAAGTTCGCTGATGATCCGGGCCGCCTCGATTTCATGCGCCGGGTTCCGCGTTGCGAACTGCGCGGCTACGGCATAGCCGCTGACAGAATCCTTGTGGCTCTCCAGAAAGGTGATCAGACCATCCGTGTCCAGCGCCGCGGCCTCGCTTCCGGCGTGGCTGTGGCCACCGGCCAGCACAATTGCCGGATCACCTTTCAACGCATCGCGCAGACCGTGCTTTTCCAGATCGCCGGCACGAAACCCGATGAAGACCAGCGCAACACGCCCCCCCTGCCCCTCGACCAGCGCGTTGGTGGCCAGCGTGGTGGACAACGAAGCCAGGGCGATCTCTTCGGGGCCAAGGCCTGACTGATCCAGAACCTCTCGTATGGCGGCTCCCACGCCTTCGGCCAGATCGGCCCGGGTAGTCAGTGACTTGGCACTGGCAATGACTTCTGCCTCGTCCCGCAGCAAGACCGCATCCGTATAGGTCCCGCCGGTGTCGACGCCCAATAAGACCGCCATGTCGTCTACCTTTCCCCGTATATGCAGCTTGCGGTTTAGCGCCTGAATTGCCGGCGTCCAGACTAATTGTTTCAGCAACCAAGCCGTTTTGCCGCCCAGCGTGCTGCATCCGCAACGACATTGTCCTCGCTCTCGCAACGGGCTTGCGCCACCGCGCGCAATGAGGCGTCACCCGAATTTCCAATCGCGTAGAGTACATTTCTCACGAACCGTGCCCATCCAATCCTTTTGATCGGAGAGCCCGAAAACATCTGCCGAAATGAAACGTCATCCAGACCAGCCAAGTCGCAAAGACGGGGTGATTTCAACTCTTCACGTGCGATATAGCGGATTTCGCTTGCCGCCACGGCAAACTTGTTCCACGGGCACACGGCCAGACAATCATCACACCCGTAAATACGGTTGCCAAGTTTTTCGCGCAGCTCGTCGTCGACCGGCCCGTTGTGTTCGATAGTCAGATAAGAGATGCAGCGCCGCGCATCCAACTGGTAAGGCGCAGGAAAGGCATCTGTCGGACAAACATCGAGACATGCCCGGCACGACCCGCAATGATCCTGTTCGGGCGCATCGACCGGTAATTCCAGGGTCGTAAAGACAGACCCCAGAAACGCCCAATTGCCCCAATCCCTGCTGACCAGATTGGTATGCTTGCCCTGCCAACCCAGACCCGCCGCCTGACCCAAAGCTTTCTCCGGGACAGGGGCAGTATCCACAAAGACCTTCACTTCGCACGGTTTCTGCTCAATCAACCACCGCGCCAGCCGTTTCAGTCGTTTCTTGACCAGATCATGGTAGTCCCGGTTCTGCGCATAAACCGAAATCGCGCCCCGGTCAGGGTGTTCCAGAATGTCCATCGGGTCATGATCGGGCGCATAGCTTTCCGCCAGCATGATGACAGATTTTGCCTCGGGCCAGAGCGCGGCAGGATTTCCCCGCCAATGAACCCTTTCTGCCATCCAGCCCATTTGCCCGTGATAGCCATGCGCGAGAAACTGGTTCAATCGTTCCGGCACGTGCGGCACATCCCAGGGCCGGCAAACGCGGCAGGCGATAAACCCCTCATGAAGAGCCTGGTTCACAAGGGCGGTTTTGAGATCGTTCATTCCTCGAATTGATACGGCAGATGGCGGCCGGCGCAACGGCGGATTTCAGAAAAATCCCGACCCACCCGCGGCAGATGAAAAAACGGGCCGGAGCTTGCCGACCCGTTTCCGATTGCTGGGCAATCCGCTGATTGGCTTTAGTGCCCTATCCGAATACCCGGCTCAGCGCGCCGTCCACGGCATTGGTGATCTGGTCAATGTCGTCCGGCTTGGCAATCAGTGCAGGTGAGAAGCACAGCGTATTGTTGTAGCCGGGGATCGAACGGTTTGTCATCCCGATGATGACGCCTTGCGCCATGCAATCGGCGACCACCGCCTGGCATAGTTTTTCCGACATCGGTGCACGGCTGTCCCGATCCTGTACCAGTTCGGCACCAAGGAAGAGGCCCTTGCCGCGTACATCCCCGATCACCGCATGCTTGTTCATCAGCTCGTGCAGGTTCGCCATCATCCGCTCACCCATCAACGTGGTGTTTTCCAGCAGATTTTCGTCTTCGATGATACGCAGGTTTTCCAATGCTGCCGCGGGACCCGCGGTGCAGCCGCCAAAGGTCGAAATGTCGCGGAAATAGTTTAGCGGATCGTCTGCATTGTCCTTGAACTTGTCAAAGACGTCTTCGTTGGTCACGAGACATGCAATGGCCGCATAGCCCGAGGCGACGCCTTTGGCCATGGTCACCATGTCCGGTTTGATACCGAAATGCTGATAGCCGAACCACGTGCCTGTGCGGCCGACACCACATACAACTTCGTCGATGTGCAACAGAATCTCGTATTTCGCGCAGATTTCCGAAACCCCCTCACAGTAACCAGCCGGGGGCGTGATGACGCCGCC
>CAYGNE010000171.1:0-7539 GCA_964351155.1 uncultured Rhodobacterales bacterium | reverse complement strand
CGATGTCGAACCGGCCGAAATGGAACAGCTTGAGCACATCGGGATTCTCGAGCATGGCGCAGAGATTGGGCGCGACTGTCTGGCCCTTTGCGACCTGCACGATATGGGCGTCGCCGTCGCCGCCGGACATCTGGATCACGCAAAGCCGGTCGCGATGCGGGTTCAGCCCCATGGTTTCGCAATCGATCGCGACGATCGGACCAAGGTCAAGTCCGTCGGGCAGGTCGTTTTGGTAGAGGTGGTTGGCCAAGGCTGTGTCCTTTGCTTGCGACGGGCACGTTCCGCCGAGATAGGCGCTTTGGCGTGCAAACTCAACTGCCGCCGGGTCACAAGCCACAACAACTGGCCCGCGGCGGTCCGGCGGGTTAAGTCTGGGCTCTGACATAGGGAGAGTCGGGTAATGCGCGCATATGATCGGGATGACCTGCAATTTCAGCTTTGGGAGGTCGCCGGACTGGGCGAGCTGATCAAGGGGAGCGATCTGGACCGGGACACGGTGAACGGAATTCTCGATACGGCGGACCAGATCGCGGCGGACCATTTCCTGCCGGTCGGGCGTCAGATTGACGAGCAGGAGCCCGCATTCGTCGATGGCCGCGCGGTTTTGCCCGCGGCGGTCAAACCGGCGGTTGATGCATTTGTTCAGGCGGGGTTCATTTCGGCTGGCTTCAAACCGGAACATGGCGGCATGGGGTTGCCCGAAACGGTGCATCAGGCAGCGGCATATATCTTTGCGGCCTCGAACGTGTCCCTGGCCGGCTATGGCTTGTTGACGGTCGGTGCGGGCCGGCTGATCCAGAGTTTCGGGACCGACGATCAACGGCGCACCTGGCTGGAGCCGATGGCAGAGGGCCGGTTTTTCGGCACCATGTGCCTGAGCGAACCGCAGGCCGGATCGTCCCTGTCGGACATCACCACGCGGGCGGAACCCGTCGGGGATGGCCGCTACCGGATCAGCGGACGCAAGATGTGGATTTCGGGCGGCGATCACGAATTGAGCGAGAACATCGTGCACCTGGTGCTGGCCAAGATCCCCGGCGGACCGCCGGGCGTGAAGGGGATTTCGCTTTTCATCGTGCCGAAACGGCGCGCGGATGGCACGCCGAACGATGTTGCCCTGGCAGGGTTGAACCACAAGATGGGTTATCGCGCGACGACCAATTGTGCGCTGAATTTCGGCGATGCAGGCGATTGTTTCGGCGAGCTTCTGGGAGAACCGCACAAGGGGTTGTCCTATATGTTCCAGATGATGAACGAGGCCCGGATCGGGGTCGGCATGGGGGCGACGGCGCTGGGGCAGGCGGGTTACCAGGCCTCGCTCGCCTATGCACGAGAGCGGCCGCAAGGGCGGGCGCCGGATGCCAAGGACCCTGTGACCAAGCAGATACCAATCATCGGACATGCCGATGTTCGGCGGTTGTTGCTGGCGCAAAAAGCCAGTGTAGAGCCTGCTTTGGCGTTGACGATCCTCTGCGCAACGCTGGTGGATCGTGAACGTGCCGGGGATGCCGAAGCGGGTGTGCTTCTGGGTATGCTGACGCCGATTGCCAAGTCCTGGCCGTCGGAATTCTGCCTTGAGGCCAACAAGCATGCGATCCAGGTCCTGGGGGGTGCCGGCTATACCCGGGACTATCCGGTCGAACGGTATTATCGCGACAACCGGCTCAACCCGATCCATGAAGGCACGCATGGGATCCAGGGCATGGACCTGTTGGGCCGCAAGGTCCTGATCGATGGCGGTGCCGGGTTTACACAGTTGATGGCGCGCATGCGTGCGGACATCGCGGCGGCACAAGGGTCCGAGTTCGCCGATACGCTTGAACAGGCTTTGACATTGCTGGAGGACGTGACCCGCAGCCTGAGCAAGCGGGTCATGGAGTCGCCGAGCCGGGGGCTGGCCAATGCGACCCTGTATCTGGATTTTTTCGGCCATGTGATCATGGGCTGGATGTGGCTGCGTATCACGCAGGCGGCGGCGGGTGTGGCAGACCGGGACGGCGACACGGCGTTTCTGCGCGGCAAACACCAGGCGGCGCGCTATTTCTATCGTCGAGAGCTGGTCCGTACGCAGGGATGGGCGCGGACGCTGACCGAGAATGACATGTCCGCCCATGATATGGCGGACGAGTGGTTCTGACCCGGATCAGGCTCTATTTGGGGCGTTTTTCAATGGGGCCGAGAGTGCGGCGCAGGATAAGCCCAAGCCGGTCAAAGCTGTTGCGGATGCCGTCGGGTTCTTCGCGTGCGAAAAACGCGTCGAGTTCGGGCCAGACCCTCATGGCCTGATCCAGAACCGGATCGGCACCATCGGTGTAAAGCCCGGCCTTGATCATCACTTCGGACTGCTCGTAGGCACCAAGCATGCGGCGGACCTGTGAAAGCAGCTCGTTCTCTGCGTCGCTCGCCGCATCCGGCAGGCTGCGCGAGACCGAGCGGCTGACATCGATGGCCGGGAACCGGCCACGTTCGGCAATTTCGCGGCTCAGAATGATGTGCCCGTCCAGAACCCCGCGCAGGATATCGGCAATCGGCTCGTCCATGTCCGACCCTGCAACCAGCACGCTGAACACGGCGGTGATGTGACCCTGATCGGCCTGCCCGGGTCCGGCGCGTTCGCAAAGGGCGGTGATCAGCGGCGTGACCGATGGCGGGAAGCCACGCAGCGCAGGGGATTCGCCACCGGTAACCGCAATCTCGCGATGGGCCTCGGCGAAGCGGGTCACCGAGTCCGCGAGGAACAGGACATTCCGCCCCTGATCGCGGAAATGCTCTGCCACGGCCATCGCGGCCCAGGCGCATCGGCGTCGGGTCAGCGCCGACTGATCCGACGTGGCGGCCACGACCACGGCCCGTTTCATTCCCTCGCGGCCCAGCACGCGTTCGACAAAATCATTGACCTCGCGACCACGTTCGCCGATCAGCGCGATTACGACGACATCGGACGCCATGTTGCGGGCGAGCTGCGCCAGCAGGCGGGATTTGCCGACGCCGGAACCGGCGAACAGGCCGACTCGTTGCCCTTCGACAATCGGCAGCATGGTGTTGAGCACCGACAGCCCGGTGCCGACCCGTTCGCCCAGCGGTCGCCGGTTGACGGCCGGCGGGGGTGGCGCCATGAGGTCGCGCGCGATTTCGCCCCGCACCAGCGGCTTGCCGTCCAGCGCGGCGCCATAAGGGTCGATGACCCGGCCGATCCAGTGATCGCCAGGCGCAAAGGCCGGAACCGGGTGCAGCACGGCCCGGTCGCCGATGGCGACACCGTCGGGTGCCGTGTCAGGCAGCATGTGGACAACCTCGTTTTCGATCTGGAGCACTTCGCCGGCCAATGGTCTGCCCGGGTTGCGGGTCAGGACCACGTGGTCGCCGATATGCGCGTCCCGGGCCAGCCCGGAGAGCTGGATCGCGCCGCCCCGCACACCGATCACCCGGCCAACGGGCCGCACGAGTTTGAGGCTGGCGATATCCTCGCGCAGAATTTTCAGATCCAGGGACACGGTGCGATCTCCTTTTGTTCACTGACAACAGTTTCTAAAGGAATCGGGGTTAAGCCTTGATTGAAATCGATCGAGGGAGAAGCCCCGATGTTCCAAGGATTGAACGTCTTTAAAGCAGCGCACGCCATGGCAACACATGCCGGACAACGTCAGGCGGTTGTGGCGCAGAACATGGCAAACGCCGATACGCCGGGGTACAAATCCCGCGACATCCTGCCTTTCCACGCGACATTCGATGCACAATCCGCCACCGGGATGCGGGCCAGTCGCGCGGGACATTTGAACGCGGGCGGCGAATCGGGCCAGTGGCAATCCTTTACGACGGACGCGCAGACCGATCCGAACGGAAATTCCGTCTCTGTCGAGCTGGAAATGCTGAAGGGCGTCGAGGTCAAACGCCAGCACGATCGCGCGCTGGCCATCTACAAATCGTCGCTATCCATTATCCGCACCAGCCTTGGCCGGGTCTAGGAGGCATCGACATGAGTGAATTCTCCAACGCACTTTCCGTTTCCGCAAGCGCGCTCAAGGCACAGGCGACGCGGTTGCGTCACGTATCGGAAAACATTTCCAACGCGGACACACCGGGATACCGGCGCAAGCTGGTGTCGTTTGAAATCACGCGCGGGCCGGATAGGACCGAGCTGGTGTCCGTCGGGCGCGTGCGCCTGGACCAGACATCGTTGGACCGGGTGTATGACCCGTCTCATCCGCTGGCGGATGACACCGGGCATTTCGACGGATCCAATGTCGATCTGATGCTGGAAATCGCTGACGCCCGAGAAGCGCAGCGCAGTTACGAAGCCAATCTCAAGATGTTCGATCAGTCCCGGCAGATGTCTGCCGGCCTGATGGACCTGTTGCGCAAATAAAGGAGATCCAGAATGGATGTTCGCAGTCTTTCCGCGGTTCAGAATTACGCGTCCGCCCGTCCGGCGACTCAACCGGACCCCGATGGAGAAGGGGCCGGCAGCCAGATCGGTTCGGCATTCCGGGATTTTGCCGCGACCTTGCAACAAGGCGAACAAACCGCGATGGCCGCAATGACCGGCGATGCCGATCCGCACGCGTTGGTGCAGGCGCTGGCACAGACCGAACTGGCCGTGGAAACCGCAATCACGGTTCGCAACAAGGTGGTCGAAGCCTATCAGGAAATCCTGAGAATGCCGGTCTGATATGCTGAACGAGGGCATATTCTATGACACGCTGCGGCAGGGGCTGTGGATCGCGGTGACAATCTCGATCCCGATCCTCACGGTCGCGCTCGTCACCGGGCTGGTGATCGGTCTGTTCCAGGCCTTGACCTCGATTCAGGAGATGACCCTGACATTCGTGCCCAAGCTGGCGGCCATTGTCGTGGTGTTCTGGTTGTCGATGGGATTCATGACCCAGACCCTGGTGTCCTTTTTTGACGGGCACATCATTCCCCTGATTGTCGGAGGTTCCTGATGGAAGCTGCTGGATACGTCACCTTGTCCCGGCAATCCGGGCTGATGAACGAAATGCGGATCATCGCGAACAACATCGCCAACGCGGCGACCACCGGATACCGGCAGGAAGGTCTGATTTTCTCGGAATTCGTGAAATCCGGACCGGACCAGGCCTCTTTGTCGATGAGCCGTGCCCGCATTCCCAACACATCCCTGGATCAGGGGGCCCTGACCCAGACCAATGGAACCTTCGACTTTGCCATTGAGGGTGATGGGTTCTTCATGATCGAGACCCCAGCCGGGCAACGTCTGACCCGCGCTGGCAGCTTTTCGACAAATGCCGACGGTGACCTTGTCGACTTGAACGGCAACCGGGTGATGGATTCCGGTGGTGCGCCGGTGTTCATTCCACCCGGCCTGCCGGACATCAGCGTCGCGGCCGACGGCACACTCAGTTCCGACGGACGTCTGCTGGGCCAGATCGGTCTGTTCAAACCGGCCGACCCGCTTGGTCTGGTTCGCGAGGACGGGGTGATGTTCAAGGCAGATGACGGCACCGAACCGGCCGATCAGGCCAGCATCCTGCAGGGTTTCGTCGAAGGGTCCAATGTGAACCCGATCCTGCAGGTGGCGCGCATGATCGAGGTGCAGCGCGCCTATGAAATGGGCCAGAGCTTTCTGGATTCCGAGGATAAACGCATCCGCAATGCGGTGAAATCGCTGATCAAATAGAGAAGGAGACTTGTCATGCGGGCCTTGAAGATCGCAGCCACAGGGATGAGTGCGCAGCAGATGCGTGTCGAGACGATCTCGAACAACCTGGCGAACATGAACACCACCGGATACAACGCGCGGCGGGCCGAGTTTTCCGACCTGCATTATCAGCAGGTGTCCCGCGCGGGAACCGTGAATGCATCCGACGGAACTGTGCTGCCGACCGGAATCCAGCTTGGTCTCGGCGTGCGCGCCAGCGCGGTCACCGTGCATCTGGCCCAGGGTGCGCTGGGTGCGACGGGCAATGACCTGGACGTCGCGATCGAGGGGAACGGGTATCTTGAACTGACCCTGCCCAGCGGCCAGTCGGCCTATACGCGCGACGGCAGCCTGAAACGGTCGGCCGAGGGTTTGATCGTGACAAGCGACGGGCACGCGGTGGCACCGGAGATCGTCATCCCGACCGATGCGCGCAGCGTGTCGATCAACTCGGCCGGCGAGGTCTATGCCTATTTCGACGACAGTGCCGAAGGGCAGTTGCTGGGACAGTTCTCGATGGCCGCCTTTACCAATGCCAAGGGTCTTGAAGCGATTGGCAGCAACCTGTTTCTGGAAACCGAAGCATCCGGACCCGCACTGGTATCCACGCCCGGCGAAGACGGGCTTGGCACTTTGCGTCAGGGTTACCTGGAGGCCAGTTCGGTTGATGCCGTGCGCGAGGTCACCGAACTGATCGAGGCGCAGCGTGGTTACGAGATGAATGCCAAGGTCATCTCTGCGGCGGACCAGATGATGGGCGCAACCACGCAGGTGCGGTGATGAAAAGGCTGATGGCAGCAGCGCTGATCCTTGCGGCACCGGATCTCTCTGCCGAGATCCTGGTGCCCGTCCGCACCATTCGGGCCAAGGAAATCATCGGGGCGGAAGACCTGGTTTCCAAGGAGGTCGAGGTAAGCGGTGCAATCTCTGCCCTGCGCGAACTCGTCGGCCAGGAAGCGCGCGTCGCGCTTTACCCCGGGCGCCCGGTCCGGCCTGGCGACGTCGGGCCACCGGCAATCGTCAGCCGGAACGACATCGTGATGCTGGTTTTTGTACAAGGACCGCTGCGCATTGCGACCGAGGGGCGATCGCTTGGCCGTGGCGCTCCCGGTGAAACCATTCGCGCGATGAATCTGTCGTCGCGCGCCACCGTGACCGGCCGCATCCGGCCTGATGGCTCTATCGAGGTTCAATGATGAATAAATCCAAGTCTCTCCGCCTGCTGACATGCGCCGGTCTTGTCGTCGTTACCGCCTGCGGGCGTATGGATCACCTGGGCAAGGCGCCGTCGTTCACGCCGAACACCGAGACACCCGAGCACGTGGCGATGTTGCTGCCGGGCCTGCCGCTGCAAACGCAGCCCGAGCGCACCGTAGACCAGGCGTCCCTGTGGAGCGGGACACGCAATTCGTTGCTGGGAGACCGCCGTGCCATCAGGAAGGGCGATATCATGACCGTGGTCATCGAAATCGATGAAAAGGCCGAGATCAGCAACGACACCGCCCGGTCCAGAAACGGATCCGAAAGCATGGGTATGGGAGATCTGTTCGGGTTGCCGCAGCGGCTGGATGAAAAGCTGCCGGAAGGTGCGTCCATGGCCGACGCGGTGGAGTTGAATTCCGCGAGTCAGACCAGTGGCAAAGGATCGGTGAAGCGCAAGGAAAAGCTCACTCTGCGGGTTGCCGCGACCATTGTCGATGTGTTGCCAAACGGTGTGCTTGCGATTTCCGGTTCGCAGGAGTTGCGCGTGAATTTCGAGCTGCGTGAACTGCTTGTCACCGGATATGTGCGGCCCGAGGACATCTCGCGCCAGAACGAGATCACCTATGACAAGATCGCGTCGGCCCGGATTTCCTATGGCG
>CAYGNE010000170.1:0-7568 GCA_964351155.1 uncultured Rhodobacterales bacterium | reverse complement strand
CGGGTTGCGGGTCTGGAACGCCACGATGCGGCGCCAGCCCAGCTTGCGGAAATAGGCGCGCAACTCGTTGGGAGTATCGCGGCGCCCGCGAAAGTCGTAATGCACCGGCTGCTGGATGCCAGTCACCGGCCCGCCCAGATAAACTTTGCCAGCGGTATGATGCAGATAGTTCACGGCCGGATGCGCGATGTCGTCTGCACCGAATACCTTTTCCGCTTCGCGCGACTTGTCCGGCGACCAGCGGTCGGTCACGGTCATGGTGGCGAGAATGACACCTTCCTGATCGCGCAGCGCAATATCTTCGCCGATTTCCAGCCCTTCGGCAAAGGTTTCACCAACATCGAGCGTGATCGGCATGGGCCACAGGGTTCCGTCGGCGAGCCGGAGGTTTTCCACGACACCGTCATAATCCGCCTGGCTCAGAAATCCTTTCAAGGGGCTGAAACCGCCGTTCATCAACAACTCCAGATCGCAGATCTGGCGCGGGGTCAGGTCATGGCTTTTCAGGTTGCCCGCTTCAACTTTGAGCTTTTGCGCCGAGTCATAGGAAACGTACAGCTCGGAGATCGGAGCCAGATTGGCTAGCATCGTCATGTTAACACTTTCGTTTGTGCATGTGGTCCGTGGGTCAGGACAACCCGGTCGGGCGCGGCATAGACCCAGAGCATTGCGAAAGTCTAGGCGCAGAAGCCAGTTTTTGCCCGCCAGGGCTGATTTAGCGCGGATTCCCGCCCTGCTGTGCAGCCATCTGCCCGCATCTTGTTGTCCAACTCCGTTCCCGGCCTCATTCGGTCTGTGCCGAGACGGTATTTCACCGCGACGCGGGCGCATTGGGCGCTGAACGCGGTGTCGAGTGCGCGTTGCCCGTCATGGTGAAAGCGGCGATTGCGCCCGGCGCCAGAGAGTCGTCGCAGGGTGGGGTAAGGCGGCAGAGCGCACCCGGCCCACGGGGCCGAGGGTCACTCGTGCTCTGCGAGGAAACGCTCGGCCTCCAGCGCGGCCATGCAGCCCATTCCGGCGCTGGTCACCGCCTGCCGGTATTTGTGATCGGTAAGGTCGCCGGCTGCAAAGACGCCCGGGATACTGGTTTCCGTGCTGTCCGGCTTGGTCACGACATAGCCGCCCATATGGGTTTCCAGCACATCCTTGACCAGTTCATTTGCCGGGGCGTGGCCGATTGCGATGAACACGCCTTTTGCCGGGATATCCGAGATTTCGTCAGTCTGGACATTTCTGACCCGGACGCCCTCGACGCCAAGAGGCGTGTCGGAACCGACGACTTCTTCCAGGGTGTGGAACCACATCGGTTCGATCTTGGGATGCTTCAGCAGACGATCCTGCAATATTTTTTCCGCCCGCAATTCGTCGCGCCGGTGAACCAGGGTGACCTTTGAGGCGAAGTTGGTCAGAAACAGCGCTTCTTCGACCGCCGTGTTCCCTCCGCCGACCACAACGATCTCCTGCCCTCGATAGAAGAACCAGTCGCAGGTTGCACAGGCGGAGACGCCAAACCCCTTGAATTTTTCCTCTGACGGCAGGCCCAGCCATTTCGCCCTTGCACCGGTTGCGAGGATGACAGCGTCCGCAGTATAGACCGTGCCGCTGTCGCTGTCGGCGCGAAACGGGCGCTGGGACAGGTCCAGATTGGTGATGATGTCGCCGACGATTTCGCATCCCATCGCCTTGGCATGGGCTTCCATCCGTACCATCAGATCGGGGCCCTGCACCTCGGTGTCGCCGGGCCAGTTCTCGACTTCGGTGGTGGTGGTGAGCTGGCCACCGGGTTCAAGGCCCTGCACCAGAAGCGGCTGCAGCATTGCGCGGCTGGCGTAAACGCCGGCGGTGTAGCCGGCCGGGCCGGAGCCGATGATCAGAACCTTTGTGTGACGCGTTTCGCCCATGACTTCCCCCAATCCAACACGGTGTCCGGGCGAATTGCCCATCGGCTTGCGGATATAGCGATGGACCCGCCGGGCTTAAAGCCCCGAATGCCTCGTTCGCGGCTGGGAAAACACAGTGCGAAGAATATTGCGCGGTGACGAAATATTATTGCGTGTGGACAATGCGCTGTTATAAGAAACGGAAATTTCGGGGGAGCAGAATATGGTCGCAACACGCCTTGATCCGATTGATCGCAAGATTCTGTCGGAGTTGCAGGCCGATGGCCGCATGACAAATGTCGAACTCGCCAAACGGGTGGGAATTTCGGCCCCTCCCTGTTTGCGGCGGGTGCGAACGTTGGAGGAATCGGGTCTGATCCGCGGCTACCATGCGGATGTCAACGCGCGTGAACTCGGGTTCGAGGTACAGGTCTTTGCCATGGTCGGACTCGACAGTCAGGCCGAAACCGAATTGAGCGCCTTTGAGGAGCGTTGTCGCAATTGGCCGCTGGTGCGCGAGTGCCACATGCTCAACGGCGAGGTCGATTTCATCCTCAAATGTGCAGCCCCGGACCTGAGCAGTTTTCAGAGTTTTCTGACCGGCGAGTTGCTGACCACGCCAAATGTGGCCAGCGTCAAGACGTCGCTGGTGATCCGCCGGGCCAAGGACGAACCGGGTGTCCCCTTTGACATCCTCGAAGAACGACTGAGCCGCAGCGCCTGATCATGGCGGTCAGGCGCTGATCGCATCCATCTGGCCGTCACCGGCGCGGGCATGAACCAAGGCGCCGAAATCGCTTTCCTGGCTTATGTGCGGGAAAAGGTTCATGAAAACGGACCGCATTGCATGGCTCAGAACGCGTGTCGCGTTCTGCCCGGGGTGGTAGGTTTCAAACTCCAGGCCCGCGACCCGGATTACCGCATGGCGCGGCAGGCACAGGTGAAACAGTTCAACGGCCGTGGGCGGGGCGGTTTCGATCACGTTCATGCCGTCCTGAAACTCCTGCACGGGTGTCAGCATCGGCTCGCCGCCTGAAATGGCGCGCAAGTGATGCGGCGTGTGCAACAGGCGCGCGGACGGGCCGGCAATGACATAGGACATCGGGCGCTCCATTCCGAAACTGTCCGCCATGATCCGTGTCAGGCGCAGGTTGCGGCCCTGCGGACCCGGGCGACCGGGCACAAGGGTCGTACTGCCCTTCCAGATGAGGGGTTCGACGGCGCCATCCGTCGTTACAATTTGATCGCCTGGCAAGAGATCCTCGACCGCGATCGGTCCGATATCGGTCGCCACCATGGAGCCACGCGAAAAGGCACAGAACGCGTCTTCGAACAGCGGCAGGGCCGGCGCGATATGGCGCGTTTCGGCGATTTCCCCGTTCGGCAACAACGCGCTCACATCATAGCGGCGCAACTGCGGCTTGGGCTGGCTACGCAGCGCTGCGGGGTCGTGTGTCAACGGAGTGGTTGTCTGGATCGCGCGTTGTGCCGCGCGGGTCAGCGAAGTGGGGATCGTCATTTTGTTTCGGCCCTTTCCTTGCGGGTCGAATTTGCGCCGGCCCCCACCGACAACACAAACTCATACAATAGATTTACTCGTTCACATGGTAATAATTCTGCCCAAATTCCAGTCGAATTGTCAACGATTCCCAGGTCAGTTTGGTTAATCTTCGGCAATTCTGTTGCTCCTGTGATTATTGTTTCAAAACAGATTTTTAACACCGTCTTATGTCTGTTTTTTCCAGCAGTTCAGAGGGCTAGACCCCGCCCCGCGCAGTGCGGGGCGGAGTTTTGCTCCCGGCCGGTCGGGGGCAGCGTCCGGCGGCGGGCAACTGGTCGTGCAAGCGATGCTCGGTTTGCGATTGCTGGCCGTTTGGGCCTGGCATTCCTGCGTGTGCCCAAACTTCAGTTGTGACGACGAATTGGTGCCGGCTTACTGCGGCCTGTGGCACGCATCCATGGCATCTGCGGTTCGCTGTCTTTGGCCACCGCGATCAGCGACCTGATGAAACGCGTTTTCTTCATCAGTGTTATTCTCCTGCCTTGTTGGGCGGGGACGCCCTGTCATCTGTGCTCTGAACCCTAACTGACATCGGATTCGGGCAGGGATTTGTCCTCTGTGGGGAAAGGCTGCGCCTTTTTTCAAAGCCGAAACACATTCGTTAACGGCAAGGGGATCGACTCCAGGTCTCTTAAAAGTCGAAATATCAGGGATTTTGGAGCCAGCGGCGTGCAATTCACAGCTGTCAGATTGTGGCAGGCCAATGAGGCACGGGCCGCATTCGCAATCGGGGAACGGTCAGAGCCGAATGACCGAAATCAGGCGGCCATAATCCGCATCCTTTGCCTGTGTGCTTCGGCGATATGAAAAAAACCGGTCGGCATCGGAATGTGTGCAATGCCGGGTCCATTCGGCATGGCCGATCCCGGCGCTGCGCAAGCGGTGCAACCCGTAGGCGGGCAGGTCAAATTGATACCTGTCGCCTGTTCCATTGGCAAAGAACCGGGCGTTATCCGGGTCGTGGTCAAGGAATTCGTCCAGGAACTCAGGCCCGACCTCATAGGCGCGTTGACTGATTGCCGGTCCGATCACCGCAATCGTGCTTTCCCGTGCCGCGCCCAATGCGACCATCGCGTCCAGCGTGGCATCGAGTACTCCGTCAAGCGCTCCGCGCCAGCCGGCATGCGCCGCGCCGATCACACCGGCATCGGGATCCGCAAACAGAACCGGCTGACAATCCGCCGTCAGAACGGAAAGCGCCAGGCCCGGCGTCGCAGTTACAATCGCATCCGCACGGGGTTTGTCCGGGAGAGGGCCGGTTGCCGTGACCACCTCGGCCGAGTGGACCTGATGAACTGAAATGAGCACTTCGGGCGCGACACCCATCGCCTGAGCCACGCGTGATCGGTTGATTTCCACCATGTCACTCTGGTCGGACGAACCGGTGCCGCAGTTCAGCCCGGAAAACACGCCCGATGACGCACCACCCCGCCGGGTAAAGAACCCGTGCCGCAAGGGCGCCAAGCTTTCTGCAGTCAGGATTTCCAGAGTCATTGTTCCAATCCGGGTGGTGGTTGACCCTGGGCCGGGTAGAGGCCCAGCGTCTTGAACAGGTTTCCCATTTCATCCGGATGCGTCAACCTGCGATGTGCGGTCACCAGGGATTCCAGTTCCTTGCCGCGCAGGTTCTGCGCCAGCGCCTGCGCGCGGGCCGTAATCCCCAGCCGTTCCAGAAAAACACCCTGTGTTGTCAGGCGAGTATGGGCGCATCCGGCGTCTCGGGCTGCATGCGCCAATGCCTCGAAATCCACGTGCGCGGTCAGATCGGCCTGTCCGGGCCCGGTCAGAACGTCAACTGTTTCATGCCCTTTCACCGCCTGGAAGGTATCGCCCAATGATCGCCAGTCGCCGTAATCGATGATCAGTGCGGCTCCCCCGTGTTTTGCGATTCGCCGCGCGACCGCGGAAATGACGGGCGTCGCCGTGCTGCTTGTCTCTACGAGGTCGCCATCTCCCGTGTCAGCCATGCGGTGGGACAGTTCGGGAATATGCGCGACCCCGGCAAGTCCAAACACCAGATCTTCCCTCGTGGCTCCGACACAGCGTTCACGCCAGCCATCGCCGGATCGGACAAATTGTCGAATCGGCAAGGCGTCGAAAAATTCGTTGGCAACGAGCAACAGGGGCTGCTCGGGCAGGTCGGCGGCATCCTGCAGCCACTCGACCTGGTGGCCGGACAGGGTTTTGGCCTGAACTTTTTGCAGAACCGGCGAGACTTCGACCAAATGGACATGCGCGGCCTCGTGGAATCCGGGAACCATGTGGGTTGCCCGCAGAATGTCTGCCATCAGGGTGCCCCGTCCGGGGCCCAGTTCGGCAAGTGTCACGGGGGCGGGGCGGCCCTGATTGATCCATGCCTGCGCCAGCGAGAGCCCCACCAGTTCGCCGAACATCTGGCTGATTTCAGGGGCCGTGACAAAATCGCCGCCTGCGCCCAAAGGGTCGCGCGTGGAATAATAGCCCAATGTCGGGTGCAGCAAGCAATCTGTCATATAGCTGGCGATGCTGATCGGCCCGTCCATTCGAATACGATCGAGGATCAGCCGTTTCAAAGTCATATCGCGGTCCCGCGCCTGGCCCGGGCGATCAGCCAGAGTCCCAATGCGAGCATTGGCAGTGACAGAATCTGCCCCATGGTCAGCCCATACCCGTTTACATGCCAGACCAGCCCCAACGGATTGCCCGGGGTGACGAACTGCGCATCGGGCTGGCGCAGAAACTCGACCAGAAACCGGGCCAGTCCGTAACCGGCAAAAAAGGTCCCTGCGACCAGACCGGGGCGTTTCAGCGCCCCGCGTCGATAGACAAGCCACAACAGCACCGCGCCAAGGAGCACGCCCTCCAGCAGCGCTTCGTAAAGTTGCGACGGGTGGCGCGCGCAAAGACCGACGATTTCGGGGCAATCCTGTGCGGCGTTGCCGGGAAAGATCACGCCCCATGGCAGATCAGTCGGTCGTCCCCAAAGCTCGGCGTTGATGAAATTCGCCAGCCGGCCCAGCAACAATCCGAAGGGAACCGTGTGGGCCACCAGATCCGCGACCGAAAGCCGTGACAATCCGTGCCGGGCCGTGAACAGCCAGCTTGCGAGAACGACTCCGAGCAACCCGCCGTGAAAGGCCATGCCACCTTGCCAGACCTTGAGAATCTCTGCCGGGTTCTGCAGGTAGTAATGAGGTTGATAAAACAGCACGAATCCGAATCGACCGCCCAGGATCACACCCAGGATGATCCAGGTCACCAGATCTTCGATCTGTGCCGGCGACATTGGTGGCGTGTCCTGTGCCCAGAGCCTGTTGCGCCGCACGGCCATGACGCCGAGACGCCAGGCAATCACGATGCCGGCGATATATGCCAGCGCGTACCAACGGAGCGCAAATTCCACGCCGAAGAGCGAGATGGAAAAAAGGTCCGGCGAAAGATCTGGAAATCGAAGGGCTGCCTGCATGCGCGCTTCATTGCCTTTGGACTCAGGTGGAAGTCAACCTTGTCTCGGTGAGGTTCTCCACCCATATAGAGGCCAACGCGAAACGGAGAAGACAGATGCAGACCCGCAACAAGATTCTGGACGACATTTCACAGCTGATGACCAACGCGATGGGCGTGGCGCAGGGGGCCAAGGACGAAGCGGAAACGGCAATGAAGTCGCTGTTGGACCGTTGGCTGGCCGATCGCGACTTTGTCACCCGCGAAGAATTCGACGCGGTGCGGGCCATGGCCCAGAAGGCACGCGAGGAAAACGAAGCGCTGGCGGCGCGGATTGCGGCACTGGAGGCCAAGGCCGGCAAGTGACCCGATTGCGGCGCTGCCGCGCCATTCCGGATTCTACGTGAGGTCCGACGCGACGCGATAGGCGCATGTGTTCCGATCTGTCGAGGACAGTGATCAGGCCTGTTCACGTTTCCTCGAGATTTTGGTTAAATTTGTACCCTATCCACAACTTATTGCGTGTCCCCCCGAAATAGGGGGTTGCCAGATGATCACAAGCAACGCACCATATCTAGTATGAGCACGGGGGATCGCCCCGGCCTGTAGAGCAGTTAGCTAGCGCTTGGGGCGCTGCGCAGCCCCCGCAGCTAGAGATCAGTGAGGTGGCATCATGGCCCTTTCCGAACAGTATCTGGAAGACG
>CAYGNE010000169.1:0-7625 GCA_964351155.1 uncultured Rhodobacterales bacterium | reverse complement strand
GCTATTCCGAGAACCACCGCACCCAGGACGGGCTGGTCTATCTGGTGATGGACTATGTCGACGGGCCGGGGCTCGACAAGAAACTGAAACAGGGGCCGATGCCGGCAGAAGACCTGCTCGTGGTCTGCCGCCGCGTGGCCGAGGGGCTGGAAGCCGCCCACCGCCGCAACATCGTGCATCGTGACCTGAGCCCGGACAACATCATCCTGAAGGGCGGCGATCCGGCGCAGGCGGTGATCATCGATTTTGGCATCGCCAAGGACACCAACCCGGGCGCGGAAACAATCGTCGGCAATGAATTCGCGGGCAAATACGCCTATGCCGCCCCCGAACAGCTGAGCGGGCAGACCGATGCCCGGTCCGACATCTATTCGCTGGGCGCGCTGCTTCTGGCGAATTTTCGCGGCAAGTCGCCCGATGTCGGCAAGAACCCGATGGAGGTTGTCCGGAAAAAGGGCGAGCCGCTGGACACGCAGGGTGTGCCGGAACCGCTCAAGACCCTGATCGACCGCATGACCGACCCGATCCCGGATCGACGCCTGCAATCGGCCGCCGCGGTGCTGGAGTTCCTGCGCGCACCGACAGACGGGGTCGACCCGGACGCGACGGTGATCGCGCCGCCGCCACGCCGGGCGGAAACTGCGCCGGAACCGGTGCGCGACCGGGCCCCGGCGCCACCCCCGCCGGCACAACCCGAACCCGCGGCAAAATCCCGGGGCGGGCTGATCGCCGGGCTGCTGGTTCTGCTGCTGCTTGCCGGCGGTGTCGGCGGATATGTTTCCGGGGCGTTCGACGGGCTGCTGGGACCGAAATACCCGGTTGCGGCCCCCTATTCGCTGATCGTTGAACAGCCAAGGGACGCCCCCCCGCACGCCATCGGCCATGTGCCGTCCGAGCAGGTTCAGACCGCGCTGAGCGGTCTGATGTCGCGGCAATCGGGCACCGCGGACCTGACACTGGCCACGGGCGACATTGCCGACAGTTGGGGCCAGGATGTGCTGGCGACACTGGATCAGCTGGATCAACTGGACGAATGGCGGCTTGAGGTTGATGGCAACAGCGCCCGCCTGACCGGCAGCACGACAGACAAGGACCTACATGACCGTCTTTCCTCGGTTTTTGCCACCACCCTGCCCGGCGCGCTCCAGGGGTCGGCGGACCTGACACTGATCCCGGTGTTCCTGTCCGCCGCGGACGTGCAATCGGTGCTGGATGATCTTGCGGATTGCGGCCCGCTGGCGCAGGTCGACGTGCCTTCTGTCGGGTATGGCCCGCAGACCGACGTCGCCGTGACCGGGCGTGTCGCGGAGACCTCGACCCGGATCGCGCTGTTTGACGCGGTCCGCGCGATTGCCGCCCAGCGGAACGTGGCGTTGAACGTCGAGGTGCTGAACCCGACCCTGTGTTTGCTGGAAACCCACCTGCCCGACGCGCCGTCCGGCGGCATCGGCGTGGAATTCATCGTCGGGGACAGGAACGAACCCAACCCGTCGGGCCGGTTCTTTGTCGGCGAGAACCCGGTGATCGATATCGTGCTGCCCGCGGACGTCACAGACGGCTACCTGACCGTGTCGATCCTGGATGTGTCGGGCAACGTGTTTCACCTGCTGCCCAACCTGAACAGGCAGGACAATTCCGTCGCGGCGCTGCGCGAGGGCCGGGACGGCGAAGTCCGGGTCCGGGTGGCTTATGACCTGGACGCTGCCGCCAGCAATGGCAGACTGGCCTTTCGGGTCGATGACAGCACCTTGGGCAAGAGCAAGATCATCGTCCTTCATTCGGCGGAGCCGCTGTTTGACGGATTGCGCCCGACCTCGGAATCCGCCAGCGGGTACGCGCGGGCGCTGCAGGACAATGTCGAGACCAACGAGGCCGCGATTCAGTCGCTGGACAGCCGCATCCTGGTGACGGCGGTCCCCTGAAACATCAGGTCACGTCCAGCACGATCACGGTGATGTTGTCCGCGCCCCCGCCAGTGAGGGCAATCTCGATCAGCCGGTCTGACACGGTTTCGATCGGCAGGTTCGCCAGCACGGCCTGCAGCATGTCGAAGGTCGCGTATTTCGTCAGCCCGTCCGAGCAGATCAGAAAGCGGTCGCCGGGCTGCACCTCGCCCCGGATCTTGTCCAGTTCCAGCGTCTCGCCAACCCCGACAGCCCGGGTGATGGCATTGGATTGCGGATGCTGTTCGGCCTCGTCCCAGGTCATCTGTCCGGCGAGCACCAATTCGGCCACGGCAGAGTGATCGGTGGTCAGCATCTCGATCCGCCCGCCGCGCAACCGATAGATCCGGCTGTCACCGGCCCAGAGCGCCACGAAATGCCCGTTGGCCAGCATCAGCGCCGCCACGGTCGCCCCGATGACGCCGCGCCCGCGCGCATCGGCCTCGCGCCGGATGATCCGGTGCGCCGAGCCGATGGCATGGCGCAGCGCATGCATCCGTGCCCGCGGCTCCAGCCCGGTCGGGATCATCGCGATCGTGTCGGCGATCAGCGCACTGGCGTAATCCCCGGCCTCGTGCCCCCCCATGCCATCGGACACCACCCAGATATCCTGGTTGGGCAGCGCCAGGACCGCATCCTCGTTCACCTTGCGCTTGAGACCGACATGGCTCTTGGCGTTGTATCGGATCGCGTGTCCGCTCATGCCGTCGCAGCCTCTTGCCAGGCCGGGGCATCGAGATCGAACAGGGCCTGCATGTGCGGCCCTTCGGGCATCCCGTCACAGACCAGCAGACGCTGTTCCTCGTCGGTCACGGCGGTCCAGAGGCTGGGGGTGCGGCAATGGTCCTGCAGAAGCCCGGCGGACAAGTCCGGCAACAACCCGTTCTGATCCCGCTTGCGGGTCAGGGTCACGCTGTGCCCGTTCCTGCGCAGCGTGGCCTGGTCACAGGATCGGGGCGGGTCGATCTCGGCCAGACGCCGTTCAAGCCCGTCGCGGGTCATATCGTCTTCGAGCGCGTCCAGGGCGAGGTCTTCGAGGCGTTCGAAAACCGCGTCCGCGCGGAAATGGTCCCGCGCGGCAGGGCCCGCAGCCGGCAGCGCCGCCATCAGTGTCAGCGGAAACCGCCGCCCGACCCGGTCGACGGACGGCATCAGGACCCCCATGATCCGGTCCGATCCCGCCAGTCCGGCGGACAGGCTGAAGCGCCAGATCGGCGCCGACATGTATCGGCTGTCCCACTCCCCGCCCAACGCCGTCTGGGTCAGCAGCATGGTGCGCTGTATCCAGTCATCCCAGACCGACACGAACCCGGCGGGGCTGTTCAGGCGGAAGAAATCTCCGACCGAAGGCATCTTGCCGAAGGCACCGAACCCCGCGGTCATTACATCGACTTGGGGCAGCTGAACTTGGCCAGCGCCGGCAGGGCAAACGGGTTCAGGACAGACCCCGATTGCAGTTGGAAAATTGCGATCCGGCCACCGATATTGAAGATGACCCGCTTGCGGTCAGAAACATTGGTGCGGCGCACCTCGGCCGCATCCAGCAGGCGGAACCAGCCCCATGGGCCGTCGCGTGACAGCGTGCTTTCGATGTTCTTCTTATCCGGCTGGAACGAGACGCGCGCCAGGCCGACCGATCCGGGCCAGGTCACGGCGACCGGGTTCGGCTGCCCGCCCCGATGGGCAAAACCGACATCCTGACCATCGATTTCCAACAGGACGGATTTCGCCTTGGGGTCCAGCGCCTCTGGCGTGATCTGGAACTGGACAGCCGGGTTGGGGCCACCGGAAAAGAACGCATCGCGGATTTCGGCGGCATATTGCATCTGCTCCAGAACGGCCTGCGATATGCCCAGGTCGACGTCGTTGACCCGCTTCCACGTCCAGGGCCGGGTCCTTGTATCGACGAATTTCAGCAGGTTCTCGTTGAAGAATGCGTCGATCAGCCCACCGGGAGAGAACAGCTTGGCGAAATCCTGCATCGCCACATCCGCCCGTGCCCGGCGGTTGAACGGATAGCGGTCGCTCAGCGCCTGTTCACAGAACGGCAGAACGCTCGCCTGCCAGCTTGCATTGATCGAGGCACGGGTGCCATCCGCGGCAATGCCGGACGACCCGGTGGTGATCTGTGATGCCCAGCGTTGCAATGGCCCGTCGATACGGCTGGCGGCCTGCTGGAACTGCTGGATCGCCGCGCCGCCCTCGGCGCTGTTTCCGACACCGCTGAACGACATCTTGTTCAGCGCCTGGTAAACGCTGGTCAGCGATCCCATCAGTTCATCCAGTTGCGACGGCTGACCTTCCGGTCTTGCGACCAGCTGGTGCAGCCAGGCGAACCTTTCCTCGACATAAGCGCCCGGCAATTTGGCCGGCTCACCCGTGCTGGCCTCGGCGGCGCGCGACAGCGCCCCCAGCATGATCTGGGCCTCGACGCTGAGGGTCGACCGGGATTCGATCAGGGCCACGGTGCTCGCGCCTTCCTTCAGTTCGCTGGTATCCAGCGCCGAGCGGTCCTCGGTCAGGCGGGTCTCGTTGGAAATCTCGGTCAGGATATTGACGATCGGAGAGGTCGGGCCGGACAGCACGTTGGTGACCTCGACCGCATGCGACAGGCTTTCCATCGGAATGATGTCGATATCACCGAGAATGGAGTCATACCGCGCGATGTAATCGTTGTAATAGAGGTTCAGCACGTCGCGGCTCAGGGCAAGCAGGGCCGCGTCGGTCTGTTCGGCCTCGCCGCGCGGACCAAGAACCCAGCTTTCCCGCGCAACGCGGGCGGCAACGTCCACCGCTTCGTTCAGAAAGACGTTGTTGAACCCGTCATAGGTAAAGATGCCCTCGACGCCATCGCTGAGCGGTTTGCCCGACGACCGGACCAGAACCCGCTGAACGGCCGGGCCGCCGGCCTCGGTGATGCGCCATTCCGGCAGGCTGACGGCCTGCGGGCTGTTGATGATGCCGTTGTAAACCCGCTGGGACAGCGGCATTTCGAGCAGGATCGCCTGAACCTGGTCGACCAGCGGACCGTTCAGCGCCAGTTCCTCCATTGGCTGGGACAACAGCGCATCCAGATGATCCGACAGGTCCTCGCGCAGCGGCGCACGCGCCGGACCGGGATAGGCCAGAGACCAGTCGATGGTCATCCAGTCCTTGACCAGCTCGATGTTCATCGGCCCCTGTATCCCCAGCATCAGATAGATCTTCAGCGCCTCGTAGAGCAGTTCGGGGTTGTTCATGTTGGCGGTGATCTGCTCTTCGAGCCGCAGCAGCAGGCGCGGCAGGAACCGCTGGTTCAGCGCCCCGCGATAGGTCTGCGCCGCCTGCGTGCCGATGACCTCGCCCTGATAGAGCCCATAGGTCAACCGCCGTTCCGGGTCGGGATTGGCCAGAACCGGGTTGCCGGGCATGTCGCGCAGGATGTTCAGCGCGGCCACAACCGGCGGCAGGTCGGTGTCGCCCACCGGGCTGGGCGGCAGCGCGGCGGCTGCAGCCTGGTACGCCTGGACGTGCTCTTCGGCCTGTTCGATCATCTCGGTGTTGCCAAGATAGCTGCGCGTCCACAGGACCCCGGTCGTCAGGGCCACGATAACCGTCGCGGCAATCGCCGAATACTTGGCCCAGCGATAGCGGCGTTCCACCTTGTCATCGGCAGAGACCAGACCCGCCTCCTTGAACACGACATCCTCGAAGAGCCGGGTCAGGAAATAGGAGCGGCCGGTGCCGTGGCCGGTACCGATGGCCTGCCGGCCAATCCCGAAAGCTTGCGCCATGTTCAGCATCAGCCGGTCGATCGGCGTGCCTTCCTGGGTCCCCGAGGTGAAGTAGACACCGCGCAGCATGTGACGCGATTCATAGCGGTTGTCCTGGAACACTTCGGACAGGAATTCGCGCGCCACCCGGCGCATCGACGCAATCTGGCTGGGAAATCCGGCGATCAGCGCGCGGCGCTGCGGGTCGGTTTCGGTCTGCATCCGCTCCAGCGACTGGGCATTGAGTTGCCCGAGCAGCAACGCGAATTCGTCGTCAAATCCCGCCATGGACGACACCTCGCCACGGCTCTGATCCAACGGCAGGGTAAAGCCCCAGACCTGTTCGCGGTCTTCCTTGCCCAGATTGTCGTGAAACTCGGTGAAGCCTGCAATCAGGTCGGCCTTGGTGAACAGGACATAGACCGGGAACCGCACGCCCAGCCTTTCGCGCAGCTCGTTCAGGCGGCGACGCACCGCCAGCGCGTGGCTTTTCTGGGTCACCTCGTCCTGCAGGGACAGGTCCGACAGGCTGATTGCGATCATCGCCCCGTTGATCGGTTGACGCCCGCGATGCTTGCGCAGCAGGTCGAGAAACCCGAGCCAGCCCGCATTGTCGGTTTTCGAGTCACTTTCCTGGGTGGTATAGCGCCCCGCGGTGTCGATCAGCACCGCGTCGTTGGTGAACCACCAGTCACAGTTGCGGGTGCCGCCAACACCGCCCACGGCGGCCTTGCCGCTCTTGTCCGCGAGCGGAAACTGCAGGCCGGAATTGACGATGGCCGTGGTTTTCCCGGCACCCGGCGGGCCGATCACGATATACCATGGCAATTCGCTCAGATGCCGCCGACCGTTCTTGGATTTGCGCAGCTCGGAGATCGCGGTCTTGAACTTGGTTCTGACCTCGGTCAGCTCTTCGCCCATGATGTCGTCGAGATTGTTGTCGACGGACTCGACGATTTCTTCGGTCAGCGCCTTGTTGCGCCGGCGGCGACGCCAGAAGATGAAGCCGATGAGCAAGAGGAAGAACAGCCAGATGCAGGCGATGGTGATCAGCCGGGTCATGATTCCTTCGAACAGGTACCAGTCGCCATAGCCGATCAGCGGCCCAAGGAACCAGATCAGCAGGGACAGCAGGATCGCCGCGATCACCAGAACCGAATAGATCGTTCCGAACAGGAACTTGAACACCTTGCGCATCATCCGGCTTCCTCCCGTACCAGAAGCACCTCGATCCGGCGGTTCCGGGCGCGGCCTTCGCGCGTGGCGTTGTCGGCGATCGGTGCCTTGTCGGCGCGGCCTTCGGCCGACAGGCGCGCCGGGTCCGCCATCACGCCGGACATGCGTTCCATGACCGATTTCGCGCGCGCCAGGGACAGCGCCATGTTGGAGGGGAACCGCGACGAGCGGATCGGGACATTGTCGGAATGGCCGGCGATGATCACCGGTCCCGGTTCGTCGTTCAGGGCGCTGGCGACGCGGTCCACCGGTCCGGTGAACTCCTTTGACAGCCTGTCGGAACCGGACCCGAACATGCCCGAACCCTTGATCCGGATGATCAGCGTATTGCCCTTCTGGAACACCTCGACGATGCCCTCGTCGATTTCAGGCTGAAGGAACCCTTCGACCTTTTTCAGCTGTTCCTCGGCACTTGGCGTGGGCGGCGGCGGCGGCGGCGGCGGCGCACGGCGCAGCAATTCGGCGACCGGCCCGCTGTCGATGACCGAAAGCTGCCCGACGACACGTTCGGTCGATGTCGACAGGGCATAGGACAGGCCGGCGAACTGAAGCGTCAGCAATCCGGCGGTGACGGCCACGGCGATCCAGACAACGCGCCAGACCGACAAGGGCGTAAACGGTTTCTTTTCGCCTTCCCAGTGCGGCGACAGGTCGTGTTCCAGCGGCCCGCGCTGCGCCCGGATGATCCGTGCCA
>CAYGNE010000168.1:0-7821 GCA_964351155.1 uncultured Rhodobacterales bacterium | reverse complement strand
CGCTTGGCGCGACCGTGAACCGGGTCTATGCCACCATGTCCAACGCGGTCCTGGTCGCGCTGCCGATGTTCATCTTCATGGGTCTCATGCTGGATGAAAGCGGCGTGGCCGAACGCCTGATGTCCTCGATGCAGAAGCTCTTTGGCAAGACCCGTGGTGGTCTCGCGATCACCGTCACCATGATCGGTATCATCCTCGCCGCATCGACCGGGATCATCGGGGCCTCGGTTGTGCTCCTGGGTGTCCTGTCCCTGCCATCCATGATGCAGCAGAACTATTCCAGGACACTGGCCACCGGCGTGGTCGCCGCATCCGGAACGCTGGGCATCCTGATCCCGCCATCGATCATGCTGGTGATCATGGCTGACCAGATGGCGCTGTCGGTGGGCGATCTGTTCATGGGCGCGGTGTTTCCCGGCGTGATCATCGGCGGGCTGTACCTCGTCTATATCTTCGTCATTGCCCTGGTGAACCCGAAAACCGCCCCGGTGCCCGAGGGGGCGAAAGCGCCGGACTGGGCGGCCGTCAGGGAAGTGGCCGTTGCCGTCCTTCCCGCGCTGGCCCTGATCCTCGCGGTTCTCGGGTCGATCTTTGCCGGCATCACCACGCCGACCGAGGCGTCCGGCGTCGGCGCACTGGGTGCGACCCTGCTGGCGCTGGGCTATCGCAAGCTGACCTTCCAAAAGCTCAGGACCGTGCTGATCTCGACCTTCAACACCACGGCCTACATCTTTGCGATCTTCCTGGGTGCGACGGTGTTCTCCTACGTGCTGCGCGAACTGGGCGGGGATGCCCTGATCGAGGAAACCGTCGCCGCCACGGGGTTCGGTGCAATCGGCACGATCTGCTTCATCCTGTTCGTCGTCTTCCTGTTGGGCTTTGTGCTCGACTGGATCGAGATCACCCTGATCGTTCTGCCGCTGATGCGTCCGATCGTGAACGGGCTGGGGCTTGACATCCCGGGCTTCGGGGCGATCGACGAACCGGCGTTGCTGTGGTTCGTGATCCTGGTCGCGGTCACGTTGCAGACCTCGTTCCTGACGCCGCCGGTCGGCTTTGCGCTGTTCTATCTCAAAGGTGTCTGCCCGCCGGAAATCCGCCTGCTTGACATCTATCGGGGCGTCGTTCCTTTTGTAATCCTGCAGCTTACGGGACTTGCAATCGTATTCCTGTTCCCCTGGCTCGTAACGTGGTTGCCCTCGGTGGCCTACTAGGGAGGCGGACATGACAGAGCGGCCAAGGGTCGGTTTCCTTGTGACCTGCATCGTCGACGCGATGCGTCCCAATATCGGCTTTGCCAGCCTCAGGCTGCTCGAGGCCGCGGGCTGCGAGGTCGAGGTGCCAAGGGCACAGACCTGCTGCGGTCAGCCGGCCCTGAACTCGGGCGATGACGCCACCACGCGGCGTCTCGCCCGGCAGGTGATCGAAACCTTTGAACCCTATGACTACGTGGTCGCGCCATCCGGTTCTTGCGCCGCGACCATCCGCAGCCATTATGGCGCGTTATTCGCGGATGATCCGGCGTGGCGCGACCGGCAGGCGGCGCTCTCGGCCAAGACCTGGGAGATCCTCAGTTTTCTGACCGACGTGATGAAATTCCGGCCGGGCGACACCCGCTATGACGGCGTCGCGACCTATCACGACAGCTGTTCCGGGCTGCGCGATCTTGGCATTCACGACCAGCCGCGCGCGCTCTTGTCGGCGGTTGACGGGCTGAGGACCGTTCCGCTGAGCGGCAATGACGAATGCTGCGGCTTTGGCGGCACGTTCTGTGTCAAGTACCCGGACATCTCCAACGCCATCGTCACCAACAAGGCCGACAAGGTGCTCGCCACCGGTGCCGATACGTTGCTGGGCGGCGATCTTGGCTGCCTCATGAACATGGCCGGCAAACTCAGCCGCAAGGGGGCAGGGGTCCGGGTGTTCCACACCGTCGAGGTGCTCGCAGGCATGGCCGACGGCCCGGGCCTGTGCGGGGACAAGGGCAAATGAAACAGACCTCGCACCTGTTCAAGGAAAACAGCAAACGGGCGCTGGCCGATCCGAACCTCAAGATTGCGCTGGACCGCACCACCGGTCTTCTGCGCAGCCGCCGCGCGCAGGTGATCGCGGATTTCCCTGAATACGCCGCGACCCGCAAGGCGGCGGAAAAGATCAAGGACCACACGCTGGCCAATCTCGGCCATTACCTGGAAATGTTCGAGGCAAACGCCACCGCTTCCGGCGCCAGGGTCCACTGGGCCAGCACCCCGGCCGAGGCCAGTGGCATCGTTGCCGGGATTTGCAAGGCCGAAGGCGCCAGAACCGCGACCCGGGTCAAATCCATGCTGGGCGAAGAGATCGGCATCGGCGAGGCATTGGCCGATGCCGGGGTCGAACGGATCGAAACCGATCTGGCCGAACACATCATCCAACTGGCCGGCGACCCGCCCAGCCACATCGTCATGCCGGCGATGCACAAGACCCACGAACAGGTCGCGGACCTGTTCGCCGCCAGGCACAGCCACCCGCCCAACAGCACCGACGTCACGGCGCTGGTGGCAAGCGCGCGGCGCGAGTTGCGGCAGAAATTCCTGGATGCGGATATCGGCATCTCGGGGGCGAATTTCCTGATTGCCGATACCGGCTCGGTGGTCACCATCACCAACGAGGGCAACGCCGAGCTGACCACCACGCCACCCAGAACCCATATCGTCACGGTCGGGATCGAAAAGATCATCCCGTCCATGGCGCATGTTTCGGTCTTCCTGCGGCTTCTGGCCCGCGCCGCGATCGGGGCCGAGATCACCCAGTACACCACGTTCTTCAACGGACCGAAACGGCCGGGCGACGCGGACGGGCCTGAAAACATGCATATCGTGCTGGTCGACAATCACCGCAGCGACATGCTGGGTCAGTTCCTGCGGCCGATGCTGCGCTGCATCCGCTGCGGGGCCTGCATGAACCATTGCCCGGTCTATTCTGCGGTGGGCGGCCATGCCTATGGTGCGGTCTATCCCGGTCCCATGGGGTCGGTTCTGACCCCGGCCATGACCTCGCTCGAGGCGGCGGGTGATCTGCCCAACGCCTGCACGCTCAACGGGCGCTGCAACGAGGTCTGTCCGGTCAACATCCCGCTGCCCGACATGCTGCGTTCGCTGCGCGCGCGCCAGTTCGAACGGAACCTGACACCTGGCCGGGTGCGCTGGGCGCTCAGGCTCTGGGGCTGGCTGGCCGCGCGGCCCGCGCTCTACCGGCTCGGGGCCGGGGCAGGGGTGATGGCGCTCAGGCTCCTGGCGCGGGGGCGGGGGCGGATCGGGTCCGCGCCGCTGGCCGGCGGCTGGACCGATTACCGCGACCTGCCCGCCCCCGAGGCGGGGACCTTCATGCAGCAATACGCGAAGAGAGCGGGAAAATGAGCGCGCGGGACGACATTCTGGAACGCATCCGCCGGGCCAACGGCACCCCTGCTGACGGCGAGGATATCAGGGCAGAGGCGTTGCGCCTGATCGCCGATACGGCACCGTTTCAGCCGCAGTTTGCCGGGCAGACCCTTCTGCAGCGGTTCATCGAAAAGGCGACATCGGAACGGGTAACCGCAACCGTTGAAATGGTTCCGGACATGGCCGCACTGCCCGCCGCGGTTTCGGGTTATCTCGACGGGCAGGGTCTCGCTCGCCGGATCACGCTTCAGCCGCGCGCGGCGCTGACGTCGCTGAACTGGCAGGATATCGACACCGCGCCGACCGTTGATGCCGACGGCGCCGTCGCGCTGACCTGCGCCGATTTCGGCATCGCCGAAACCGGGTCGGTCGTGTTCCGCTCCGGAAGCGATGCGCCGGTTCTGCTGAACTTCCTGCCGCTGCACCATCTGGTGGTGCTGCGCGCCGACACCCTTCTGGCCCATCTCGAGGATGCTTTTCTGGCGGCGGGACCGACTGCGGCGGAGCAGCCGCGCAACCTGTGTATTGTCACCGGCACCAGCGGCACGGCCGATATCGAAGCCCGAAACGTCCGGGGCGCCCATGGCCCGCGTTTCATGCACATCCTGATCGTCGATGAGCCCGGGGCCTAGCCTGCCCGTATCGTACCGCCGGACCGTGCTGGCCGGCATCGCGCCGCCCGGGCGGCCGGGTGACCCTGCGTCAGATTGCGATGCTGCAATTTGCGCCGAAACGGGCCAAGGATGCGCCCGACCGGCGACATTGGCTTTCACAGGATGAGGCGCGCAAGATGACAGACACGACCAAGGCAACGGATATCGCCGAAGTGGCAGAGGCCGCGGCGGACATGCAGGACCTGACGGCCCGCACCATGGCGGCCCTGTCGCAGATCCATCAGCGCGCACTCAGACAGGCCAGCGGCGCGGAATATTCTCTGATGGACGCCCAGACCCTGGCCAAGGCCTATGGAACCGTCTGGAGCGACATGCTGAAGGACCCCGGCAAACTGGTCGAGGCGCAGATGAAGGCCGGCACCGCGATCCTGTCCTCCTGGCAGGCCCTGCTGAGCGGAACCGAGGGCGAGGACAGCGTGCGCGACCGCAGGTTCAGCGACCCGAACTGGACCAAGGACCCGGTATCGCGCGCCTATCGCGACATGTTCCTGGCCTTTGAAGAGGCAACCAACGACCTGCTGGACAAGCTGCCAAAGGACTCCCGTGACCACATGCGGGTCAGCTTCTACACCCGGCAGTTGCTGAGCGCCCTGTCGCCCAGCAACTATCTTCTGACGAACGCCGCGGCGCGCAAGACGCTGATCGACACCAAGGGCGCGAGTTTCCGCGAAGGCCTGTCAAACATGCTCGACGACCTGGAACGGGGCGAGGGGCGTCTGGACATCGCCACCAACGATCCGACCGCCTTCACCGTCGGCAAGGACCTGGGCACAACCGAAGGCGAGGTCGTGTTTCAGAACGAGCTGATGCAGCTGATCCAGTATCATCCGCGCACCCCCGAGCAGCACAGCGTTCCGATCCTGTTCGTGCCCGCCTGGATCAACAAGTTCTACATTCTGGACATGCAGCCCAGGAACAGCCTGATCCGCTATATGCTGGAGCGCGGACACTCGGTGTTCGTGATCTCGTGGATCAACCCGACCGAGGAACATGCCGACAAGGATTTCGCCGATTACATGACCCTTGGCCCGCTGGCCGCGCTGGACGCCATGCGCGACATCACAGGCGAGGAAAAGGCCAACATCCTCGGCTTTTGCATCGGCGGCATCCTGGTGACGGCGACGCTGGCCTACCTTGCCGGCATCGGCGACGACCGGGTCAATGCCGCCACGACGCTGGCGACGATGGTCGATTTCAACAATGTCGGAGAGATCGGGGTCTTTATCGACGACAACAGGCTCGAGACCCTGCGCGCGCATATGGAGGAGAAAGGTTATCTCGAAGCCTATCACCTGCAGGACATGTTCTCGATGCTGCGCGAGAACGACCTGATCTGGTCGTTCTTCGAGGCCAATTACCTGCGCGGCCGCAAACCGCGTGCGTTCGACCTGTTGTACTGGAACGCGGATTCCACGCGGCTTCCGGCGGCGATGCTGCTCTGGTATCTCAAGGAAGTCTATCTGGAGAACCGCCTGCGCCAGCCCGGCGGGCTGGAAATGAACGGGGTCAAGATCGACCTGAGCAAGATCAAGACGCCGGTATTCGTTCTGGCCACGTCCGAAGACCACATTGCGCCCTGGACCTCGATCTATCCGGCGACGCAGATCCTTGGCGGCGAGGTCGAGTTCGTTCTGGGCGGGTCGGGCCACATCGCCGGTGTGATCAACCCGCCGGCGGAACGCGCCAAATACGGGTTCCGGACCAGCAAGGACTACCCGGCGGACCCGGCGGGTTTCCTGGGCAAGGCGACCGAGACACCGGGATCGTGGTGGCCCTACTGGGCCGACTGGCTCGAAGCCAAGGACGGCAAGATGGTGGCCCCGCGCAAACCCGCCAAACGCGGCAAGTACAAATCCATCGAACCCGCGCCAGGCAGCTTCGTGCTGGCAAAATGAGGATTGCGCATCCGATGTGAGACCGGTTCAGGCGGCGCTTAGCGCCTGGCCCACCCCGCGAGCGTGGTGTCCAGATCACCGTAGCCGGTGAACCGGCGTTCAAAGTCCAGGCCCAGACGCGCGGCGCATTCGCGGGCCTTTTCGGTCAGCGCGGGGTCGTCGGTCTGCGCCTGGTAGATCAGCTTGGTGTAGTTGCCAAACAGCATGTCCCGCAATTGCGGATGCCGGTCCAGCCCCATGGGTTTCCAGACAAAGGCATCGAACTGCCGGACCAGGAAGTCGGTCAGGTAAAACACCGTCATCTCGTCCTCGGCGGTTTCGGCGAACCGTGCGTTGCCGTCAAAGAACGAATAACAATGCGGGCCTTCGACCATCTCGACCCCCAGCTCGGCGCAGGTGGCCTGCAACTGCCCGCCGGTGCCGCAATCGGCATAGACGACATAGATGTCTTCATGGGTTTCGCGGTGCTTTGCGACCGCCTCGCGCACCGCCTGCGGGATCTTCTCCGGGTGCAGGTGATAAGACGCGGGCAGGCAGGTCAGGTCGATGTGATCCCACCCGTTGCGCGTTTTCAGATCGAGGATTTCCCGCGCCAGCGCGCCGCAGGCGATCAGCAGGATGGAACCCCGGCCCGTCGCGGCGAGACCGGAGTCGGTCAGTTCCGTATCGCTGATGGGGGTCATGTCCATGCGTGCCCTGTTGCCGACAGGTACAATCTGTGGGCGCAGGGCAGGATGTGCAAGCTGGGATGCGCCATGTTGCCCCCGGTTCGCGACAAACCGGATTTCGCGATCGGGTGGCGTCCGGGACGAATCCGGAAAATTATGCTATGCTCATCGGCATTCGAAGTGGAATTTGGGGGACGCCATGCGACGTTTCATATCTGTATTGGCCCTTGCCTGCCTGCCGGCTGGTGGAGCATGGGCGGCAACAATTTCAAACACGTTCGATACCGATGCCCAGGGCTGGACCGGCAACGTGCCGGAAGGTTCGCTGAGCTATTCCAACGCGGGCGGTAATCCGGGTGGACATGTGAGAGTGACGGACACCGGTGCGGGCGGGGTGAACGGGTTTGCATCCGGCGCCTTTTTCGGCCCGGATTTCAGCGGTGACCTGACGGCATATGACGGCGGCACGCTGCGTTTTGATCTGCGCGCCTTTTCCGGCGGCGGCGGCACATTCGACAGCTTCGGGCGCATTCTTCTGTTCGGAACCGGAGACAGCAACCCGTCGAACCAGACACCAGATGCGATCGGGGATGTCGTGTCAAATGCGACCGGGTCCTGGGTCAGCTATTCGATGACCTTTGATGCGGCCACTTTCGGCGTCAGCCAGACCGACTGGACCGCATTGCTGTCGGATGTGTTCCGGATCGGCATCGCCACCGACGCGTTTGACGGTGGCGACACGATCGGGATCGACAATGTGTCGCTGGTGTCTGCCGACATCGCGGCAGTGCCGTTGCCGGCCAGCTGGCTATTCGGGCTGACGGCGCTCGCGGGGTTGTTCGCGATGCGTCGGCGCGGCTGAGCGTTACCCGGCCGCCATCCGGTTGTGTTTGCGGCCGACAAATTCCTTGGCGGTTTCGACCGCCACTGCGGCATCCCGGCAATAGGCGTCTGCGCCGATGGCCTTGCCGAATTCCTCGTTCAGCGGCGCGCCGCCGACCAGAACGATGTAGTCATCGCGCTTGCCCTGTTCGATCAGCGTGTCGATCACGACTTTCATGTAGGGCATCGTGGTGGTCAGCAGGGCGGACATGCCCAGAATGTCGGGTTCTTCGGTTTCCAGCGCCTCGAGATAGTTTTCGACCGGGTTGTTGATGCCCAG
>CAYGNE010000167.1:0-7867 GCA_964351155.1 uncultured Rhodobacterales bacterium | reverse complement strand
GGCCAGCCCGATGCCCGGCGCGTCATACATGGTTTCCAGCATGTCGTCGGCCAGCTTGCTCAGCTCGCCGGTGATATCATCGACCGGCGCGCATATCTTTTTCATGCGCGGGTCTGGAGGGATCAGGATCGGTCGTTTCATGCTGGTTCATGTAGGCGATCGGGGCCGGCATCGCAACGCCCCTTGAACCGGCAGAAATTCCGGATAACTTGGCGCCCAAACCAAGGAGCCCCTCATGAGTTTCAACGACCCGATAGACCGGCGCGGCACGAACAGCAGCAAATGGGACAGAATGGAAACCCTGTTCGGCGTCAACGCTTCCGACGGGTTGGCGATGTGGACCGCGGACTCTGATTTTGCCACTGCGCCCTGCGTCATCGATGCCGTGCATCGCGCGGCAGAACTGGGCGTGTTCGGGTATTCCTGGGAGTATCCCGAGTACCTCGCCTCGATACGGTGGTGGATGAAAACGCGGCACGGGTGGGATATCGACACCGACTGGATACTCACCACGCAGGGGCTGGGCAACGGTATCGCCCTGTCGCTGGATGTCTGGACCGATCCGGGCGACGGGATTGTCATCTTTCCTCCGGTCTATCACGAGTTCGCCCACAAGATTAACAAGACCGGGCGCCGGGTCGTCGAATGCCCGCTGGTGCGCGACGGGGACAGCTATGTGCTCGATCTGGACGAGGCCCAGAACCGGCTGACCGGTGGTGAAAAGATGCTGATCTGGTGTTCGCCGCAAAATCCGTCGGGTCGCGTCTGGACCCGCGAAGAATTGCGCGCTGTCGCGGAATTCGCCGAGCGCAATGACCTCCTGCTGGTCTCTGATGAAATCCACCATGACCTGATCATGCCGGGCAACAGATTTGTCCCCATGGATGCCGCCGCCCCGGAGTTCCGGCACAGGGCCGTGTACCTGACTGCGGCCTCCAAGACCTTCAACATCGCCGGCCAGCGAACCGGGAACATGATCGTCCCGGACCCCGAATTGCGCAGCGCCATGAAACACAGGCTCAGCACGCTGGACTACTATCCCAGCGCGCTGGGTATCCAGATGATCACCGCCGCCTATTCAGAGGCCGGGGCGGAATGGGTCGATGAGCAGATCCAACATCTCGACGGCAACCGGCACCTGTTCGATGCCGCGATCCGCGAAATACCCGGGGTATGGTCCATGCCGCTGCAATCCACCTACCTCGCCTGGGTGGATTTTGCCGGCACCGGGATGAGCTATGCCGAGATTGAAAAACGCGTCCGCAAGGACGCCCGTATCGCCGCCTCGCCCGGGCCGGGCTTTGGTGCTGGCGGTGAAACCTTCCAGCGCTTCAACCTGGCGACACAGCGGGACCGGGTGGAAGAGGCCTGCAACCGTCTCCGGTCTGCCTTCTCGGATCTTCAGTAACATATGGGTCGCGCGGCGATCCTCCTGGTCATTCTCGTGTCGATGCTGGCAACATGGTTCGCCTGGCATCGATATGGACCACAACCGCCGGCCCCGCCCATGGCCCCTGACGCGACCCGCATCGATCACATCCTGATCGAGAAATCCGCACGTCAACTGACCGCGACCCTGAATGGCGCGGTGGTGATGCGTGCCGAAATCGCGCTTGGCTTTGCGCCGGAAGGCGACAAACATCAGCAGGGCGATGGCAAGACCCCCGAGGGGCTGTTCACCGTCAACCGCCGCAATCCGCAAAGCGCCTATCGCCTGTCGCTGGGCATCGACTATCCGCAGGCCGAAGATGTCGCGCGCGCGCGCATCGCCGGGATCGACCCGGGCGGCGACATCTTCATTCACGGCCAGCCGAACGGTGTCACCGGCTTTACGCTGCCGGGCGACTGGACGGCAGGATGCATCGCGCTCTCCAACCCGGAGATCGAGCGGCTCTGGTCGCTGACCGCGAATGGCACATCGGTCGAGATCCGCCCCTGAGCGTCAGTCCCTGCCCAGCAGTCCCAATGGTGCATTTGGTTCGCGGTAATGATCCAGCGGCGCCTTGTCTGCGGCGGCGGTATTGCGCTTGAATTCATAGCGACGTTCACCTGCCTCGGATTCCGAGGCAATGATCAGGCACTGATAAAGATGCCGCCCGCCATCAAACAGATCGACCAGCCCACGCAATGCGGGTGCGGTCTCTTCTTCGACGGAAAACCCGCCCTGCCACAGGCGCAGGACCGGAAAATAGCGGTCCCCGACCAGAACCCTGTGCCTGCTGGTTTTTTTCAATCCCGCAAGGCGGGCCGCGCTCATCTGCGTACGAATATCATCCGAAATAAAAGTCGACACTTGTCAAATCTCCCCAAGCAACCCGTTCAGCCTGCCGTGGGTTTGAACAAAATCAAGTCACAGCAAGGTAACAGATTGTTTCCATCAGCGAACAGTTGCGCAAAGGAAGCACCGGCGCGGTGTCCTGTGCGCGAATGAACGGTGCCTGCGCGCTGTCTCAACTGTGAATGCCGCCGCCCGCGAACTAGCTTGAGACCCGTAAAAACAGGAGTTATCGGATATGGGCCTACTTGTGGACGGCGTCTGGCAGGACAGCTGGTACGACACAAAATCGACGGGCGGAAAATTTCAGCGCTCGTCGGCAAAATTCCGCAACTGGGTGACTGCCGATGGCAGCCCGGGCCCAACCGGCAACGGGGGATTCGCTGCCGAATCAGGGCGCTACCACCTTTATGTCAGCCTGGCCTGCCCCTGGGCACATCGAACCCTCATCTTTCGCCAACTCAAGGGGCTGCGCGATCATGTGTCCGTGTCCGTCGTGCACCCCGACATGCTGGACAGGGGCTGGACCTTTGAAACCGGCGGGTTCGGGGCAACCGGTGACCACCTGTTCGGCTCTGATTACATGCACCAGATCTATACCCGCGCCGATCCGGCCTATTCCGGTCGCGTCACGGTTCCGGTGCTCTGGGACAAACAGCAGGGTACGATTGTCTCCAACGAAAGCTCCGAAATAATCCGGATGTTCAACGCGGCCTTTGACAGCGTAACCGGGAACGATCTGGATTTCTGGCCCGAACCGTTGCGCGCCGCCATCGCGCCGGTCAATGACCGCATCTATGACACGGTGAACAACGGGGTCTACAAATCCGGCTTTGCCACCAGCCAGGCCGCCTATGACGCCGCAGTCGGTCCGCTTTTCGACAGTCTCGACTGGCTCGAGGACCGGCTGTCACAAGGCCGCTATCTCATGGGGGACACGCTGACCGAGGCCGACTGGCGTCTGTTCACAACGCTGGTCCGGTTCGATCCGGTCTATCACCTGCATTTCAAATGCAACCGGAAACGGCTGATGGATTACCCGAACCTCTGGGGATTTACACGCGAACTCTATCAATGGCCCGGGATCGCGGAAACGGTCAACATGGACCATATCGTGCGGCATTATCATTACAGCCACAACACCATCAATCCGCACCGGATTATTCCCATCAATCCGGTCATCGACTGGCATGAACCCCATGGAAGGGGTCAGCGCGGGATCGCGTAATGCTCTACCATCGCGGCGAGATCTTCGGGCGGTGTCTCACTTTGCACATAGGCACAGGCATTCGGCGAGTGCGCGAAGATTGATCCATCCGAGAAAAAAGTCGTGTTGGTGACAAAGATGACCCGTGCATCCGGGTGGCGATAGCTGGCAAAATCAGCGACCGCCAGAGCACTGCCGTGGTCAAGCACCAGATCGAGCACAATGATCTCGAATTCCTCACCATAAAGCGCCATGATCGCGGCTTCCTGGCTGTGGACCAGTGTCACATCCGCACCCTGGCGCTCCAGATGACGCCGCCATAACAGCCCAAGCTCGGGCTTACTTTCTACGATAAGCACATTCATTCTATTTACTGGGCACATGTTTTGCCTTTTGCTATCAGACGCGTGCCGTTCCCCCTGAATACCCTGATCTTCCCATTCTCTTAACAAAACCTTAACGAATGCCTAAGGTGCTTCACCCTACGACAACATCCTTGTGAAACCGGCAAAAATCCGCTTGAAACAGCCCAGAATCTCCGCTTCATGATCGGCTTTCTGAATATGTCCGCCCCCAAAAACACCGATTCCCAAGCCATACGCGACCACGGTGGCGGGCTTGATGCGGCCGTTCTTCGCTATGGCGGCCGGCGCGCGGACTGGCTCGATCTGTCCACGGGAATCAACCCGATACCCTATCCCGTTCCGCGATTTAGCGCGCAGGACTGGACCGCGCTGCCCGATCAGGCCGCACACCGCGCGCTGATTTCCGCCGCCCGCGAATTCTGGTCGGTTCCCGAAGCCGCAGACATCCTCCCGGCCCCCGGCGCCTCGGCCCTGATCGCGCGCATTCCGGGCCTCGCCGCATCCGGACGGGTCCGGATCGAAACACCCACCTACAACGAACACGCCGCCGCGTTTTCCGAACACGGCTGGAGCGTCACGGAAAGCGCCCCCGCGGATGCCCGGGTGCTGGTTCATCCCAACAATCCCGATGGCCGTATCTGGACGGCCTCGGATGCGGATGCGCCGCTGACCGTGATTGACGAAAGCTTCTGCGACGTCTGCCCGGATGCGAGCCTGATCGAATGTGCCACCCAACCCGGCCGTGTCGTCTTGAAGAGCTTTGGCAAGTTCTGGGGCCTGGCCGGGCTGCGGCTCGGCTTTGCCATCGCAACGCCGGACACGATCACCCAATTGGCGGCGATGCTGGGGCCCTGGCCGGTCTCGGGCCCGGCGCTGTCCCTTGGTGCCGCGGCGCTGCGCGACACCAACTGGGCCGAGAGCACCCGCGACAGGCTCGCGCGGGACGCCGCGCGACTGGATCGCGTGGTTCTGAACCGCGGCGCCGATCTGGTCGGCGGGACCGATCTCTTTCGGCTGTACGAGGTGGATGACGCCGGCGCATGGCAGGACCGACTCGCCCGGCACCATATCTGGTCCCGCATCTTTCCCTATTCCGAACGCTATTTGCGCCTCGGCCTGCCGCCTGAAAACGGTTGGGACCGCCTGTCGGAGGCTTTGTGAGCACGGCGCTCGTTCTCGCGCTGGCAATGGCACTGGACGCGGTCACGGGAGAGCCGCGCTGGCTGTGGACCCGCGTGCCCCATCCCGCCGTTTTGATGGGGCGGGTGGTGGCCGTGCTGGATACCCGCCTGAACACCGGCACGGCCCGGCAAGCCCGGGGCGCATTCGCGGTTCTCATCCTTGTTTGCCTGTCGCTGGGAATGGGCCTGATACTCGCCCGGTTCGGGCCGGTTGTCGAAATTCTCTGCGCGGCCATCCTGCTGGCGCAGAAATCTCTGGTGCAGCATGTTCGCGACGTTTCGGATTCTCTCCGCCAGTCATTGCCCGATGCCCGCCGCGCCGTTGCCATGATCGTCAGCCGTGACTGCACCGGAATGACCGAACCGCAAATCGCCCGCGCAGCCATCGAAAGCGCCTCGGAAAACCTCAGCGATGGGGTGATCGCACCTGCTTTCTGGTTTATGGTCGGTGGCTTGCCGGGCCTGCTGATCTACAAGATCGTCAACACCGCCGACAGCATGATCGGCTATCGCACCGCGCGGTACCGCGATTTTGGCCGGGCCGCCGCACGGCTGGATGACCTGCTGAACCTGGTTCCCGCGCGGCTGACCGGCTTGCTGATCGCGGTTCTGTCCGGTCATGCCGGACAATGGTCCGACATCACCGCCGACGCCCGCCGCCATGTGTCGCCCAACGCCGGCTGGCCAGAGGCCGCCATGGCGCGCGCGCTCGACCTCGCCCTGGCCGGCCCGCGCAGCTATGACGGCCAGATGCGGGACCTCGCATGGGTCAATGGCAGCGCCCGGCGCGACATCGGCGCGGATGACGTCGACGCGGCCATCGCCATGCTGTGGCGCGTATGGTCCGCAGCCTTTGCGGTGGTCATCGCGATTGCATGTCTGGGCGCGCTGACGCTAGTCTGATCCGAACCGAAGTAACGGAACCCGTAACATGCGTTTGCTGCTCCTTCTCCTTGCCCTTGTTCCCGCAACCGGACCGGCATTCGCTTCCTGCGGCGGGAGTTTTACCGATTTCGTCGGCGGGCTTAAGGCGGAAGCACTGCAGGCGGGACATGATGCGGCCACCGTCGAGCAGTTCTTTGAAACGGTCCGCCCCGATCCCAAGGTGATCAAGGCCGACCGCGCGCAGGGGGTGTTCCAGAAACCGTTCGTGGAATTCTCGCGCCGCCTGATTTCCCAGAATCGTATCGACCGGGGCCGCAGGAATGCCCGCGACTACGATGCCGTATTCGACCGGATAGAATCCGAGTACGGCATCCCGCGCGGTGTCCTGCTCGCCTTCTGGGCCTTTGAAACCGATTACGGGGCCTTTCAGGGTGATTTCAACACGCTGAACGCGCTGGCCACGCTGGCCCATGACTGCCGCCGTCCCGACCTGTTCCGCCCGCAGATCTTCGCCGCCCTGAAATTGTTTGAAAACGGCGAATTCGATCCCGCGCGAACCACCGGAGCCTGGGCCGGGGAAATCGGCATGGTCCAGATGCTTCCCGGTGACATCCTGGAAAACGGCATGGATGGCGACGGCGATGGCAAGGTATCATTGAAGACCTCGGCCCCCGATGCGCTGATGTCGGGTGCCCGGATGCTTGCGGCGCTGGGCTGGCGCGCCGATGAACCCTGGCTGCAGGAGGTGCGGCTGCCGCAGGGGCTGGACCTGACCCAGACCGGCATCGACAAGACCAGGACGGTCGCCGAGTGGACAGCCCTGGGCGTGCAGGTGCGCGAGGGCAATCCGGGTCCCGCCGCGCTGCCTGCCTCGATCGTGCTGCCGCAGGGGCGCAACGGGCCGGCTTTCCTCGCCTACCCGAATTTCAACGTCTACTTCGAATGGAACCAGAGCTTTGTCTACGTGATGACCGCCGCCTATTTCGCCACGCGGCTCGAAGGCGCGGCGATCTATGATGCGGGCAACCCCGACACCGGCCTGTCGGGCGCGCAGATGAAAGCCTTGCAGACGAAGTTGCAGGATCGCGGCCACGATGTGGGCAAAATCGACGGCATTCTCGGCGCACGGACCCGTATCGCGGTTCAGACCGAACAGGCCCGCCTGGGCCTGCCAGCCGATGCTTGGCCGACGCTGGACCTGTTGTCACGGCTATAAGACCGGTCCGGACAGCCGGATCAAGGCAGCCGCTCAACTTTGCCCGCTCCATTCTTTCGATCGCGAGGCAAAGCTGCCATTCCATCTTCAGGTGCGTTTCGCTGGTTTGGGCAGATCATGAGCGCCGTGGAGGCGAGAATGGCGGTGGTAATCCGGAAGAGCGCAATGCGCGGAACGCGCGGGTGGCCGACGAAGAATTGCTCGTTCTTGAACGCGCCTATGCGGATCTTGTGCAAAGGGTCCGAAGGCCACCCTGGACCCTTGGATGGAAGTCCGTCGCAGTTGAGCCAAAGCAGAAAAAGGCCGCGGACTGTGTGCAATTCACATTCGCGGTTTCAAGCCTTTTGTATGATTTGTGACCATGATCCGGTTTTCGCCGCATAGGGTCCGGAACGGCCCGACTGACTGTCTTTCGATGATGACAACCGGGCCGTGGTTCTGCAAATCGCGGTCACCCGGCAACCGTTCCAATGCCAGCGGAACGTTCAGATAAGGTGGTCAGGCCACCAGCGCCTCGGCTTTCTTGAGATCGACGGATACCAGCTGGGACACACCCTGTTCGGCCATGGTTACCCCGAACAGCCGGTCCATCCGGCTCATGGTGACCGCGTGGTGGGTGATGATCAGGAACCGGGTGTCGGTCTGGCGGCACATCTCGTCGAGCAGGTCGCAGAACCGGGTCACGTTGGCATCGTCCAGCGGCGCGTCGACCTCGTCCAGCACACATATCGGCGCCGG
>CAYGNE010000166.1:0-7892 GCA_964351155.1 uncultured Rhodobacterales bacterium | reverse complement strand
CGCAGGCGCCGGTGGCGGCATGCCCGACATGGGCGGCATGGGCGGCATGATGTAAGCACTGCTTTCTCAAAGGAAGCTGTGACCATTCAATTGGGGCCACCGGTCGGTGGCCCCTTTTTGCGTTCTGAGACCGTTGACTTTCGTGGTGTTCAGCCCGGAAAAAGCACGCTATTCCATTGCGATGCGCTTGTTCCTGTTGACTACGCTGACAATGACGGCCTTTGCGGCCAACTCGGTTCTGAATCGGGTCGCGATCGACAGCGGCGCTATTGATCCGGCCAGCTTTGCCGTGGTGCGCGTTCTGACCGGGGCGGTTGTTCTGGTGGTCTTCGTTCGGGCAAGAGGCGGGGTTCTGCCGCTGTGGCAGGCTCGCCGCGCCATTGGTGCCGGATCGCTCGTTCTCTACATGATCGGGTTTTCCGGTGCCTATATGACCCTGGACGCAGGGTTGGGCGCGTTGATTCTGTTCGGGGTCGTGCAGATCACGATGTTCACCTTTTCCGCAATACGCGGCACCGCGCCAATGCTGCGGCAAATCGTTGGGGCAACCATCGCAATGGGTGGGCTGGCCTGGGTTCTCTGGCCATCGGGCCAAAGCCTGGCAGATCCGGTTGGCGCGGCGTTGATGGTTGCGGCCGGTGCCGGCTGGGCGATCTACTCCCTGGCCGGGCGCAGCGAGCCAGACGCGCTTTCCGGGACGGCCGCGAATTTCTGCCTGGCTTTGCCGCTGGTCCTGGTGTCGCCGTTGCTCTTGCCTGGCAGCACCGTCATTACGATGCCGGGGCTTGCTCTGGCAGCCATGTCCGGTGGCGTGACGTCAGGGTTGGGTTATGCTTTGTGGTATTCGGTTGTCCCGCGCTTTACGCCGTCGACTGCGGCAACCGTGCAATTGGTGGCGCCGGTCATTGCCCTTGTTGGCGGTGTGGTACTTCTGGAGGAGCCGGCCAGTCTGCGACTGGCCTTGGCCACGCTGCTCGTGCTCGGCGGAATCGGGCTTTCGATCCGCCGCGAGTAAATGGCCGGTTTCCGCCAAGTGACTTTTCACAGGTCGGATTACCGCGTATTCGGCGCGTATGCGACTTGCGGTTGTTCTTATCTTCATTCTGGTTCCGTCGTCCCCGGTGCGGGCCGATTGCGTGGTTTTGTTGCACGGGCTGGCACGGACCGAGGCCTCATTTGCAATCATGGAACAGGTGTTTCTCAACCGGGGTTACCGGGTGGTCCGTCCCGGCTATCCCTCGACCGACCTTCCGATTCCCGCTTTGGCGGAACAGACGCTGCCGCCGGCCATGGCCCTGTGTGGCGATGATACCGCGCATTTTGTCGCCCATTCGATGGGTGGTATCCTGATCCGCTATTGGCTGCGCCGCGGACATCCTGAGGGGCTGGGCCGTGTGGTGATGTTGGGTCCGCCCAACCAAGGCAGTGAACTGGTGGATACACTGGGGGATCTTGAAGTATTCGGGTTGCTGAACGGCCCGGCGGGCATGCAACTCGGTACCGGTCCGGGCAGCCTGCCGCGCCGGTTGCCTCCGGTTGATTTTCCGCTTGGCGTGATCGCAGGGACGTCGACTTTGAACCCGGTGTTTTCGTCACTCATAGATGGCCCTGACGATGGCAAGGTCTCCGTCCGCTCGACCATGGTCGAGGGAATGGCAGACCATATCCAGCTGCCCGTGACGCATACATTCATGATGAACAACCCCCGCGTCATTGCCGAGGCCCTGCATTTCATCGAGTTCGGACGGTTCGATCCGGACATTTCCTGGATGGATGCCGTGTTTGGAACCATCGAAACGGTCTGTGAAACCCGCGATTGCGCCAATCCGGATTTGTGGGAGCCGCGGAAATGACCGCCCTGGCGCTGGATATCGTCGGGGCCAGGGTTTTACTGCCGGGATCTGGGCTGGTTCAAGAGCGCCTGTCGATAGCGTGCGGGCAGATCGTGCAGAGCGCCGTGGGGCGTGAAATCGACCTGAGCGGCTATCTGGTTCTGCCCGGCATCGTGGATGCGCACGGTGACGGGTTCGAGCGGCATCTGGCCCCGCGCCGGGGGGCCATGATGCAGATGTCTGCGGGGATTATCGCGGTCGAAGCCGAACTGGCGGCAAATGGCATCACCACCGCGGTTCTGGCGCAGTTTTGCAGTTGGGAGGGCGGATTACGGGGACCAGAATTCGCGGATCAGGTGTTTTCCGCAATTCGGGACGTGCGCGGCAGTCTGGTCACCGACCTGATCGGGCAATTGCGCTTTGAGACCCATCTGCTGGATGCGTATGATGACCTGCCGGATCGACTTGCCCGTTGGGGTGTGTCCTATGTGGTGTTCAACGATCATCTGCCGCATGACCGTCTCGCGGCGGGTCGCAAGCCGCCACGCCTGACGGGTCAGGCGTTGAAGGCAGGGCGAAACCCGGACCGTCATCTGGAACTGCTGCAAAGCTTGCACCAACGGGGCAGCGAGGTGCCTGCGGCGCTGGATCGGTTGACCAGAGTCCTTGCCGCGGCGGGCATGCGTATGGGCAGCCACGACGACAAGACGGCGGCCGACCGGGAGCATTGGCGCGCAAGAGGGGCGAGGGTATCCGAATTTCCTGAAACGGCCGAAGCGGCGGAAGCTGCGCGATCCGGCGGCGACGCCGTGGTTCTGGGTGCGCCCAACGTCGTTCGTGGCGGTTCGCACAACGGCAATGTCAGCGCCTTGGACCTGATTGCCATGGAACTTTGTGACGCGCTGGCCTCGGACTATCACTATCCAAGCCCAAGGCGTGCCGCGCTGTTACTGGCGGGCAGCGGGGTCTGCGATTTTGCCACCGCATGGGGGCTGGTGTCCTCGGGGCCGGCACGGGTCCTGGGGTTGACCGACCGCGGCAGGCTTGAAGTCGGAAAAAGGGCGGACCTGGTCGTTTTGGATGCCGCAAGCGAGCGGGTTGCGGCGACCATATCCGGTGGTCGGATCAGTTTCATGAATGGCGATGTCGCCCGGCGCTTTATCCGGTAGGACAGGGCGCAGCGCCTCGGGCCCGACGGACCCTCGTTGCTGCGCGCGAAAGCCCCGTGGCTTTCGCGGGAGTCCGTGTCAGTGTTTGCGCGTGATGCGGTTGACGTGGCCCATCTTGCGGCCGGGTTTCACCTCTGTCTTTCCGTAGAGATGCAGGGCTGTATCCGGCTCGGCAGCCAGTTGCGGCACTTTGCGCATGTCCTCACCGATAAGGTTGGTCATGATCACATCCGCATAACGCTGGCCGTTGCCGAGCGGCCAGCCGGCCACTGCCCGGATATGCTGTTCAAACTGATCCACTGCGCAGCCGTTCTGGGTCCAGTGGCCCGAGTTATGCACACGCGGTGCAATTTCGTTTACAATCAGGCCGTCAGGCGTCACGAAGAGTTCCACGCCCAGAACGCCAACGTAATCCAGCGCATTGAGGATGTTCGCCGCGATCAGGATGGAGTCGCTGCGCAGGGCCGGTGACAGGCGCGCGGGAACGGTCGTCCTGTCCAGAATCCCGTCGCGGTGGAGGTTTTCGCCGGGATCGAAACACGCGACCTCGCCGGTAACCCCGCGCGCGGCGATGACGGAGATCTCGTGCGTGAAATCCACGAAACCTTCGAGAATGGCCGGGGCGCCCGACATGTCCGCCAGGGCCGCCGCCGCATCGTCCGCCGCGTTCAGTCGGAATTGCCCCTTGCCATCATACCCGAAGCGCCGGGTTTTCAGGATCGCGGGGGTTCCGATGGATGCGACGGCCTCGGCAAGGCTGTCGGCATCGGTTATGTCGGCAAATGGGGCCGTTGCCAGGCCAAGTCCCTGCAGAAACGTCTTTTCCGTCAGCCGGTCCTGGCTGATCCTTAGAGCCTCGCGTCCGGGGCGGATCGGACGATTGATCTCGAGAACATCCAGGGCCCGGGTCGGGATGTTTTCGAATTCATAGGTGATTACATCGACATCCGCCGCAAAGGATCGCAGTGCGTCGTGATCGTCGTATGATGCCGTTGTCACCATGTCGGCAACCTGCCCAGCCGGAGGATTGGCGCCCGGCTCGAAGATGTGGCAGCGAAAGCCAAGACGCGCGGCGGCAACGGACAGCATACGCCCCAGCTGGCCGCCGCCCAAAATGCCGACAACGGCGCCTTGCGCCAGAGGTTCAGTCATCCTGTGGCTCCTCGGGTATCGCGTCGGACAGTGCGGCTCTCCATGCATCAAGACGGCCTGCCAGGTCTTCGTCCTGCAAGGCAAGAATGCCGGCTGCCATCAGTCCGGCATTGGCGGCGCCTGCCGCACCGATCGCCATGGTCGCCACCGGAAACCCGCGCGGCATCTGCACGATGGAATAGAGTGAATCCACGCCCGACAATGCCTTTGTCTGCACCGGAACTCCGATCACCGGCACACGCGTTTTCGAGGCCATCATACCGGGCAGATGCGCAGCCCCGCCTGCACCGGCAATAATGACCTTCAGTCCACGCGCCACCGCCGTCCTGCCGTATTCCCACAGCCGGTCGGGTGTTCGATGGGCCGAAACAATGCGTTTTTCGAAACCGATGCCCAGTTCGTCCAGAATAGCCGCGGCCATCTTCATGGTTGCCCAGTCCGACTGGCTGCCCATGATCAGTCCCACGTGGATGTCACCCATTGCCTGCCCCTGTCTCTCGAAGAGCGCGCACTATAACCGGATCAACCGGCTAGGCAATGATGTCCGGCGTCAGACGGTCCTCGATCAATGCGATCTTGTCCTTCAGCATCAGTTTCTGTTTTTTCAGACGCTTCAGGGTCAGTGGGTCCGCAGTTCCGCGTTCGGTCAAGGCCGTAATCGCCTCATCCAGGTCCCGGTGCTGACGGCGAAACACTTCCAGCTCAACCATAAGAACCTCGTCGGTTTTCATCGACAGATCAGTTTGAACATTCATTGCGGCGACCGAGAATCATTGCGGATTGGGAGTGTAGGATACGCGCAGAAGAAGATTTAGCCTAGACCTTGTTAAGGCGCGGATTTCACCCCATATTTGCCTTGTACGGTTGCCAGAATGGGACCGTGCGAACCGTCGCTTGTGCAATCAAAGGACGAAACACGTGTCGAAACTTACTCTGGGCTCCTACCCGCATCTTCTTGGGTTCGAGCAATTGGAACGCCTTCTGGAACGGTCGTCAAAATCCGGAAACGAAGGGTATCCTCCGTTCAACATCGAACAGACGTCGGATCATTCCTACCGGATCACCCTTGCGGTTGCAGGGTTTTCCGAGGCTGACCTGTCGATCACCGTGGAGGACCGGCAACTGGTTATCCGCGGTCGCCAGTCCGACGACTGTGATGGGCGCGTTTTCCTGCACCGTGGGATCGCAGCGCGACAATTCCAGCGCATGTTCGTGCTCGCCGATGGCGTCGAGGTCGGCGAAGCGATCATGGAAAACGGGCTGCTGCACGTCGATCTGACCCGCGCAGTACCGGAAACCGTGGTGCAGACAATCAGTATCAGGAAAGGGTAAGTCATGAACACTCCGTTCAATTTCGACCAAATCGACAACCGCATCGTCTACGTCAAAACGGTGGATGTTGCCGACCTTCCCAAGGAAGTACGCGACGAAGCCGGCGATCTGGATCACCTCTATGCCGTGCACAGCGCGGATGGTCAGCAACTGGCCCTGGTTGCAGACCGGCGAATGGCATTCATTCTGGCGCGCCAGAACGATCTGGCGCCGGTTCCTGTTCACTGACAGTCAGGGGGCGGTCCTCAGACCGGGAAAGGGCCGCCATGGCGTCGTATGGATTTGACTGGGTGGATGCGTTTACCAATCGCCCGTTTTGCGGCAACGGGTGCGCGGTCGTGCATCAGGCCGCGTCGCTTGACTCTGAAACATGTATGGCATTCGTGCGGGAAACCTCGCTGGTGGAATGCACGTTTACAGGTCCGTCCGGTGTGGCTGACATCCGGGTCAGATACTTCCTTGCCGATCGCGAGATTCCGTTCGCCGGTCATCCGACGATCGCGACCGTGGCTGCGATGCGCGCGCGCGGTCTGGTTTCCGGCGATCGCATGGTTCTTGAAACCGGCGCGGGGCTTATCGAGGTCGGGCTGAACGGGGAACAGATCGAAATGACCCAGATCGCACCGCGGTTCGGCGTGCTGCCCCGCGCCGACCAGGTTGCGCATGCAATCGGCCTGATGCCTGACGCCATCATTGCCCCGCCCCAAGTTGTTTCGACAGGGCTTCCGTTCTGTGTCACCGTTCTGCGCGACCACGGCGATCTGCGGGCGGCTCGCCTGAATACCAGCGCACTGCCCGACCTGAACGCACATATCGGCAACGCAGATGGGGAAAGAGTTAGTCCGTTTCTGGTGACGCTTGCCGGAGCGACAAGTGAAGGGGATACGTTTGCGCGCCTGCTGCTGTCCCGGCCGGGTCCTCCAGAGGATTCGTTCACCGGCTCGGCGACGGGTGCCATGGCGGCTTATCTGTGGCATCACGGTCTCATGAAAAAGGACAGTTTCATTGCGCAGCAGGGACATTGGATGGGTCGCCCGGGACAGGCCCGCGTGACGCGCGTCGGCCCTGCTGATGCGATGACCGGAATTCGGGTTTCCGGCCAGGGATACGTCCTGATGCGCGGCGAGATCGACCTGCCCGATGCCTGAAAGTCCGGCCATCGCGATCCTGCCTTACGGCAACGCTCTGGGTCCATCTCTTGCCGGGCGACCGGTGTCGGACCTGATTTGGCCGTTGGGTTGTCCCGACCGCCTGACCGGGGCAAAGGTCGGCGACTTGCGCCCCGGCGACCATCTGATCGTCTATCCAAAAACGTCGACGCATTTTCGCGTCAATTGGGGCACCCAGGCGCAAATCTCGCTGCTCATGGGGGAACCTTCTGTCATCCACGCCAAACATATCCGTCTGCTGCGCCTGACGCATCGCCGCTTTTTTCGCATTCTGACGTTCAGCCGCACTCTCCTGGACAGAGTGCCCAATGCGATCCTGTTCCCGCTTGGCGGAACCTGGGTCCCGGATTGGAGCACAAGGGATATCCATAAGTCGCGGATGTGTTCGCTGATCGCCTCGGCAAAGCGCGACACGCAGGGGCACAAGCTGCGTCATGCGGTGGTGGATCACATCCGTCAGAATGGGCCCGAAGTCGACGTGATGGGGGGCGGATACAAACCGTTTCAGGACAAGGCGGACGGGCTGGCTCCATACAGGTACTCGGTTGTGATAGAGAACATGCGCGAGCCCGGTTACTTTTCGGAGAAGCTGGTTGATGCCGTGCTATGCAACACTGTGCCCATCTACTGGGGCTGCCCGAACCTGTCCGATTTCTTTGATCCCGCCGGGATCATTCAATGCCAGAGCAAGGCCGAGATTGTCGCGGCACTGGACAAGATGTCAGCCACGGACTTCGATACACGCCAACCTGCACTGGCGCGGCTCAGGCATGCCGTGTCGGCCTATGCGGATATCGAAACACGGGCCGCCGACACCCTTCGCACAGAAGTTGAAAAAGGATAAAGCCCGACCGTGGCCGGGCTTCTTTCTGGTGGCATACACCCCGGGGTGAATGGGCCACGGGCCCAGAGGGGCAGCGCCCCTCCCCGAACCGTCAATGTATTCCGATCAGGCCCATCTGTTCGAGCTTCAGCAGAACCTGGTGGGCGCAATTGTCGACATCCGTACCTTCGGTTTCCACCCGCAGTTCGGGATTTTCCGGCACGTCATAGGGGTCGGAGATACCGGTGAACTCCTTGATCTTGCCTTCGCGCGCCAACTTGTAGAGTCCCTTGCGGTCGCGGCGTTCGCATTCCTCGATGCTGGTCGCAACATGCACTTCAAGAAACGCGCCATAGGCTTCGATATCTTCACGCACGGCGCGCCGTGTCGTGGCATAGGGTGCGATCGGCGCACA
>CAYGNE010000165.1:0-7954 GCA_964351155.1 uncultured Rhodobacterales bacterium | reverse complement strand
GTCATATATCATCATCTGGCGGGCGGCGTTGTTCAGATGGTCATCGCCCCGGATCACATGCGTCACGCCCATGTCATGATCGTCCACAACCACAGCGAGCATGTAGACCGGCGTTCCGTCGGCCCGCAGCAGGACCATGTCGTCCAGTTGGTCGTTGCGGATCGTGACATCGCCCTGCACCTGGTCGCGGATCACCGTCGCCCCGTCACGCGGTGACTTGATCCGAATGGCATGTGGGGCATCCGGATGGGTCGCCGGATCGGCATCGCGCCACGGGCTTTGGAACAGTGTCGACTTGCCTTCTGCCCGGGCCGTCTCGCGAAAGGCGGCAATTTCCTCTTGCGTCGAGAAGCATCTATAGGCCTTGCCTTCGGCGAGCAGCTGCTGCACGACCTCGACATGCCGGGCCGCGCCTTCGAACTGGCTGATCACGTCGCCGTCGTGATCAAGCCCGAGCCAGTTCAGCCCCTGCAGGATTGCCTGTGTCGCCTCGGGAGTCGAGCGTTCGCGATCAGTGTCTTCAATCCGCAACAGGAATTTGCCACCGCGACCACGGGCGTAGAGCCAGTTGAAAAGGGCTGTGCGCGCTCCGCCGATATGCAGGAACCCGGTTGGTGACGGGGCGAAACGGGTAACGACGGTGTCTGTCATTTGACGCGATTTACCTTTTGGTAATCAGGGAGAACATAGGATTGATGCCTGTCTAGCGAGCCGGACAGCGGGGAGCAAGCATGGGCGGTCTAAAGCAGGCACTGAGCCGGGGCGACCGGGTTTTGCTGAACCAGCGGGGGCACCTCTTTCCATGGGCGCCGGTCTGCCTGGCGCTGGGGATCGGTGGTTATTTTCTGTTCCCGGTGGAACCCGGTCAGGCGGTCTATGCGGCTGTCTTTGGTGCCGCGGCCTTGAGCGGACTGGCCGCGTTCCACAGGCCGGGTGGATGGGCCGCGCTGGGATGGGCGCTGGCCCTGATCGCACTTGGTTTCATCCTGGCAGGGCAGCGCGCCCATCGTGTTGCGGCGCCGGTCCTCGACTGGCGGTATTATGGCCCTGTCGAGGGGCGGATCGTCGCGATGGACCGTTCTGCATCCGATGCCATGCGGGTGACGCTGGATCAGGTCCGGTTGGAACGCGTTGGTCCGGACAAAGTGCCGGACAGGGTGCGCATTTCATTGCACGGACCGCCGGCGCATCTGCAACCGGGGCAACGGATCATGACAACCGGGCATCTTTCCCCACCGCAGGGGCCCGTTGAACCGGGCGGATTCGATTTCCGCCGCCACGCCTGGTTTCAGGGGCTGGGCGCGGTCGGTTACACACGCACGCCTGTTCTTACCGTGGCTCCCCCGGGAGAAGGCTTGGCCGGCCTGGCGATTTTTGCGGCGCGCATGACCGCTTCAAACAGGATTCAGGCGATACTGCCCGGTGACACCGGCGGATTTGCCGCCGCCGTGACAACAGGGGACCGCAGCGGTGTCAGCCAGGAAACGCTGGATGCCTTGAGGGCCAGCAACCTTGCCCATCTTCTGGCCATTTCCGGTCTGCATATGGGCTTGCTGGCGGGATTCGTCTTTGCCGTGCTGCGGGTCGCATTGTCCCTTTTTCCGCCCTTGGCCCTGCGCATTCCGGTCAAGAAAGTCGCCGCCGTCGGGGCACTGGCGGCAGCGGCGGTTTACCTGGCGCTGTCCGGCGGCAACGTGGCCACCGAAAGGGCTTTTGTCATGGTTGCCGTGGTCCTGATCGCAGTTCTGGTCGATCGGCGGGCGTTTTCCCTGCGCGCCGTGGCGATGGCGGCGCTGATCGTGTTGACCCTGCGGCCAGAAGCATTGCTGGGACCGGGGTTCCAGATGTCGTTTGCGGCAACAACGGCGCTGGTCGCGTTCTTTGGCTGGCTTCGCGACGCCGACCTGCCGGTCGCACCGGGGTGGGCAAAACCGGCGCTTGGTGTTCTGTTTTCCTCGGCCATTGCCGGTCTTGCAACCGCGCCGGTGGGGGCCGCCCATTTCAACACGCTTTCCCACTATGGACTGGTGGCCAATCTGTTGTCGGTGCCGCTGATGGGGGTGCTGGTCATACCGGCCGCGGTTCTGGCGCTGTGTCTTGCACCGTTCGGTTTCGAGGCGGTTGGCCTTTATCCCATGGGGTGGGGGCTGGACTGGATACTTTCGGTGGCGCGGTTTGTCTCGGAGCTGGACGGCGCGCAGGGGCATGTGCCGGGACCGGGGCCGTGGGTTCTGCCGTTGCTGGCAATCGGAATGCTGTTTCTGATGCTGTGGCAGGGGCGTTTGCGTCTTGCCGGACTGGGACCGGTGGCAGTTGCTGTGATCATCTGGTCGCAGGCGGACCGCCCCAACGTGCTCGTTGCGGACAGTGGTGGACTGGTCGGGGTGATGACGGAAAAGGGCCGCGCGCTGAGCAAGCCGCGCGGGGCCGGGTTTGTGGCCCGCAACTGGCTGGAGAACGACGGTGACGGGTCGGATCAGGAAGGGGCCGCCGCGCGCTGGCCGGGTGGTGCGTCGCGGATTCAGACGATCAGGGTCGGCAGAAACGAGATTATCCATGTGATTGGCAAGCGTGGTGCGGCCGGTCTGAGCGCATGCACGGACGAGCAGATCGTCATCTCGTCCGTACCGCTGAGCCTGACCGGGTCCTGCGAGGTCTTCGATCCCAAACGATTGCGCCGGACAGGCAGCCTCGCGATCACGGAAAAAGGTATCGTGACCGCGCGCCAGGCTTCAGGGGCGCGGATCTGGAATACGCAGCCACCGCCCAACCGACTGGTTGCCAAGCTTCAATAGGTTCGGATCAGTCCAACGAGCTTGCCCTGCACCTTGACCTTGTTTTCAGGAAGAACGCGGGTTTCATAGGCCGGGTTGGCCGCTTCGAGCGCTATGGCGCCACCGCGGCGGAAAAACCGTTTCAACGTGGCCTCCTGATCCTCGACCAGTGCAACGACAATGTCGCCGTCATCAGCAGCGGCCGTTTCGCGGATCACCACGACATCGCCATTGTTGATCCCGGCATCGATCATCGAGTCGCCCTTGACCTCAAGGGCATAGTGATCGCCCGTGGACGACAGCATCTGGGAGGGAACGGCGACCTGGTTTTCCACGTGGCTGATCGCCTCGATCGGCACACCGGCAGCGATCCGTCCCATCATCGGCACTTCGGTCGCGCTGATCGTGACCGGGTCGACATTGGCCGGACGCCGACCGTCGGGCTTGTCGCCCTGAATGACGCGAGGATTGAAACCGGTTGTCGGTTCGCCGCCAAGGCTCTCTGGCAAGCGTACGACTTCGATTGCGCGGGCGCGATGGGCCAGGCGGCGGATAAAACCGCGTTCCTCGAGCGCTGTGATCAGACGGTGGATCCCGGACTTGCTGCGCAGATCCAGCGCGATCTTCATTTCATCAAAACTGGGCGGAACACCGTCGCGTTGCACGCGCTTGTGAATAAACTCCAGCAAATCCAACTGCTTCTTGGTCAACATTGCCTGAACCTCTTGCCTGTGGGTTTGCATTTGTTCTAGGCATGTTCTCGTTTTGTGTCAACGGCTTTGACGGTCCTGGCCCTAGAGTGGCATATAGTTGACCGTGGATCCCGCTGTCAGGGCCGGGTCATCAGGCACGCGAACAAGCAGCGCGTTGGATTGTGACAGCACGGTCAGAAGCGAGCTGTCCTGATTGGCAAAAGCCGTGAGATTCCCATCCTGAACAACGGCGCGCATGTAGTGCTCGCGCGGTCCGTTCGCGTCCAGACCGGTTGCCAGTCGTGCTTGCCTCAACGCCGGGACATCGCGGCCCAGACCCTGCATGGCCCGGATCATCGGGGCCAGGAAGATATGCCCGCAAACCATTGCGGATACAGGATTTCCGGGCAGTCCGACCATGGCCGCACCGTTCAGTTTTCCGGCCATCAGGGGCTTGCCCGGGCGCATGAGCACCTTGTAGAACGACCGTTCCATCCCCAGGTCCGCGGCAACGTCTCCGACCAGGTCATGATCGCCGACAGAGGCGCCTCCGATGGTGACGATCAGGTCCGCGCCACTTGCCAGATCGAATGCGACGCGCAGCGATGAATGCGTGTCGCGCGCAATCGGCAGCAGGCGGGCGGTTGCGCCCAGAGAGTCGAGCATCGCCTTCAGGCCGAAACTGTTGGACGCGATGATCTGATCCGGGCCGGGGTTTTCGCCCGGCATCACCAGTTCGTCCCCGGTGGCGAGGATCGCCACAACGGGTTTGCGAATGACCGGTACATCGGCCACGTTCATCGACGCCAGAAGGGCGATATCCTGCGGGGTCAGCACCCGGCGCGCGCGCACAGGCGTGCCGACCGTGAAATCAACGCCGGCCTGGCGGACATTGTTCTTGCTTCCCGGAGCGTCGCTGAGCGTGATCAGATCTCCGCTTTGGCTGACATTCTCCTGGATGACGACAAAGTCCGCACCCTCGGGCATCGGGGCGCCGGTAAAGATCCGCACTGCCTGGCCTGCGCCGACGGAACCGGAAAAACGATGCCCTGCGGCGGCCTCGCCGATAACCTTGAACATCGCATGTCGCTCGGCCTCGGCAGATTTGACCGCATACCCGTCCATGGAAGAGGCCGCAAACGGTGGTTGATCGCGTCGGGCCACGACATCTTCGGCCAGAACCCGGCCAGCGGCTTGGATCAGCGGGACGCGCTCGGAGGGGAGCGTTTCGATCAGGTCGAACAGGGCAGCGCGGGCCTCGGAGACGGTGATCATTTTGCTTCGTAACGTCCTGATTTCCCGCCGTCTTTCAGGGTGACGTGAATGCCGCCGATCTGCATGGCCTTGTCGACGGCCTTGGTCATGTCATAGACGGTGAGGGCCGCGGTCGATACGGCCGTGAGCGCTTCCATCTCGACGCCGGTTTGTCCTGTCGTCTTTACGGTGGCCTCGATCCGGACACCCGGCAGATCCGGATCCAGCGACAATTCGACCGCAACCTTGGTGACCGGTAGCGGGTGGCACAGCGGGATCAACTCAGGTGTCCGCTTGGCGCCCATGATGCCGGCCAGTCGGGCAACACCGAGGACATCACCCTTCTTGGCGCGACCTTCTGCAATGATGTCAAAGGTTTCACGGGCCATGCTGATGTGGCCGCGGGCAATTGCAACCCGAGAGGTGACGGCCTTGTCCGAGACATCCACCATATGGGCGTTGCCCTTGGCATCAAAGTGGCTGAGCGGCATCACATGCCCCCTGCCGTCAGGGGGTTTTCAAGTAATTTCCGGGTGGCCGCAGCCACGTCATCCTGACGCATAAGGCTTTCACCAATCAGGAAATCACGCACGCCATAGCGCGCCATTTCGGCGAGGTCGGCCGACGTATTCAGACCGCTCTCACTGATGATCGTGCAGTCCGCCGGGACGAGTTTCGACAATCTGCGCGTCACGTCCAGAGAGGTCTCAAAGGTCTTCAGGTCGCGGTTGTTGATACCGATCAGCGGGCTGTCAAGCGACGACGCCCGGCGCAGTTCTTCTTCGTCATGCACCTCGATCAGGGCATCCATTTCCCATTCCCGTGCAGTCGCCTCAAGCTCTGCGGCCTGATCGTCGCTGACGCTGGCCATGATGATCAGGATGCAATCTGCGCCAAGGCTGCGTGCCTCGACGACCTGATACGGGTCATACATGAAATCCTTGCGCAGGACCGGCAGGTCACAGGCGGCGCGGGCCTGGGTCAGAAATTTCTTGGCGCCCTGAAAACTGGGCGTATCCGTCAGAACCGACAGGCAGGTGGCGCCACCGCTTTCATAGGCTTCGGCCAGGGCCGGCGGGTCGAAATCCGGACGGATAAGCCCTTTGGAAGGGCTGGCTTTCTTGATTTCCGCGATCAGGCCATATCCCTGGCGGCTGGCCATGTTGAGGGCTTCGGCAAAGGGGCGCACAGCCGGAGCCTCATGCGCCGCGGCCTCGATTTCCCCGATAGGGCGCGCAGCTTTGTCAGCGGCGATTTCTTCCAGCTTGTAGGCCTTGATACGGTCCAGAACGGTGTCGGTCATGTTGTCTCCTGTCCGGACCAGTTTATGGCCCTCTCGCCGCGAGCCTGCAACCACGCATTCGCGCTGCTGAAGGGGCGGGAGCCAAAGAAACCGCGATAGGCCGACAATGGCGACGGGTGCGGTGTCTCTATGCGCAGATGGTCCGGGTTGGTCAGGCGTTGACCAAGCGTCCGCGCGGGTTGTCCCCAGAGCAGCAGGGCGGTCGGCGTCTGGTCGATCCGATCCAGAACCTGATGCACCAGGGTTTTCCAGCCTATCGACCTGTGGCCGTGCGCGCGTCCCTGCGGCACCGTCAGAACGGTATTCAGCAGCAGAACACCCTGATCGGCCCAGTCGCTCAAATCGGTTCGCCGGCGTTCTTCTCCCAAGTCTGCCTGCAATTCCTTGAAGATGTTGCCAAGGCTGTCGAGGGAGCCGCCGAAATTCTGCGGAATGGAAAATGCCAGCCCGTCGGCCTTGCCGCGGGTGTGATAGGGGTCTTGCCCCAGGATCAAGACGCGGACCGCGTCGGGAAGGGTGCGTTCGAGTGCTGCAAAGACCAGGGGCGGCGGCGGAAAGATCGGATCGGCTTCTTCGGCGAGCCGTTTTTCGACCGCAGGCAGGTCCTCGGTAAAGAACGGCAGGTCGGCCCAGGCGCCCAACCGCGTCAGGTCAAACCGCATCAGGCCGATTGCGTGATCCCCGCCAGCGCGGCGATCTTTTCACGGGCCGCCCCGCTGTCGATGCTTTCGGCGGCCATGCGCACCCCGTCGCGCAGATCGTCCACTGCTCCGGCCACCACCAATGCCGCCGCGGCGTTCAGCAAAACCGCGTCGCGATAGGCCGACGGCGCACCATCCAGAAGAGCGCGAAAGGCGCTGGCATTGTGTTCCGGCGTGCCGCCCAGAATGTCCTGGAACGGATGTTGCGGCAGGCCGGCATCCTCGGGATGCAGTTCGGTTTCCTTCACAATGCCATCTTCAAGCGCGGCCACCCAGCTGACCCCGGTGATGGTCAGTTCGTCGGTGCCGTCGCTGCCATGCACCAGCCAGGCGCGGTCCGAGCCCAGCGTGCCCAGTGTTTCGGCCATGGGACGGATCAGGTCGCGGGAGAAGGTGCCCGTCAACTGGCGCCTGACACCCGCCGGGTTGGTCAGGGGACCCAGAATGTTGAAAATCGTCCGCGTGCCGAGTTCTGCGCGGCTGGGTCCGACATGGGCCATGGCGGGATGATGCATCGGGGCCATCATGAACCCGATTCCGACTTCTCTGATCGCCCTTTCGACAATTTTTGGACCAACCATCACGTTTATGCCCATTTGCGTCAGGGCATCCGCCGCTCCGGATTTCGAGGACAGGTTCCGGTTGCCATGTTTGGCCACCACGACGCCGGCGCCCGCGACCACAAATGCCGTTGCGGTCGAGATATTCAGAGTACCTTTGCCGTCGCCACCGGTTCCGACGATGTCCATCGCGCCGTCGGGCGCGGAAACAGCGTGACATTTGGCCCGCATCACGGCGGCGGCGGCGGCGTATTCGTCGACCGTTTCGCCGCGCGTGCGCAACGCCATCAGAAGCCCGCCAATCTGGCTGGGCGTGGCTTCGCCGTCGAACAGGAGCTCAAAGGCCGACTTGGCTTCGGCATGGGTCAGGGGGCGTTCGGCAGAGGCACCGATCAGCGGCTTGAGGGCATCGCTCATGCGGGAACTTTCATGATCTCTAGGAAATTCTTCAACAGGGAGTGGCCGTGTTCCGACGCAATCGATTCCGGGTGGAATTGGACGCCGTGAATCGGCAGGTCGCGGTGCTGCAAACCCATGATCGTCCCGTCGTTCAATTCGGCGGTCACGGTCAGGCAGTCCGGCAGGCTGTCACGTTCGACCACCAGCGAATGGTACCGGGTGGCTTCGAACGGCGAGGGCAGCCCGGCAAACACGCCGCTGCCGGTATGGT
>CAYGNE010000164.1:0-7955 GCA_964351155.1 uncultured Rhodobacterales bacterium | reverse complement strand
ATTACGAATGACGTGCTCTACCAGCTGAGCTACAGCGGCCTTCTTCTCTTTCCGTGCCACGACCATGGCCGTGGTATTTGCGGCGCGTTGTCTCTAACCTGCTGGTCTCAAACGCCAATCGCGGAAGTTTCCGCGGATTGCGATTGACCTTCACGACCAGCCGTCGAGTCGACGCGATGCAGTCGGAGCCTTTAAACGATCATCGCATCAAGCGCAATCACCAAGCGGTCCGCCGCATGATGTGCGCGGATGCGCAACACCGTCTGCTACCGGCGGTCCTGACCCTGACCGGATTGACCGATCGTGACAAAGCCATCCTTCGTCCTGATCCGGTGTGTAATCGTGTTTGCCCGGCCAAGGGTCTGTTCGACGAAACACCCCTTTCTGGCGGCTTGTATCAACGCGATCTGGTCACTTTGCGGGCTTGGGCTGTCCAGAAGGATGTCGATGTCAAAGCTCTCCGGCTCGGTCTCATAAATGCGGCCCTTGGGGGTCCAGCGCCAGCGCACCCGGGTATCGACACGCAGATCGCTGATTTCCACATTCATCCGTTTCGCAAAAGCCCGCAACTGGGTCATGATGCACCCGGTCAAGCCGCCGACAAACAGCGCCAGGGGCGGCGGGGCGGTCGCGTCCCCGCCATGAAACGGCCCTTCGTCCGTGGCCAGGACAAAGGCTTCCTGCATCGGCTCGGTCATCCGGACGTCAAGCTCGTTGCGCATCTTGCCGACCGCCTGGCCGCAACAGGTAAATGTCACGGAAAGCGGTGTGTCGGGCTGCGCGGTCGTCATCAGAAGTTCACCTTGTCGGCGCCTTTCAGGCCCAGCAACTGACGGGCCTCGGAAGGGGTCGCGATTTCGTTGCCCTGATCCGTCAGGATCCGGGTGATCCTTTCGACCTGCTGGGCGTTGGACGCGGCGAGTTCTCCGCGCGAAATGTACAGGGAATCCTCCAGCCCGACCCGCACATGCCCGCCCATCTGGGCCGCCACCGCCGCCAGCCGCATCTGCTGTGCGCCCGCGCCGATCACCGACCACTGGTACTGATCGCCGAACAGCTTGTCCGCCGTGCGTTTCATGAACACGAGGTTTTCGATCTCGGCCGAGATTCCGCCGAGGATTCCCATCACGAACTGCAGGAAGATCGGTCTTTGGAACATCCCCTGATCGAGGCAGAATTTCAGATTGTACAGATGACCGACATCGTAACATTCGTGTTCGAACTTGACCCGGTGTTCGGCCCCGCCCAGCGCGTCGGCCACCATGCGGATATCGGCAAAGGTGTTGCGGAAGATGTTGCCTTCGCTGGACCGGATATAGGGCTCTTCCCAGTCTTCCTTCCAATGGTCGTATCGATCCGCCAGCGGGTGAATGGCAAAATTCATTGACCCCATGTTCAGGCTGCACATTTCGGGGCTGAAGCGGCGCGCTGCCGGAATGCGCTCTTCGACCGTCATGACCGGGTTGCCGCCGGTCGAGATGTTGATGATCGCATCCGTCGCCTGCTTGATGCGGGGCAGGAACAGGTCGAAATGTTCCGGGGCCACGGACGGGGCGCCGTTTTCGGGATTGCGGGCATGCAGATGAAGGATCGTCGCCCCGGCCTCGGCTGCGGCGATGGCCTGTTCCGCGATACTGTCCGGAGTGACCGGCAGCGCCTCGGACATCGTTGGCGTATGGATTGCGCCGGTAATGGCGCAGGTGATGATCGTCTTGGCCATGTCCCTACTCCTCGAATATGGCGACGGCGCGCGTGAACCCGGCCGAGGCGCCTTTGATCTTGAACGGAAAGCAGGAAACCGTGAACCCGCTGCCGGGAAGCTGGTCGAGATTGGCCAGCTTCTCGATATGACAATACCCGATATCCATGCTGGCGCGGTGGCCTTCCCAGATGATGCCCGGGTCTTGTTCCTCTGCGTATCTTCGGGCGGTCAGCGGAAAGGGCGCATCCCAGCTCCAGGCGTCCGTGCCCGTCAGTCGCACCCCCTGCCGCAGCAGGTGCAGGGTCGCGTCCCGCCCCATTCCACAGCCCTTGACCAGGTAATCGGGAAACCCGTATCGCGCGCCGGCCGCGGTGTTGACAAGCACGATATCAAGCGGCTGCAAGGTGTGTCCGATGCGTGCGAGTTCGGTATCGATGTCGTCCGGGCTGACGATATACCCATCGTCGAAGTCGCGGAAATCCAGCTTGACGCCGCGATTGAAACACCATTCCAGCGGCACCTCGTCGATGGTGATCGCGCGCTGTCCGCCGGACATGGTCGAATGATGGTGATAAGGCGCATCCAGATGGGTGCCGTTATGGGTGAAAAGGGTCATCCGCTCCACCGCCCAGCCTTCGCCGCCGGGCAGGTCCTCGCGTTTCAGACCGGGGAAAAAGGACATGACCTGTTCCGCCGTCTGCGCATGGGTCATGTACTCGATCTGCGGCAGCATGATTTCGGGATCGGACTGAATATCCGCTTCCAGGGCGACAGAAAGATCGACAAAACGTCGTGGCATGAGTGTCTCCTAGTTGGGAAGAAGGCTGGTCGAAATTCCGGGAAAGGCGATCACCGCGGCCAGGCAGAACAGCATCATCAGCGCGTAGGGCGCCGCCCCGGCAAAGATATCCGCAAGGCTCGTCTCGGGGTCGTCCAGTGTCGACTTGATCACATAGACCGAGATTCCAAAGGGTGGTGTCAGCAGGCCGATCTCGACGGCAATGACTGTGACGATGCCAAACCAGATCAGGTCGACGCCCATCGGCTGCACCACCGGCAGCATGAGCGGCACAAGGATAAGCATGATCGAGCTCGAATCCAGGATCATCCCGAACAGGATGACCACCAGCACATAGACCAGGATCAAACCCAGCAGGCTCAGATCGGCACCCGTGACCATCCCGCCGAATGATGCCGGAAGCCCGGAATAGGCGAGCATCCGGGAATACATCTGCGCGGCAATGATCAAAAAGCAGACAGAGGCGGTCACCAGCCCGGTCTCGACCAGGACCCGCCACAGCGATGTCAGGGTCAGTGTGCGCTTCGCGAACCCGATGATCAACGCGCCGATGGTGCCCACCGCCGCGGCTTCGACCGGCGTAAAAAAGCCGGCATAGATACCGCCAAGCACCAGCACGACCAGTGCAGTGATCGGCAACGCCTTGGTGATCAGTTCGCCGCCGCTCAGGGTGTCGTCGCCATGGCCAAGATCGGTGCCGACCAGGCGCGGCGTGAACACCGCCATCAGGATCGTGCCGATCCCGAACATCGTCGCCATCAGCAGGCCGGGCCCGATCCCCGCGACGAACAGGTCTCCGATACTCTGTTCGGTCAGCAGCCCGTACAGGATGAGAAGCAGGCTCGGCGGAATAAGCATGCCCAGCACCGAAGACCCGGCCACGACACCGACCGAGAACCGCGCGGTATAGCCGTGGCGGCGCAACTCGGGCACCGCGATCTTGGTGAACACCGCAGCAGAGGCAATGGAAATGCCTGTGATCGCGGCGAAAATCGTGTTCGCGGCGATCGTGCCGATCCCCAGCCCCCCCTTGATACGGCGGAACATCGTATTGGCGACGTCAAACGCGTCACGGCCCATACCGCTTTCGCTGACAACGAAACCCATCAGGACAAACAACGGCACCACGCCGAAGAAATAGCTCGATATCGCATCGTTCGCCGCCAGCCCCAGCATCTTGGAGGCCAGCAGCGGCGATCCCTTGATCGCCCAGACGCCGGCAAAAGAGCAGGCGATCAATGCAATCGGCACGTAGAGCCCCAGCAGAACCAGCACCCCCATCGCCCCCAGCGCCACTATCCCGACGTCGAACGGGGTCATCCGGGCAACATGTGGCGACGCAGGATCCGGGCCCCGAACTGCAGCGCCAGCAGCGTCGCCCCCAGCGCCAGCATCGCCTTGACCGGCCATGTCGGGGCAGTGAAATCGCCCACCGCTCCCACAAAGTCGTTCCGTTCCCACGACCGGATCAGCATCGGCCAGTGGGAATACAGTATCGCCGCAACCACGGCCATTCCAAGCGCGTCAAAGACCGTTTCCAGCAGCGCCGCCGCCTTGGGGTGACGCGCCGAAAGAACGTTCATCACACCGTCACTGCGCGTCATCCGTCCCGCCTTCAGGGCTTGGGGCGCCTGCAGGAAAACAATCGCCACGATGGACAGCGAGACCATCTCGGGCACCCCCGATATCGGCGCGCCAAACGCGTTGCGGCCCAGAACGTCCGCCCCGATCAACAGCACCAGGCCGAAGATCAGAACCGACCCGACCACGTTCGCTGCAAGCGTCACCGCATCCAGTGCGACGATCAGGCGGGGCGTCCTGGCCCCGCCCGTCGCCGGTGAATGGCTCACTCCTTGTCCCAGTCGCGCAACGGTGTCGCGCCGGCCGCGCGCATGGCGTCCATGTACAGTTTCAGAACGTCGGAACCGGGCTTGCCTTGCGCGTCGAGCCCCTCTGCCCACGCCTTTGCCGCGTTGTCCATGCCGGCGGCCCAGGCCTGTCGCATGTCGTCGCTGGCCACCGTGATCGTGGCCCCGTTCTGCCCCATGACGTCAAATGAATTGGCCACCGCGCCCTCGAGTGCCGACAGATACCATTCCCGGGCCTGATCCGCGCCCGCATGCAGGGCGTCTCTGACCTCCTGGGGCAGGTCCTCATACCAATCGGCATTGGCACAGAGCGCCCCGGCATATTGCGATCCCAGCCCGGCGCGCGTGATATGGGGCGCGACTTCATACAGTTTGCCGGGCAAGGCCGCCGAGGCAAACACGATCACCCCGTCATACACCCCTGTCTTCAGTTCGTTGTAATATGTCGTCAGGTTCCCGCTGACACCCACGGCGCCGGTCCCGCTTAGCCAGTTGAGCGCCGGACCGGGTGCCGCGATCTTGCGTCCGTCCAGATCACCCAGCGACTGCACCGGGAACGTGGTCATCAGCAGATAGTCGTCGATCCCGACCGGCGCGCCCAGATACACGACCCCGTTCTCGCCATACGCCGCCGTCATGCGCTCGTCTTCGCGGTGCAACCTGTCCATCAGTTCGCTGACAAGCCGCGGATCGTCGCTGACGAACGGGGTGTAGTAGGTCACGTTCTGCACCGCGAGTTTCGCCGGATCGAACAGACTCTGGCAGATCCCGATCTCGGCCAGACCCGCTTCGACGGTCTCCAGTTCATCCCCCACCTTGGCGATGGCCCCGCCATACTGGCCGTCAAAAGCGATACTGTGATCGCTGCCCTCCAATGCGGCCTGCACGCCGGGCACAAAGGCCTCGTCGATCATCTTGACCCAGCGAAAGACCCCCGGATGACCCGCTGCGACCGTCGCGTCATAGCTTTCCGCCTGCGCGCCCGCGGGCAACAGTGCGATCAATCCCGCCAGCGCGGCCTTGTGAAATTTCATCATCTGTACTCCTCCCGGTTTTACATCTCTTCCTGCTGCGCGATCAGCGCCCTTGCCCCTCCCGAGGCAAATGTCACCACCCTGTCCAGCAACTCATCGGCATCCATCCGGCCATTGCCCAGCCCCATCAGCCGCTCCATCCGGCCGTCCCGGGAAATCACCGAAACCAGAACCCCGAGCGCCAGTTGGTAAAGGATCCCGGCGGTTGTGCGCCCGATCCCCGGAACCGCACGTTCGATTGCATCCAGAAACGCCTGCGCGGTCGGATCGTAGCATTCCTGAACCAGTTCCTGATCACGCCTGCGTCCGACAATCAGCCCGGTAAAGATGCGGGCATAGGTCTTGCCGCCACCCTCCGGGCCCAGCGGCGGGCGGAACAGGGCTTTGAAAACCTGGGACAGGGCGTCCGGATGATCGAAATCGACGGTCTCCAGCAGGTGCAGGCGCCGGGCATTGATCCGCCTTGATCGTGCGCGGATCACTTCGCCATAGAGCCGGTCCTTGCTGCCAAAATGATAGTGCAGCAATGCCTGGCTGACCTCTGCCCGCAGGGCAATCGCCTTCATGCCGGCACCGTCAAACCCCTTCTCGGAAAACTCCCGCTCCGCCGCCGCGAGAATTTTCTGCAAACTGGGCGCAGTTTCCTGTTCCGCCAGTATGTGCTGCGAATTCATGCCTGACCATATCCTGACTGATCGATCAGTCAAATGATTCTCACGCGATGCCCTTGCGGTGTCCGCGCCGGTTGGGGCGATTGGTGACACAACATTTTCACGACTTGCGGATTGCCGTGATCGACAATCGCGAATCCAACGAGACAGGTTTCGCGTCATCAGGCGCCAACATGACTCGAAAAGAGAACAAAAGGTGAATATAATGATTCCCTGCCATGTTCTGCGAGCTGTCGATCACATCGAATTTCTCCTTTCTCACCGGGGCGTCCCACCCCGAGGAATACATGGCGCGCGGGGCCATCCTCGGGATTCGTGCGCTTGCCATTGCCGATGACAACTCGGTTGCCGGGATCGTGCGCGCGCATACCGAGGCACGCCAGATTGCAAGGCAGGTGCGCGAACGGCTGGACTGGGATGCGGCCCATGCCCCGATCGGCCCGCCCTTGCCGGATGGCAGCCCGGCGGCGGCGCCTTCGCCTGTCTTCAATATCCCCCGCCTGATCCCGGCCGCGCGGCTGGTCTTTACCGATGCGCCCCCGGTCACGGTCCTGCCGGTGGATCGCGGTGGGTGGGGCAACCTGTGCCGCATATTGTCCACCGGACGGTTGCGGGCGGAAAAGGGCCAGTGCGACCTGCAACTGGCGGATCTTCTGGACCGGCCCGGCGGTCTCCACCTGCTCCTCTGGCCACGGGCGCAAACGGGGCAGGGCGGCGCGTGCGGATGGGCGCCATTCGCGGATCGGCTGACGCGCCGCTTTGCCGGCAGGATGCATCTGCTCCTGACCCCGCATTACGACGGCCACGACACGGACCGGTTTGCCGGGTATTCGGCGCAGGCAGGGAAACTGGGACTTCCCACGCTGGCCAGCGCGGCCCCCTGCATGCATCACGGCAGCCGTCGCAAGCTGGCCGATGTTCTGACCGCGATCCGCCTGCGCCGCAAGGTGGACGGTCTGGGCCGTGACGCCCTGGCCAACGGGGAACGCCGCCTGCGGTCAGAGGGCGAAATGCGCCGCCTGTTTGCCGGGTTCGAAGGCGCGGTGGAGCGCGCCTGTGCGCTCGGCAACAGCCTGACCTTCTCGCTGGACGAACTGCGCTATGAATACCCCAGCGAAGCCAGCAGCACGGAAACCCCGGCGCAGCGGCTGGCCCGGTTGGCGCAGGAGGGTCTGAACTGGCGCTACCCGGCCGGGGCGCCGGACAAGGTGCACGCCATGCTCGACCATGAACTCGCCCTGATTTCCCGGCTGAACTACGAACCTTATTTTCTGACCGTGCGCGACATCGTCGCCTTTGCCCGCAGCCGGGATATCCTGTGCCAGGGGCGCGGCAGTGCCGCCAATTCCGTGGTGTGTTACTGCCTCGGCATCACCAGCGTCAGCCCCGAGATCGGCACCATGGTGTTCGAACGGTTCGTGTCCGAGGCACGGGACGAGCCGCCCGACATCGACGTGGATTTCGAGCACGAACGCCGCGAAGAGGTCATCCAGCATATCTATGAAACCTATGGCCGCCACCGCGCCGGGCTCTGCGCCACCGTGGTGCATTATCGCGGCAAACGCGCGATCCGCGAGGTCGGGCGCGCCATGGGGCTGACCGAGGACACGATCTCCGGACTCAGCTCACAGCTCTGGGGGTTTTTCAGCACAAAGGGGATCGAGGCCGAACGCATGGCCGAAATCGGCCTGGACCCGACCGACCGTCGCCTGCTCCAGACCCTGGAACTGGTCTACGAGATCAACGGCTTTCCCCGCCACCTGTCCCAGCATGTCGGCGGCTTCATCATCACCCGCGGACGGCTGGACGAACTGGTGCCGATCGAGAACGCCACGATGGAGGACCGCACCGTCATCTGCTGGGACAAGGACGATATCGACG
>CAYGNE010000163.1:0-8020 GCA_964351155.1 uncultured Rhodobacterales bacterium | reverse complement strand
CCGACATGCAGTGCCCCGGTCACGTTGGGGGGCGGGATCATGATGCAGAAGCTTTCGGGCCGCGATGCATTGGCCCCGGCCTTGAAGCAGCCCGCGGTTTCCCATGCCTTGTAAAGTCGCGCCTCAGCTTCTGCCGCGTTGAATGTCTTTTCCATGGCCATCACGCATGTTCCTGTCTGGTCGCGCTCCATCTAGCGAATGCCGACGGTAAGTGAAAGCCGGTCGCACCGAATTCTTTGTTCCGCCCGCGTCAGACGCCGGATTTGGGTATTTTGAACCAGAAAGAAGCAGCAACGGATTGTTAATCAGAATCGCGCAACTTGCCGGGGCGGTACAGGCTGGGGAGCCGATGACCGCACCAGGAAGAAGCGGCCCTGCCGGATACATGCATATCCTTTATGGACGGACGGTTACCGGTCAGGGCGCTTCGATCCTGCTTCTTTCTGGTCAGAAATACCCGATCCCCACCTTGCCGGTCGCGCAGGTGCGCGCGTGCCTGGCGCTGCCTTTGTCAGCCGGCGCGCTTCTCGGCGCGTACTGTATCGGTCAGAGGTTCCCGCTCGCCGCTTCGGATCACTGCGGGATCGTAAGGCGCGCGCGCGAACACCTCGCGCACCATCGGGGCAAAGAAGTCCAGTGGCAGGTCGTCATGCTTCGGGTCGAAGCTGGCCTGATCCCAGCGCTCGCAGAACGCGGCGCAATCGTCGAAATACCGATGGCCGCGATGACGGTCGCGCTTGTGCTGATCGAACCCCTCCAGGTGGTGGCCGTAATACAGCATCTGAAAATCGCCGTGGGTCGCGACGCACCAGCTGCATTGTTCCCGCACAAAAGGCTTCAGGATGGTGGCGGCGTATTCGTCGTGGTTGTAGGGGGCGTAGATGTCGCCGATATCGTGCAGAAGGGCGGACACCACCCAATCGATATCCGCGCCGTCACGCCAGGCCCGCGTGGCCGATTGCAGTGAATGGCCGAGGCGCGTGATCTGATAGCCGCTCAGGCTTTCGTCCAGATCGACCAGCGCGGACAGCAACCGGTCCGCTGTGCCTTTCGTGTGTTCGATCTCGTGCCGGGTCAGGAATTCGTATTCTTCCCGTGTCCCGTCTTTCATCCGGGTAAAACTGACCTTGTCCATCATGCATACATCTCCGTGGTTCCCCTTGCGCCTTTCATCATGACCTTGGACTGGACCGCGCGGATATGATCATAGAGCGCCAGCGCGTCGGGCGCGAAATTCCGCGCGGGCGCCGGCACATGCCTGAAATTGCCGAACCGGTCCTCGCCGCGTGCCAGCATGGCAAAATCCTCGCCGCCTTCCTGCTGCGCCATATCTGGGCGGATGTATCGCACGACCAGCGCGATGCGCCGGTCACCGGAGCTATTCGGTCCCGATCCGTGGATCGTCAGCCCGTGGTGAAACGACATCTGGCCGGGGTGCAATTCGATGGTGGTCTTGTCGTCTTCGGCCACGTCGACCTGCACCTCCTGGCCGCGTGAGAGCAGGTTGTCTTCGGCAAAGGTGTCCTCATGCGGCAGTATGGCGTTCTTGTGGCTGGCGCGGACAAACTCCATGCATCCGGAGTCGGGTGTCGCCGGGGACAAGGGAATCCACGCGGTCACCAGCCCGTCGATTGCACCCAGGCCCCAATATGTCAGGTCCTGATGCATCGAAACGATCTGCCGGGTGTTCGGTTCCTTGACGAAGAACTCGGCGGAAAACACCATGATGTCGGGGCCCAGAATGCCCTCGACCATATCCAGGATCGACGCATCGCAGGCGATGCGCGCCGCCATCGGCATCACCACATGGGCGTTGATCCGCTTGTAGGTGTTGAGGGGCAGTGGCAGACCGTTGTCCAGCCATTCGCGTTCAATGGCTTCGAATTCCTCGCGCGCTGCCAGCGTTTCCTTGACCGGGAGTGCCGGCAGCGGGAACAGGAAGCCATCGGCCCAGTATTGTGCGATCCGGGCGGCGGACAGGCGTCCGCCATCAACTTCGATATCAGGTATCGGCATCCTTTCTCCTCCGTCTTCCGTCCCAGCGTCCGGTGATTCGCCGCCTCCGGTCTGTTCAATCACCGACACCCTGCGTGACACCGCCCGTCACTTTTGCCGGTCGATCTTGGTCGCAAGATGAATCAGGCTTTCGGATCCCCGAACGCCACGGGCCTCGCCGATCTGGTCCAGTGTTTCATCCAGTTCGGAGGTGGTGGACGCCGTGACCTGCACCAGCAGATCGAAACGTCCCGACGTGGTATGCACTGCCTCGACCCCGGCCAGCGATTTCAGGCGGCCCAGCACCGCCGGGCCGCTGCGCGGTTCGATCGAAACCAGCACCGTGGCGCGCAGGTGCGGGCGTAACAGGCCCCCGGTGCGCAGGGTATAACCGCTGATGATTCCGGTCTGCTCCATCCGGTCGATCCGGGCCTGAACCGTGCTGCGCGCCAGCCCCAGACGCCGGGCCAGATCAGAAACCGGCATGCGGGCGTTTTCCGCCAGCAGGTTCAGGAGTTTGCGGTCGTTTTCGTCGATTTGCATGGCATCCCCGGCGATATGACGGAATTTGACTCTGTTTTAGACAGTTTGCCTCGTGAAATCGACCGGTATCCGTCTGAAACTGCAAGAAAACGCACGAGGTTCACGATGCAGCACAATCCGGCCCTCTGGCCCGACCCGGCCACTCACTTGCGACGGACGTCTCCGGATCATCCGGTTCTCTACCTGTCGCCGATGGCGCTGCATGATACGGTCCGGCGGTTTCAGCGTGGTTTTGACGGGTTGGTGACCTACGCGGTCAAGGCCAATGACCGCGCCGAGGTGCTGGCCAACCTTGTGGCGGCCGGAGTTACGACTTTCGACGTTGCCTCGCCGGCTGAAATCGTGGCGGTGCGCGCGGCCTGCCCGTCGGCGGTGCTGCATTACAACAACCCGATGCGGTCGCGGGCCGAGATCGCCGCGGCCTGTGCCGCCGGGGTGGCAAGCTGGTCGGTGGACGATACGGACGGGCTGGAAAAGCTCGCCGCGGTCCCGGCGAATACCGAAATCGCGGTGAGGTTTGCGCTGTCGGTCGCCGGGGCGGCCTATGATTTTGGTGAGAAATTCGGCGCTTCCCCGGACCTGGCGGTTGACCTGCTGCGCAAGGTGGCCGCGAGCGGGCGGACGCCCGCGCTGTGTTTTCACCCGGGAACGCAATGCGAAGACCCGTCGGCCTGGGGGACCTATATCCGCGAGGCCGCGGTCATTGCCGGGCGCGCCGGCCTGCGCATCGCGCGGCTCAACGTTGGCGGGGGGTTCGCTTCGGACCGGTCCGGCACCGCACCCGATCTTGCGGCGGTGTTCGCCGAAATCCGCGGGGCGACCACGGCGGCCTTCGGGCCGGATGCCCCTGCGCTGGTTTGCGAGCCGGGCCGCGCCATGGTCGCCGATGCCTTTACCCTGGCCACCCGGATCAAGGGGATACGCGGCGACGGAACCACCGTGTTCCTGAATGACGGCATCTATGGCGGGCTGGCGGATTTGCGCGACATGGGGCTGGTGGGCCGGGTCAGCACGCTGCGTTCGGACGGGAGGCCGCGCACCGGCGAACCGGTACCGCGCGTGACCTATGGCCCGACATGCGACAGCCTTGACCGGCTGCCTGACGGTCTGCCGATCCCGTCTGACGCAACGGCCGGCGACTACGTGCTGTTTGCCGGGATGGGGGCCTATTCCGTGGCGATGAGCACGCAATTCAATGGCTACGGCTTGCGTGACGTGGTCAGCGTGCATCGCCTGTCTGGACATTGCCCCGCCGACGGCTAAGGTCTCCTGTTGCGCCTACAGGAGAGAAAACGTGGATAAATTCGGCAAGAGCCAACCGGTAACCCGGGTCGAGGATGTTCGGTTTCTGACCGGAAACGGCCGGTACGTGGCCGATATCGTTCCGGATGGCGCATTGCATTGCGTTGTTCTGCGCAGCCAGGTGGCGCATGGGCGGATCACGACGCTGGAAACCGGCGCCGCGCGCGCGGCGCCCGGCGTGCATCTCGTCGTCACGGCATCGGACATGCAGGCTGCCGACATCGACCTCACCATGGACGCGACGCTGATCAAGAACCGCGATGGCAGCACGGCGGCAGCCCCGAAGCGTCCGATCCTGGCCATCGACCGGGTCCGTTTCGTCGGTGAACCGGTCGCTGTCGTCATCGCCGAGACGCTGGATGCGGCGCGGGACGCTGCCGAACTGATCGAACTGGACATCGACGACCTGCCGGTGAAACTCGACGTCGCGCCGGGCGGCGAATTGATCCACTCCGAAGCCCCGGACAACCGCGCCTTTGACTGGGGCATGGGCGACGAGGCGGCGACGGAACTGGCGTTTTCCGAGGCCGCCCGGGTGGTCGGCCTGCAGATCGACGACAACCGGATCATCGTCAACGCGATGGAACCGCGCGGCTGTGTCGCCGACTGGGACGGTACGCGGCTGCATTTTGCCTTTGGCGGACAAGGCGTCTGGGGCATGCGCGACCTGCTGGTCAAAACTCTTGGCCTGACCCGGGATCAGGTGCATGTCACCATCCCCGATGTCGGCGGCGGCTTCGGGATGAAGGCGATGCCCTATCCCGAATATTTTGTCGTGGCCCATGCCTCCCGTGTCCTGGGACGGCCCGTGGCGTGGTCCGGCGAACGGACCGAATCCATGCTCAGCGACAATTCCGGCCGCGACCTGACTTCTTTTGCCGAACTGGCCTTTGATGACACTGGCAGGATCACGGCCTACCGGGTCAACTCGCGTGTCAACCTGGGGGCCTATAACAGCTACATGGGCCAGATCATCCAGACCACGCTGTTTTCCCGTGTGTTGACGGGCTGTTATGACATCCGGACCGTATGGATGCGGGCTGAAGGGTTCTATACCAACACCACGCAGGTCGACGCCTATCGCGGTGCCGGCCGGCCCGAGGCGATCTATGTCCTGGAACGGCTGGTGGATCGCGCCGCGCGCGAACTGGGCCTTGATCCGTGGGAACTGCGCCGCCGGAATTTTATCCCGGCCGACCGGTTTCCCTATGTCACCGCCACTGGCGAAACCGTCGATGTGGGCGATTTCCACGCGGTTCTGGATGATGCGGCGAAGCGGGCCGATCTGGGCGGGTTCGCGGCACGGCGTGCGGCCGATGCCGCCCGCGGCCTGCTGCGCGGGCAGGGGCTTTGTTACTATATCGAAAGTATTCTGGGCGATCCTTCCGAAGGTGCCAAGGTCGTGTTCAACCCGGACGGAACGGCCAGCATTCATGTCGGCACGCAAAGCAACGGACAGGGCCATGAAACGGTATTCGCACAGTTTCTCTCGGATCAGACCGGCATCCCGGCGGACCGAATCCGGGTGATACAGGGGGATTCAGACCTGATCGCACAGGGCGGTGGCACCGGCGGCTCGCGGTCGGTCACGACCCAGACCCATGCCACGCTGGCGGTGGTCGACGCGATGATAGCGGCCTTTACGCCCTATCTCGCGGGCAGGACGGGCGTTGAGGAAAACGAAATCGCGTTCGATGGCGAAACCTTCCGCGCGCCGGGCTCCAATCTGACCCCGACCATGATCGAGGCGGCCGAAATGGCCCGCTCCGGTGGCCGCGACGATCTTCTGACCCATGACGCGCGCGCCACGTTGCCGGCGCGCAGCTTTCCCAACGGCGCCCATGTGGCCGAGGTCGTGATCGACCCTGAAACCGGCCGCGTCCGGGTCGCGCGCTACACGGTGGTCGATGACTTTGGCAACCTGATCAACCCGCTGCTCGCCGCCGGTCAGGTTCATGGCGGCGTCGCACAGGGCATCGGGCAGGCGATCACCGAACATGTTGTCTATGACGCGGACGGGCAGCTTCTGACCGCAAGTTTCATGGATTATGCCTTGCCACATGCCAGCGACGTGCCGATGATCGGATTCACCTCGCACCCGGTTCCTTCGACGGCCAACCCGATGGGCATGAAGGGCTGTGGCGAGGCGGGAACCGTCGGGTCGATGGCGGCGGTTGCCAACGCGGTGCAGGATGCGCTTTGGGACCAGGGCATCCGACAGGCGGACATGCCATTCACACCGGCCAGAGTTTGGGACCTGATAACGAATGAACCTGTCGCGGCTCACAAGTAAACTCTTCGGATGGCTCGGCCGCCCGCTGCGGTCCGAGCATTCCGGCGAGGTCAAGTCCCGGGGTCCGCTGACGCATGTGATCATCCTGGACGGCACCCTGTCCACGCTGGAACCCGGATACGAAACCCATGCCGGCGTGACCTATCGCCTGTGTCGGGAAACCGGCGCGCAGATATCGGTGTTCTACGAGGCGGGGGTGCAGTGGAGCAACTGGCGCAACACCACCGACGTCATGATGGGGCGCGGCATCAACCGCCAGATCCGCCGCGCTTATGGCTATCTTGCCTCGCGCTACCGGCCGGGCGACCGGATTTACCTGTTCGGTTATTCCCGCGGCGCCTTCGCCGTGCGGTCGCTGGCCGGGGTGATCGACATGGTCGGGCTGCTCAAGGCGGAAAACGCCAATGTCCGCAACATCCGCAGCGCCTATCGCCACTATCAGTATTACCCGATCGGGCTGCAATCCGAGGCCTTCAAAAAGAAATTTTGTCACGATCGCGTGCCGATAGAGATGATTGGCGTCTGGGATACGGTCAAGGCACTGGGGCTGCGGTTGCCATTGCTGTGGAAAACCGCCGAACACGCGCATTCGTTTCACAACCATCAACTGGGTCCCAGCATCCGCAACGGCTGCCACGCGCTGGCGCTGGACGAGACCCGGCAGGTCTATGAACCGGAAATGTGGACCTGTCCGCCGGATTTCCCCGGCCATGTCGAACAGGTCTGGTTCCGCGGTGCCCATGGTGATGTCGGCGGGCAGCTTGGCGGGTTCGAAGCCGCTCGCCCGCTGGCCAACATCTCGCTGGTCTGGATGCTGGAACGCGCCGAATCATGCGGATTGCCGCTGCCGGCCAACTGGCGGGTCCGCTTCTTTACCGATCCCGATGCGCCCTCGGTCGGCACCTGGCATGGCTGGGGCAAGATCTTCTGGCTGCGCCGCGCCCGGGTGGTGGGCCGCGATCCCTCCGAGCGGATTCACGAAACCGTCCGGCCGGATCTGGTCCCCAAGATGGCCGCGAACCTGCCCCGCCTGCAATCGCGCGGGGCGAAATAGCCGGGCAGGCGGGCCGCAGGCGGTTACTTCCGGTTCATGTCCATGATGATACAGGTGGTCGAACCTGTGGCATAAAGCTTGCCATCCTCGACGCCGCGAATCTCGCCATGCGCGATTCCGGTGGATCGTCCCGCATGATCTGTCTCGCCGATACAATCGATCATCATGCCGATTGGAATCGGGCGGATGATGTTGATCTTGTATTCCAGTGTCGTATAGGCCGAGCCGCGCGGAACCCGGGTCATCACCGCGCAGGCCATGGCACTGTCCAGAAGCGTGCCGTACCAGCCGCCATGCACTGTGCCCATCGGGTTGGTCACATTGAATTCCGGCGTACCCCGGAACACCGCGCGGCCATCCGCGATCTCGTGCAGCGTATAGCCCAGCGTCTGGCCGATCGGCGGACCCGGATAGCGGCCTTCCAGGATGCCCCGCATGAACTCCAGGCCGGACATCGACAACACCTCTGCCGCAGACAGCAGATCGGACGGATTGGTTGCTATGTTCATTTCGCGCCTCCTGTTCGCCAAAGCGTATCAGGAGGCGCTGGTCTGACAATGATTACGCCACGTTCTGCAATTGCACGCGCGGTGTGACGCCAAGCGCATGGCACACGTCCCGGGTCAGTTCCGGGCGGTTGAGCGTATAGAAATGCAACCGCTCCGCCCCGCCCTCGATCAGTTCGCTGCACAGCTCGGTGCACAGCGCCGTGGCCAGCAGTTCCTCGCGGTCATCGCGCAGGGCCTTCTCGAACGCATCCTCGATCCAGTCCGGAATCTGTGCGCCGCAGCGCCGGGCAAAGTTTCGCGCGCCTTTCCAGTTCTCGATCGGCA
>CAYGNE010000162.1:0-8148 GCA_964351155.1 uncultured Rhodobacterales bacterium | reverse complement strand
GCTTGTCCTTCTTGAATTTCCGGATCGAGACGAGGCTGCCGTCCACGGCGATCGGGGGAACCATCGCGTTGAAACGGGACCCGTCCGCAAGGCGGGCGTCGACATAGGGGTTGGATTCGTCAACCCGGCGTCCCACCGCGCTGACGATCTTGTCGATGATGCGCAAAAGGTGGCGCTCATCCTTGAACGTGACCTCGCTGAGTTCGAGTTTACCGGCACGTTCCACAAAGACCTGTTGCGGGCCATTTACCAGAATATCGTTGACCGTGTCGTCCTGCAGTAGCGTTTCGAGGGGGCCAAGGCCGGTGACCTCGTCATAAAGCTCTTTGTTCAGGGTTTGCCGGTCTTCGCGATTGAGTACGATGCCTTTCTCTTCGAGAAGTTCACCGGCGATATTGCTGATTTCACCGCGCAGTTCGACTTCGCTGGCATGTTCGAGTGCTGCGAGATTCAGGTTGTCGAGAAGCGACCGGTGCAATTCGATCTTGATTTCGCCGAGCCGCTCCTTGCGCTTGCGATCCTTGTCGGCACTTGTCGGTTCGGCGGCCTTGATCGGCATCGGGCGTCGCAAAGACGCGGGTTTCACTGGCGCGATGTCGGCAACTGGCTTGGCATCCGCGATATTGGCAACCTTGGCGGCAGACGCTGCTTTCACAGCTGTAGGAGCCGCCTTTTTGTACTTGGAAAACATACTTTTGAGCCCCCTAGGTGTTTATGCTGCTTCAGCTTCGCTTTGACCCAGTTCGTGCAGGGATTGCGCCAGTTTCGCGATTTCCTTGCGCAGTGGATTCTTGGCAGCCGAATTGGCCAGCGGGATTCCGTGGTCCGCTCCCTGGGTGACGGGTTTTCCACCGTCGGGCAGCTGCAAGTCGATTGAGATACCGAGGCTTTCCGCCATGCGTTTGACCCGGCTTTTGCCGGACAGGTCAGTGAATTTCGGTGCCCGGTTCAAGGCGAAACGAAGCTTCTGAAACGGCAGGTCTTCGGATTGTAGCGCCCGCTTCAAGCGGAGGGCATTCTGGGCCGACCGCATGTCCAGTTCCATCATGGCGAAATACACATGCGCCATGTTCAGAACGGTTTCAGACCAGTGAACCAGCGTCGAAGGCATATCGATAACCACATAGTTGAAGTGGCTGCGGGCCATTGAAATGACCCGTTCGATGTCTTCCGGAGTGATGATGTCCAGAGGGACCATGTCCGTCGGCGCTGTCAGCACCTGCAGTTTTTCTTCAAAGCTCAACAACGCCTGTCCAAAGATGTCTTCGTCCATGTTTTCGGTATCGGACAGCATCTCAAAAACAGGTTCGCGACGGGGCAGGTCCAGATAGGTCGCAATGGAACCGTATTGCAGGTCGAGATCGAGGAGACAGACGCTGGGCGGATTGTCTCCGCCGACCGTGGCCAGTTCCCAGGCCAGGTTGACCGCCATTGTGGTTGAACCGACCCCGCCGGCCAGTCCATGCACGACGATCACAGCGCCTTCCTTGGAGGTGCCGGATTTGAGTTGGTGCGTGTTTTGAGGGACTTCTTCTGCAACCGGTTCCGGCGCATTCAGACGATCGATGGCGGATTGCAACTCGTTTTCGGGCAAAGGGTAGGGGACAAATTCGTCCGCGCCTTTGCGCAACAACTGATGCAGTGACGCCGGGGTCACGTCCTCGGCAATGAGAATGACCCGGATACCGCGCGCTTTGGCCTGGGTGATGATTTCACCCATCAGGACCAGGTTGTCCTCATCTTCGGAATCCAGTGCCAGCGCCACGAATTCGAGCGTGTCGGCCTCGGGCTGACTGAAAAAGGCAAGCGCTTCGGCAAATCCGAGATCTCCCCAGCTCTCGCCGAGAGCGGCTTCCATGTCTTCGATCAACAGGTCGAAGTTCTGAACGTCCCGGCTGATCGTGCAGGCCAAGATCGGGTTGGTCTCAGGTTGTGGCAGTCCGCTGCTCATTGCCTTAATCCTCAAATTGCGAGGCTGGGCAGAACATCGCGGAAACAATCCCCCGGTTCAGTTCTGCTTTCACCCTCGAGCGGCCGAATTTGGTCGCACGTCACCTATTGGGAGTGAATGTCGCTTGGAATCTGGGCGAGATTTGGGCCAAAAAGCCCCAATTGTAGGGAAATCAGATACGATCACCCAAAAACCACCGTTATTGTTGTTCTCCGAAGCCGCCAGTGCTTCTGCGGCGGGTCAGTCGATCGATGGGTTGGGCGCTCTTGATATACTCTCGATAGACGATTTCAGCGTACTTGCCGTCCAGAACCGTGGGATGGCGCGCCAGAAAGCCCGCGACCTCGGTCACACTGCGTCGATTGAGTCGTTCGCGATTCGGCGTATCGATGACCGGGCGCGTTTCGCCGTAGGAAACAAGCGCCTTCAATCGCGAACGGCTGATGCCGCGGGTCGAAAGGTAACTCACGACCGCCTGAGCGCGTCGCCGACCAAGGCCGTAATTGTAGGATGATGTGCCGACAAGGTCGGTATATCCGTAGACGTTGAACCGGACTTCGGGGAACTGGCGGATCCAGTCGGCCTGACGGTCCAGAATCTGGCGCGCCTGGTCGTCCAGCCGTGCGCTGTCGAACTCAAAGTTGATGGTTGTCGGCACTTCGCGGGCAAAGCGTTGACCCAGCGCAATTGCGTAGCTCTTGTCACCGCGGTGGACCAGGGCATTGTTCATGGTCGCTTCGCCGAAATCGCCGGTTCTGACGAAATCGCCTGCGCTGCGGCCGCAGCCTGTCAGTGCGATGCTCAAACCTGCCACAAGGATGAATTTGTTCATGGTTCCGTCCTTCCGCTTAGTCCAAGACATAGCCGTAAGAGCCGCTGAAGTCCTGATTGGCCACTTCGCCTGCTGCACGGTTCGGTCCCTGTCCCACTTTGCTCATCTTGCCGAAAAGGAACAGTTCGCTTTCGGTCGGCGGTGTCACGCGATCTGTGGGCAAGGCAAGTGCTTCGCCACGTGTCGGGCTGACCAGATGGGCGGTGACGATGATGACGAGTTCCGTCTGCTTGCGGGCGTAATCCGCACTTCGAAACAGCGCGCCCAATACCGGAACATCGCCAAGCCAGGGCATTTGTGCCGCGTTATCAAGGAATTCGTCTTCGATCAGCCCCGCGATGGCAAAGCTTTCGCCGTCGCGCATTTCCACGGTGGTGGACGTTTCACGCCGCGAAAAGGCCGGAACGTTCAGATCGTTGATATTGGCGCCAAGTGTCGGGTCGATATCGGAAACGGCGGCCATGAGCTCGAGGTTGATGACATCCTTGTCGACCACGCGGGGTACAAAGTTCAACTCGATGCCAAAGGCCTTGTATTCGATCGAAAACAGCCCGTCACGCTGGGCCACCGGGATCGGGAATTCGCCACCGGCGAGGAATTTTGCCTCTTGACCGGACAGGGCGCTCAGGTTCGGTTCCGCCAGCGTGCGCACGACACCTTTCTGTTCCAGCGCTTCGATCAGAAGACCGACCTGGACCGAACCGGCATTGAAACCAAACAGCACGGCGCCCGTATTGTCGTTGGCCAACGGGATGTTGCCGGAAAGTGAGTTGGACAGTCCGAGCTGGTTGTTCAGGGTGCCCGTGCCGCCATTCAAGCCGGCATCGCCGCCAAAGATCGACCCCTTGAAGCCGAGCGAAGAACTGAGCGACTTTGAGACCGAACGCTGCATCTCTGCAAACCGGACTTTCAACATGACCTGCTGCACGCCGCCAACACTCATCAGGTTTGAAACCCGCTCGGGCGCGTAGCGCTCTGCGAGATCCAGCGCGCGTTGCAAACGGGCCGAGCTTGAAACAACACCGGACAGGACGATCCCGTCATTCGCTGTGCGCACTTCGATTTTCTCGCCGGGCAGGATCTGCCGCAGGCGTTCCTTGAATTCGGTCACATCCGCGGCGACACGAACATTCACATTCGTGATCAGCCTGCCGGTCGCATCCAGCAGCGTCAGGGTTGTGAGACCCGGGGATTTACCCAGCACGTAGATGGTCCGGTCGGACAAGGACGAAATGTCGGCGATGCCGGGGTTGGCGATGCTCAATTCCGCGAACGGGACGTCGCTTTCGACGACGACCGCACGGTTCATGGGTACGTCAAGCGTCGACTCCGTCCCTTTCTTGACCACCGTCAGGGATTCGGCACTGACGCTGCCCGCGAGCGGAGCGCACGTCAATGTAAGCCCAAGCAGGGCCGCTTTCAGGATTCTGTCGATTTTCATGTGACCTGCCTCTCCGATCACGCCTCGTTGTCGGGTCTTGCGCCCGGTCTTTGAGATACTGTGCGTCACTTCCTAATTTTTTGCAAGAATCAATGGTTTCCGGGGTCTTTCTTATGTGGGTATCTGGCAACATAGCAAAAAGCGGGGCGTGAATGCATCACGCCCCGCTTTACATAACATATTGGGAATACATCAATTTGTGCAGGGGATAGGGATTTCGACCACTTCCGCGCCGCGGCGTGTTCGGATGGTGCAAACCTGTTCTTCGACCTTTTGCGGCGCGATTTCGACAGCGCCCAGTCCCAGCAATGACCTTTGGTTCACCTCGACCGCCGACGCGATCGTGTCGTCTCCGGCCCCAACCAGCGACAGGGAAAGCCGTCCGGTCGATTGGGCCTGTGCAAGCGCTGCAACCTGCTCGGGACGAGCGGCGACAGTCACCGTGCGCGCGATCGTTGTTGCGTTAAGATCACCGCCGGCGCTCTGATCCACGGCGATAAGCGAAACGTTTGCTTCGATCAGGCGGGTGACATCGCCACGCGCGCCCTCGACTGCATCGCCGATGCCACCGGTCCAATACACGTCAACCCGGTCGCCGGGACGCAAGAATCCGGACACGCCGGATGTCACGTCGACCTTGATCGCGAAAGCGCGCATTCCGCGCTCCAGACGGGACGTGATACCGGCATCTTCGCCCGGTTCGGTCACCTTGAGCGCCATGATGGCCTCGTCTTTTTCCATTGTCCTGAGAACGACCCGCATTTCGGTCAACTCGGGCGGAAACAGAACGTCTTTTGCCAGGAAGGAGCCTTCGGGTATGGCGTTTTCAGGCCAGCGCACCTTGCGCACATCTTCGGGTGTCAGCATTTCGCCGTACATCAGTTTGCGATTTGCAACAAAAACGTCGACCGTTGGAACAATCGCGGCGCGCGCCGCGCGTTCCTTCTGCAATTCCATCTGATAGGCGGTGATATATTTCTTCGCCATCATGACCGCCCCACCCGCAAGGGCGATTCCGACGATCAGAACCAATCCAAAAACCGCTCGCATAGCCTAGACCTCTCTAAATACGCGGACCCCTATTCAGGAGTCCGGGTCATACCCCATCCACTTGCTCTATTATTATTGTCGCCGAAGAATGTGGCGAAATCTGGGAACGAAGGTGACCCGGCCGCGACGAACGCCTGGAGGGGCCGGGTCATCTTCAGTTTACTCGCCTCCGACCTCGACGGAAGTCAGGTATTCACCGACGCTGTTTCCGACCCCGCCCGAAGACGTCTGGATCGAAGTGTAGGCGGCGCCGGCAAGAGCTACGATAGCAGCAGTAAGCACAACCCAGTCGACAGTCACAGCGCCGCTGTCGCTCCGTAGAAACTTGGAAAAAATGTTTCGCATGGAAACCTCACAGTCTTTGCGGCGTAAAAGAGGGCTACGACTAGAGTAATAGACGTAGCCCCCACAGCGTTTTTACGTCTTCAGATTATTCGGACGTCGGAGCCTGGTCTTCGATGAACGAACCGGTCGAGTCGGTCAATGCGGTCGAGCCGTCCTCGATGGCCTGGTAAGCTGCACCGGCCAGGGCAACAACGGCTGCGGTCAGCACAACCCAGTCAACAGTCACGGCGCCGTCTTCATCTTTGCGGAAGTTCTTGAAGAATTTGATCATGGTTTTGTCCCTCCAAAGGATCACTATTTAGACTACATCCAGCCCGGCGTTGCGAAGTCTGTCTCTCTCACTTGACCTCTGCCTGACGTGGCGTGGGTCTATATAGCCGGTGCAATGAGGCAGCAATTTGACCGCAATTAAGGTTTTTTTTGCTAATTCTTTGTTTTCCGTTTTTTTTGCTCGCCCCTGTAGCAAACAGTTCTTTCAGGTAGAGCAGGGGCCGTTGACGCTGAGTGTGGCCACAATCCGGGCGACGATCATCTGTCTCATGATGGCGCGCGGATTCGTTCTGGGCATCGCCACAAAGAAGAACCGCCCCCTGCGTTGGCAGGAGGCGGTTCTGAAACTCTGAATGTTATCCGGTCGAAGTTACTCGGACGTCGGAGCCTGGTCTTCGATGAACGAACCGGTCGAGTCGGTCAGTGCGGTCGAGCCGTCCTCGATGGCCTGGTAAGCTGCACCGGCCAGGGCAACAACGGCTGCGGTCAGCACAACCCAGTCAACAGTCACGGCGCCGTCTTCATCTTTGCGGAAGTTCTTGAAGAATTTGATCATGGTTTCGTCCCTCCAAAGGATCACAAGTTTTACTATCAAACCGCGTCGTTCTGTTGGGTCCGTCTCTCTCTCTTGGCCCATGTCCGTCGTGGCATGGCGTTATATAGCCGTGCGGCGGTGGCAGGATTTGGGCGGAAAAATGGATTTTTGTGCCACATTTAACATTTCTCTAAGAAAGCCCCCAAGGCGCTGATTTAATGAGATAAAAATTTCAGGAATTTTGAGCGGGAAATCGGCAACCGGTGCAGTTTGGTACCAAATCGGGCAAAAATGACAGATTTGGGGCAGAAAAACTGGCGTCAGCGCCCTTGCTGATGGAGACTCGCGAAAAAACGAGAGCAGTGAGACCGAATTATGGACCCGCGTGTGTTGATTGCGCCCGCCGTTGCGCTGTTTTTGGGCGCTGCGCAGACGTCTGATGCCGAACGGCTTGTGTTCCGGGATGCCTCCCGCGACAGTGACAAGACCGACCTGGCCGCAGAACAGCCCGAACAATCCGCCGCGCAGCCCGTCAACCGGCAACCGCGCCCATTTCCGGAATTCAGTGCCAAACGCGTCAAGCCGCCCAAGGCCGGGGCTGGCAAGCGCATCACGATCCAGATTGACCCGGATGAGCAGATCCTGCCGCCACCCGCTCCGCCCCGGCCCCCGCTGAATGATCCCAAGCCACCGGTCGAAGCAATCGGCAAATACACGTGGTTCTGGGAAAAGATATCTCCGGAACTGGCCAGCACCGGGCCGGGGCGTTTGCCCGAGGCCCTGATTGCGCTGAATACGGCCGGCAAGATTTCCGCGCCCAGAATGCAGGCAATGCAGGACATTGCGCGCAAGAGGGGTGTTTCGATCCTGCGTTCGACCGTGGGGACGCGGGTTTCACCTGCCTTGGTCCTGGCCGTGATATCGGTTGAATCGTCCGGGCGCAGCGATGCCGTCAGCGGGGCAGGGGCGCAGGGTCTGATGCAGTTGATGCCCGACACCGCCGCAAGATTCGGTGTGAAGGACAGCCTGGTCGCGGAGGAAAACATATCCGGTGGCGTCAAGTATCTCGACTGGCTGATGGGCGAGTTCAATAATGATCCGATCCTGGTCCTCGCCGGATACAATGCAGGCGAGGGATCGATTTACAACCACTCCGGTGTGCCGCCCTACGCGGAAACGCGCGACTACGTTCCCAAGGTGTTGGCGGCGTTTCAGGTGGCAAGCGGTTTGTGCACCACGCCGCCGGAACTGATCAGCGACGGGTGCGTGTTCCGCGCGATGAACTGACGGTTCGAAACAAGGACGGCCGCGACAGAACATGGCGCGGCCGTCGGAAATGGGGTTCGCCGTTCGGCCCGTCAGACGATGGTGGCCTGCGTCGATGCGATGGCTTCCTCCCGGGTGACGCCCGGGGCGAGTTCGACGATATGAAGACCCTTGTGCTCGACCTCGAACACACCGAGATTGGTGATGATCAGATCGACGACACCCTTGCCGGTCAGGGGCAGCGTGCATTCCTTGAGTACCTTGCTTTCGCCGTGCTTGTTGGTGTGGTCCATCACGACGATGACCCGGCCGACACCCGCGACCAGATCCATGGCGCCGCCCATGCCCTTGACCAGCTTGCCCGGGATCATCCAGTTGGCGAGGTCGCCCTTTTCGCTGACCTCCATCGCGCCCAGCACCGCGGCGGCGATCTTGCCACCCCGGATCATGCCAAAACT
>CAYGNE010000161.1:5811-8170 GCA_964351155.1 uncultured Rhodobacterales bacterium | reverse complement strand
CGCGCCTCTTCTTCCGGCTGGATAACCTCGAGCTTCAGGCCGGTTTCGCGCTGGACCTGATTGATGAAGTCGCGTGCATTCCTTGCCCTGCGGCAGGCCTCGGTGGTGACCAGCCGCATCCGGCGCACCTTGTTGCGCTTCAGCTTCTGCTGACAGATCCGCAGTGCCTGAACCGTGCGCGCCATGGAGGACCGCGACAGGTACCCGGTCCGTTCCAGCCCGGATCCGAGCTGTACCGATTTGGAAAAGCTGTCCACCACATGAAACCCGCTGCCCTTGGGTTGGGCAATCAGCATGCGGCAACTGTTCGTGCCCAGATCCAGAGCTGCGTAGAGCTCTGACGGATCGGGCGGTTTCGGCGCAGGGCTTTCGACCGCTTTCGGGAAGGCGCCCGCACCAGTGGGACGCTTGGGCGCCATATTTCACGCCCTCCGATTTCGAGTTGCCCTTAGGATAAGCGCGCGTTTTCGATACCGCAAGATGTCGCAGTTTGATCGCGTCTCAATATTGTCATGAAGATTTCGGGGGCGTCTTGCAGTGGTTTCACAGCTCCGGGTGCAGTAGGTAACGTCGCACAGGTCGCAGGATACGCGCGTTCTGTCGAAAACAGGCGCCGGGTGCGGTTCGATGTGCAGTAGACAGTGCCGGGAGAACAGAGGAATCAGTCATGCCCGAAGTCACGGTTGTATATTGGCGCGACATCCCGGCCCAGGTCATCGTTGGCAAGGGACGGCGCGGCGAGAAACGGCAACTGGCCGAACGCTTCGAGCAGGCCATCGACCGTGCCGCGATGAAGGTCAATGCAAAGGATTCCGATGCCTATCTGGCTGAATGGCGCAAGGCCGCGCCCTATACGATCGAAGGAGAACCGGGTGCCGTGGCCGAGGCCGAAGCGATCCGGCTGGAAGCTGAGTATGATCAGGTCCGGATCAAGGCCCTGATTGAAAACGACGGATGGGCATGAGCCCGAAATCCATTTGGGAGGCCGCTATGGCTTTGTTGAACTTCAAGAGACGTGAAGCACCCGCATCCGGACCGGCAAACGCGCAGGTCGAGGCATTCCTGCAGGGCTACTCTATCGAGGTCATGCCGCGCAGCGCCGAGAAGGTCGAGGATTTTCGGGCATTGTTGCCGGAAGGTACACGGGTCTACATCGCCCATATCGAAGGCACCCCGATCGAGGACATGGTCGCCACTGCACGCCGCCTCGCCAACGACGGATTTCCGGTGATGCCGCATTTTCCGGCCCGGATCATCAAGGACAAGGCCACCCTGGCCGACTGGATTGCGCGGTATCAGGGCGAGGCGGGCGTCGCGCAGGCCTTGTTGCTGGCCGGCGGCGTGTCAAAACCCTACGGTGAATTTGACAGCTCCATGCAGCTGATGGAATCCGGTCTGTTCGACAAGGCCGGCTTCAAACGGCTCCACGTTGCGGGACACCCCGAAGGCAACAAAGACATTGACCCAGATGGCAGCATGAAGAATGTCGATCAGGCTCTTCAATGGAAACAGAAATTTTCCGAAAGAACCGACGCGGAAATGGCGCTGGCGACGCAGTTCGCCTTTGATGCAAAACCGATCATCGCCTGGGCCGACAGCCTCGCCGCGGCGGGTATTTCCCTGCCGATTCACATCGGCATTGCCGGGCCTGCCAAGCTGCAGACGCTGATCAAGTTCGCCATTGCCTGCGGCGTCGGCCCCTCGCTGAAGGTTCTGCAAAAGCGCGCCATGGATGTCAGCAAACTGCTGCTGCCCTACGAACCCACCGACGTGATTGCGCAGCTGGCGGCACACAAGGCGGCAAACCCGGATTTCAACATCGCCAAGGTGCATTTTTTCCCGCTGGGCGGAATAAAGACCAATGCAACCTGGGCAATCAACAACGGCGGCGCCTCGGCGCGCCCTGCAAACCAATCCTGAAAGGCCGGTCATGACCCGCACTATCGTCGAAAGCAAATCCAAAACCGCCATCATCGGCTTTGATCAGCCGTTCTGTGTGATCGGCGAACGGATCAACCCGACCGGCCGCAAGAAACTGGCCGCAGAACTCGAGGCGGGTGATTTTTCGACGGTCGAAAAAGACGCCCTGGCGCAGGTCGCGGCGGGGGCCACGGTTCTGGATATCAACGCGGGCGTTGTTTACAACTCCAACCCGAACCCCAACGAAACCGAACCGCCGTTGATGCGGAAGATGATCGAGCTTGTTCAAGGTCTTGTGGATGTGCCTCTTTGCATCGACAGTTCGGTGCCCGGCGCTTTGGAAGCCGGTCTTGCGGCTGCCCAGGGACGCCCGCTGCTGAATTCGGTCACCGGTGAAGAGGACCGCCTGGAACTGGTTCTGCCGCTGGTCAAGAAATAC
>CAYGNE010000161.1:291-5801 GCA_964351155.1 uncultured Rhodobacterales bacterium | reverse complement strand
CGTGCCGGTCGTCGCCATTTCCAATGACGACACAGGAATTTCCGAAGATCCTGACGTGCGGTTTGCGGTCGCCAAGAAAATCGTCGAGCGCGCCGCCGATTTTGGCATCCCGGCCCATGATATCGTGGTGGATCCTTTGGTCATGCCGGTTGGTGCGATGGCTACCGCGGGCCTGCAGGTTTTTACGCTGGTGCGCCGCCTGCGTGAGGAACTGGGTGTAAACACCACCTGCGGCGCGTCCAACATTTCCTTTGGATTGCCGAACCGGCATGGCATCAACAATGCCTTTCTGCCGATGGCGATGGGTGCCGGTATGACCAGCGCCATCATGAACCCCGTTGCCTTGCCGATCACCCAGACGAAAATTGCCGAAAAGAAGGCCGAGATTGCAGAGGCAGGTGTGATCCTTCCCGATGATATGGACGACGAGACATTCGTGACCCTGTTTGGCGTGGGTTCGACCAAGTCTCGGGCGGGCCAGGAGATGGAAGCCATCCGTGCCGCCAATTTCCTGACCAATAACGATCCGCATGGCGGAGAGTGGATTCGGACCAACAAGGCGCCGCCCAAAGCCGGTGAAGAGGGCCGCGGACGCGCAGGTCGCTCCGGTGGCAGACGGCGCAGGGCCTGAACGCCGGTTCCTTGAAACAGGCTTTTGAAAAAGGCGGGGCTGATGCTCCGCCTTTTTGATTTCGCGCCGGTGTACGCCGCTTGTCGCTTGCGCGCGCGCCCCTCAAAACAGGTGACACAGATCCTCGACACGCGGTCATGCGCAACGGTGGTTTCCCTGCCTTGATGATCACCGGTTTTACCGCCAGAATATGGTCGTGCCGACTGTTTTTCGGCAATCAGATTTGGACAGGGCGTGTGAGCGCAGGGATCAGGCAAAAGGAAAATTGGCATGAGCGATACGGCAAAGGAACTGGCAGAGATCATCCGCGAGATTGAAGAGGTCGACACCTGCATCGCGGATCTGGAAGCGGACGCGCGCAGAGATCCGAAATCCAACGCGGCGCGGCACAACAAGTTTGCCTGCAAAACGATGCGCCGCTATCGCATTCGACTTGTGGATGAACGCGACAAGTTGTTGGGTGGCCTTGCGGAAAGCTGATTTTGGCGGGTCCCAATTGCCGAACGGGTTGCCAGGCTGACCAATAATTGTCGCACGCGCAGTAGATCTGCGTCCGGAATTCAGGATGACAGCATGAAAACCATCGCGGGATTTGACAGGATCGGCGAAGAGAACGCCTTTGCCGTTCTGGCGCGGGCGGGCGCGTTGGCGGCCCAGGGACGGGACGTGATAAATCTGGGCATCGGCCAGCCCGATTTTCGCACACCGGACCATATCGTCGATGCCGCAGTGAAGTCCTTGCGGGATGGCGCGCATGGCTACACACCGGCGACCGGTCTTCCCGAACTGCGCGAGGCGGTTTCTGCCGATCTGCACCGGCGTTTTGCGGCAGAGGTCAACCCGGACAATGTAATGATCGTTCCGGGTGGCAAGGTCACGATGTTCGCTGCGATCCTGATGTTCGGGGAACCGGGCGTGGACATTCTCTATCCCGATCCGGGGTTTCCGATCTACCGTTCGATGATCGAATTTACCGGCGCGCGCCCGGTGCCCGTTCCGATCCGCGAAGAGAACGGGTTCGGATTTTCCGCCGACGAACTGTTGTCGCTGATTTCGCCAAACACCCGGTTGATCATCGTAAATTCGCCGGCGAATCCCTGCGGTGGCGTCACGCCGCGGGTTGAAGTTGAGGCACTTGTGGCCGGATTGGCGGATCGCCCCGACATCGCCGTGATGTCGGATGAGATATATGATCAGTTACTCTACGATGGCGAGGAACACGTGACGCTTCTGGATTTCCCGGAACTGCGTGATCGGCTGATCCTGTTGAATGGCTGGTCCAAGACCTATGCAATGACGGGCTGGCGTCTGGGCTATTCGGTTTGGCCGGACGGGCTTTATGACAAGGTGCGCAAATTGGCGGTGAATTGCTGGTCCTGCGTGAACGCACCCGCACAGTATGCCGCACTGGCTGCCCTGACCGGACCGCAGGATGCGGTCGAAGAAATGCGACGCGAGTTCGACAACCGGCGCAAGTTGATCGTTGGATTGTTGAACGATCTGCCTGGCGTCAGCTGCATCACACCCAAGGGCGCGTTTTATGCTTTTGCCAATACGTCCGGCACCGGAAAAAAGGCTAAGGTGCTGGCGTCCGAACTTTTGGAGAAAACCGGCGTGGCCACCATTGGCGGCCCGGATTTCGGCACGCTGGGAGAAGGTTTCGTTCGCCTCAGTTATGCAAATTCGCAGGAAAACATCCGTCGCGCCATCGAACGTATGCGCGCGTATCTTGACGAAAACCAGTGAGGGCGCGAATTATCTGTGACACCAGTTGAATTAGCGGTCAGTGTTGACCCGATGGTGAACGCTCCGAAAACATCGACGACGGCCCAGCCACTGGGCGACGTGGTGACCTATGTCTTTGACGGCAAGGGATGTGCACGTGCCATCGCGGCGGATGATTTTGCGACCCTGACCGGACCGGGCATGAAAGATGCGTTCGCATGGCAGCATCTGCGCCGTGATGCGCCAGGTACGGATGAACTGCTTCATGCCAGCGGATTGGACCATTTCGTTGTCGATGCCCTGATGGCACAGGACACGCGGCCACGTTGCACGGTCCATGACGACGGCGTTGTGCTGAACCTGCGCGGCGTGAACCTCAATCCCGGTGCCGAGCCCGAGGACATGGTGTCCTTGCGTCTTTGGATCGACCCCAGGCGGGTCATCGGTGTCTGGAACCGGCCATTGTCGGCGGTGCGAGACCAGATCGCGGCCATCGATCGCAATCAGGCACCGTTGTCGCAGGCCGATCTGGTGGTCAAGCTGGCGCTTCGCCTTGCCGATCTCGCCGAACCGTCCGTGGCCGGATTGAATGAACGAATCGATGAATTCGAAGAACAGATACTGGAGCCCGCTGCCGAGGTTTCCCGCGCCGGACTGGCCGATGTCCGGCGAACCGCGATTATCCTGCGACGGTATTTCATACCGCAACGGGACGCGTTGAGCACATTGGAAATCGAAGATGTGAGCTGGCTCAAGCCACACGATCGAAGCCGGCTGCGAGAAGCGGCTGAACGGGTTTTCCGGTTGGGCGAGGAACTCGACGCCATAAGGGATCGGGCCCAGGTCGTGCATGACCAGATCATGGACCAACGCGCCGAAAGGATGAATCGGCAGATGTTGCTTTTGTCCGTTGTGGCGGCAATTTTCCTGCCGTTGAGCCTGATCACGGGGCTGCTGGGAATCAATGTCGGCGGTATTCCCGGCTCGGATTCACCCTGGGCCTTTGCCGTCGTCTGTGTCCTGTTGGTCGTTGTCGCCGCGGGATTGCTGCTGCTGTTTCGGCGCATCAAGATGTTTGGCTGACGCGGCGAAACGGATCATAGGTGGATTGACGCCTGCGGTCTCGCTTGCAAATCGCCGCCAAGCACGCCAAATACTCACACGACGCCCCGGGCCATGTGGACTCGGCGCACACGGAGAAATTCGACTATGACCCCCTTTGCAATCGCCGGCGTGCAGATGCACGTCGCGGCAGTCCATTCCAACGTCGAAGGCATGATCCATCGGCTGGATATTCTGATGGCGCGCTTTCCGTGGACGCAGATGGTGCTGTTCAGCGAACTGGCACCTTACGGACCGCTGCACCGGTATGCACAGCCATTGCAGAACGACGCGGTTGCGCAGTTTTGCGAGGCTGCGCACCGGCACAAGGTCTGGCTGATACCGGGCTCGATGTTCATCAAGGGCGAAGACGGATTGATCCGCAACACCTCTTTCGTGATCAACCCACAAGGCGAAATCGTCGCCAGTTACGACAAGATGTTTCCGTTTCGCCCATACGAGGTGGATATCGAGGCTGGCACGCAGTTCTGCGTTTTTGACGTTCCCGAGGTGGGCAGGTTCGGCCTGTCGATTTGCTATGATATCTGGTTTCCCGAAACCACGCGGCAACTGACCAGCCAGGGCGCCGAAGTTCTGTTGCATCCGGTTCTGACCGGCACGACGGATCGCGACGCGGAACTGGCCATCGCGCGCGCCACCGCGGCCCAGTTCCAATGCTATGTGATCGACGTGAACGGATTGGGTGCGGGCGGGGTCGGCAAGTCATGCGTTGTCGATCCGACGGCAACGGTTCTGCACCAGTCGGCCGGCCAGGAGGACATGTTCCCGATCGAGGTCGATCTGGATGTCGTTCGACGCCAGCGCGAAACCGGGCTGAAGGGATTGGGCCAGGTCCTGAAGAGCTTTCGCGACCGGTCCACGGATTTTTCGGTCTATGACCGCACCAGCGGGACGGATGCCTATCTCAAGACGCTTGGGCCGCTCGAGATGCAGCGGCAGGGAACCCGCGCCGGTTTGCATGTGGACGTCCCGGCGGGAAGCCAGGCTGAACTGACGGAAACCCACGGGGATGGCACAGCGCCGGTCGAAAGTGGCATGCCGCTTCCGTTCAAGGACCGGGTTTCAAACGGCTAGATCGAACTCGCAAATTGGTTGCAATTCCAAGAAATCGGTTGAACACTCCCAGTTCAGGGAGGACCACTGATGCATTCAGTCGAGGACTACTATTCTGCCATACAGTTGAGATCTGACCGTTGGAGCGCATTGCGTGACGCAACGGGCTGTTTGGTCTCCAAGGACAACGCAGCGGCTGACAAGGCGCTGCATGACAAGACAGAGCGGCTGTTCAATTCTCTAGCCAAGATCGAACAGTATTGGGCGTTTCCGGGCATGTCGGCATTCGATCACATGCGCCGGCAGTATGAACATCGCAACTATGAAGACCTCGCATTTTCAGTGAACCGGGTCACACGTGCGTTGACGACCGGGGCTTATCGGCGACGGCACATTCCGCTGGAGCGCGGCAGCGGCGACAGCGAGGAGCATGACGACGAGGCACCGCTTGCGCCCGAGGCCCGCGCACTGGCCAAGCCATATTTCGAGGTGTTGATCGTCGATTCCGTCAACGAGCATCAGGAACGCTGGCTAAAGTCCAACATGACGCGGCTTCGCCGTCCGGAGGACCCGTTTACCTACGAGGCACTGGTTGTCCCCAGTATAGAGGATGCGCTGATCGCGGTGCTCTTCAATCACAACATCCAGGCCATCGTGGTTCGTCCCGGGCTGACACTGCGATCAAAGACGGACCAGCCAATCCTGAACCGGTACCTGAGCAGGGCAGGGGGGACGGATCAACTGGAGCAACTGCAGCCCGAGGCCTATGGGCCGGAGTTGTGCCGGCTGATCGACCATGTCCGACCTGAACTGGATGCCTATCTGATCACGGAGCGGTCCGTCGAGGAAATTGCCGGTCTCGATCTCGGGATATGTCGGCGGGTGTTCTACAATCAGGAAGACTTCCTCGAACTTCACCTGAATATCCTTCGCGGGGTTCAGTCGAGATACAAGACACCGTTTTTCACCGCCTTGACGG
>CAYGNE010000161.1:0-281 GCA_964351155.1 uncultured Rhodobacterales bacterium | reverse complement strand
GCAACACGGACAAGTCAACTCCTGCTCAGCGATGGCGTGTTCCACGCGATGCCGATCAGCCGCGGAAAATCGATCACCCGAAGCCACTGGATTCAGGATATGGGGGCTTTTTACGGGCCCAACATCTTTCTGGCGGAAACGTCGGCAACATCCGGAGGGCTGGATTCCCTCCTGGAACCGCACGGGCCGATCAAGCAGGCCCAGGAACTGGCGAGCCGGGCTTTCGGATCGAAACAGACCTTCTTTGCAACCAATGGCACCTCGACCTGCAACAAGATCGT
>CAYGNE010000160.1:0-8254 GCA_964351155.1 uncultured Rhodobacterales bacterium | reverse complement strand
CTGCTGCGCAACTGCTCGGATGCCATGTTCGACAGCCGTACGCGGCCGTGCCTGCGCTATCAGATCAAGCGATGTTCGGGTCCCTGTGTCGGGCTGGTCGATCCGGATGAATATGCCGACTCCGTGCGCGACGCGGAACGTTTTCTGACCGGCCGGTCGACTCGTGTGCAGGAAGACCTGGCCGCGCAGATGCAGGCGGCATCGGACGATATGGAATTCGAACGCGCCGCGGGTCTGCGCGACCGCATCCGCGCGCTGACCCAGGTACAGTCGACACAGGGCATCAATCCGCGCGGTGTCACCGAGGCCGACGTGATCGCGCTCCACATGGAAGGCGGGCAGGCCTGTGTGCAGGTCTTCTTCATCCGGGCGAACCAGAACTGGGGCAACCGCGATTTCTACCCCCGGGTGGGTCCCGACGTGTCAGCGGCCGAAGTGATGGAAGCGTTTCTGGGCCAGTTCTATGATAACAAGGAACCGCCCCGGCAACTGATCCTGTCCGATGCAATCGAGAATGCCGACCTGATGACCGAGGCGCTGGGCGAAAAGGCCGGGCGCAAGGTCGAAATCCTCGTCCCGATGCGCGGTGAAAAAGCCGAATTGATCTCCGGCGCGTTGCGCAACGCACGCGAATCCCTCGCCCGGCGAATGTCCGAAAGCGCCACACAGGTGAAACTGCTGCGCGGGTTGGCTGATGCGTTCGATCTCGAGACCCCGCCGCAGCGCATCGAGGTTTACGACAACTCTCACATCCAGGGCAGCAATGCGGTTGGCGCGATGATCGTGGCCGGGCCTGAAGGTTTCATGAAGAACAGCTACCGCAAATTCAACATTCGCGGCGAAGACCTGACCCCCGGTGATGATTTCGGCATGATGAAAGAGGTGCTGGGCCGCCGGTTCTCGCGATTGATCAAGGAAGACCCGGATCGCTCCAAGGGGCACTGGCCCGACCTCTTGCTGATTGATGGCGGGGCTGGTCAGGTCAGTGCGGTCGCCGAAATCATGCGCGCCCACGGCGTCGGCGATATCCCGATGGTGGGGGTCGCCAAGGGAGTTGACCGCGACCACGGCAAGGAAGAATTTCACCGGCCCGGCGCGCGTCCCTTTGCCCTGCGCCGCAACGATCCGGTCCTGTATTTCGTCCAGCGCCTGCGGGACGAAGCGCACCGTTTTGCCATCGGGACGCACCGGGCCAAACGCGCCAAGGCCATTGGCGCAACGCCGCTGGATGACATCGCCGGTGTCGGGGCCACCCGCAAGCGCGCGTTGCTGGCCCATTTCGGCTCTGCCAAGGCCGTCAGCCGCGCCAATCTCGCCGATCTGAAGGCGGTGGAGGGTATCTCCGGGGCACTCGCGGAAACCATCTATGATTTTTTTCACGCGCAAGGATAGGCAATCAGATTTGCCGCCCGGATGAAAGTATCCTAGCCTGAACCGGCACAAAAGTTCTGTACCGGAGAAATCATGGCCACGACACTCACAGTCAAGAAGGTTTCTTACGATACCTACTCGGTATCCGGAAAGACCTTGAAAGAAATCGCCAAGAGCCTGAAGAAAAAGGGCCCGGTTGATCCGAATGACAAAAAAAGGGTCGCGTTCCTGACAACGACCGAGCTCGATTGCCTGGTTACCAAGGGCAAGTACGTGACGGATGGAAAGCCGGTGAAGGACAAGAAAACCGGATGGTTCGAGGTCACCAAGAAGATTTCATCACTGAAGATGGTCCTCACCCCCAGCGTCAAGTGTCCCAAACGGTCCGTCAGCGGATTGTCGATACGGGCAGGGCTGGAATGGTACCGGTTCTATGCGGCCGCCCTGGTGCACGAGGCGAAGCACGTCGAGAAGGCCAAGAAAGAAAGCGAGAAGATTGCCAAGGAAGTGGACGCGCTGCGTGGCAAGGGCCTGGCGGAAACCGTGGCCGAAGCCGAGAAGATGGCCGAAGAGGACCTGAAAAACGTCATCCGGAACTATTTCTTCATCGAGCGGGATCGCCTGAACGTCATCCACCGCAAGCTGGATCATTCGACACATCACGGAGAAAAGCAGGGCGCGTTGCTGGACACGTCGATCGAGTGAGGCGGCGTTCGTTTCTGACCGGTTCCGTGACCATCCCGGGTTCCCGCGCCCGGACTGGCATTTCGGTATCAGGCGATGAAACTCCGGCAATTTTCAACACCCCTGCTTTTCACTTTCGAAACAGCCGGATAGTGTGCCGGTCATGAAGTGGAACCTGCCCAACATACTTACGGTCCTTCGCCTGGTGGCTGCACCGGGGCTGGCCGTCATGTTCCTGTATTTCCACCGGCCATACGCGGACTGGTTTGCGCTGATCCTGTTCATCGTGGCCTCGCTGACCGACTGGATCGACGGTTATCTGGCGCGGGCATGGAAACAGGAAACCAAGCTGGGTGCGATGCTTGACCCGATTGCCGACAAGGCGATGGTGATCATCGCGCTGATGGTGATTGTCGGCTATTCGTCGATGTCGCCGTGGCTGGTGTTGCCGGCAACCGTGATCCTGTTTCGCGAGGTATTCGTTTCCGGAATGCGCGAATATCTGGGTGACACTGCGGGCACGCTCAAGGTGACCTCTCTGGCAAAGTGGAAAACCACCGCGCAGATGATCGCGATCGCGGTCCTGTTTTCGCAAGGGATATTCGAACATTACCTGGGCATGTCCGCCTGGGGTATGGATGCGGTTCTCATCGACGATATTCTGTCCGGGCGGGTCGAGGACCTGCATGGCCTGCGCTGGAAGATGGCCGGAATGGACTGGACCGGACGGATCGGTTTGTGGCTGTTGTGGCTGGCCGCCGGCTTGACGTTGATCACCGGCTGGGACTATTTCCGCAAGGCCCTTCCATTCCTGAAAGAAGTGCGCTGATGGATGTTCTTTATTTCGCTTGGGTTCGCGAACGGATCGGATTGCCACGCGAGGAAATCGAAACCAAGGCTACCACCGTGGCCGAGTTGGTGGATGAACTGCGTGCCCGCGAAGACCGCTACGCGGCGGCCTTTGCCGACCTGACCGCGCTGCGTGTCGCGATCGACCAGCAACTCAGCGATTTTGACGCGCCGATTGCCGGTGCGCGCGAAGTCGCATTCTTTCCGCCAATGACCGGGGGCTAGGCCATGCGGATCGTCGTGCAGGACATGGCGTTTGATCCGGGACACGAAACCAGTGATTTTGGCGGTCCGGGCATGGGGGCCGTGGTGACCTTTGTCGGGATCGTGCGCGACACCGACGATGGCAACCTCGAAGCGATGGAAATCGAACACTACCCGGGTATGACAGAATCCGCGCTGACGGACATCGCCCGACAAGCGCAAGACCGGTGGAGCCTGGGAGATGTGCTGGTGATCCACCGCTACGGCCGGCTCGCCCCCGGCGAAAGGATCATGATGGTGGCGACCGCCTCGCGGCACCGCAAGGACGCATTCGAGGCGGCGGAGTTCCTGATGGATTACCTGAAATCCCGCGCGCCGTTCTGGAAGAAGGAAATCACGCGCGCAGGGGCGGGCTGGGTCGCCGCGCGGGACGAAGACGAGGCGGCGCTCGATCGCTGGTGATCAGTCAGGATCGGCCTCGTACACGACAATGTTGTCCTTGATCGTCACAAGCACCTGAATCGTGTCGAGCCGTTCCGGGTCGATCACGGTCGGGTCTTCGGACAGGATCACGAAATCGGCCAGCTTGCCGGTTTCGATTGACCCTTTGGTCGCCTCTTCGAAATGTTGCCAGGCCGGCCAGATGGTCATTGCCTTCAGGGCCGTCATGACGTCAACGCGCTGGGCGGGGCCAAGGATGTCGCCCGAACGGGTGCGCCGCGTGACGGTCGCATCCAGCACCCGCATCGAGTCGGGAAAGGCCACCGGCGCATCATGATGGCTGCCAAACATCATGCCCCGCTGCCGGACCCAGCCGGTGGGCGAGATGTTGTCGGCCTGTTCCGGGCCGACCGTGTGTTCGCGGTGCCAGTCGCCCCAGTAGAAGGTGTGCATCGGAAACAATGACGGGAAAACCTTCAGCCGCTTGATCGTGTCGATCTGGTCCTGCCGCAGGAACTGGCCGTGAATCAGGACCGGCCGGCGGTCCGCCTCGCCATGTTTTTCCGACGCGTTCCTGACTGCCGCCAGCATCATGTCGGATGCGCCTTCGCCATTGGCGTGGGTGAGGATCTGAATGTCGTTCTGGAATGCCCAGTCAAAGGCGTTGATGACCTGATCCATGGTGGCCGAGGCGTAACCGGCATATCCCGGCGGGTGAGACCCGACAGGATCGTAATACGGCCGGTCGCGCAAGGCGGTGAACCCCTGGGGGGAGCCGTCGATGGTCAGTTTCGCGCCGCCGATGCGAATACCGTTTTCATAGTCGCGGGAAACGTTCGCGGCGATGAAATCCCGGTCGATCAGCACATCCGGGTAAATCACGATGTCGTTCAGAAATCCGCCCTTGGCCGCGACGGCGCGGGCGACGGGAAACAGGTCAGGTGTCGCCCGGCCTTCCTGCGCGGTGGTGTAACCGAACCGCGCCCAAAGTGCGCTTCCGGCGCGGGCAAATGCCATGTAATCCTCCGGGTCAAGCTGCGACATCAACTTGCCCAGAACCAGAAAATGCGCGTTCTCCTCCATGACCCCGTCCGGTTCGTTGCTCCCGTCGCGCCGCCGAATGACTCCGCCGGCCGGGGCGACGGTTTCCGCCGTGATGCCGGCAAATTCCAACGCTGCGGAATTGGCCACGCCAAAATGACCGGATTGATGGATGATATAGACCGGGATGCCCGCGGCGACCGCGTCCAGCTCATCGCGCGTCGGCGGGCGCTGTTCGGCAAGCTGTGACTCGTCATAGCCGAAGCCGATCACGAACGGCACCGCGGTGCCGGCGGCGTCCTGCTTCTGGATCCAGTCTGTCAGGACGCGCTGCAGACCCGGAATGTCGGTGACATCGCCATCCGGCGGCGCCAGGAGATTCGCTGACAGCGCCTGAAGCCCGCCCAGAATGACATCGCCGTGGCTGTCCACGAAGCCCGGCAGCATGGTCCGCCCGTCAAGGTCGTACATGACCGTGTCCGTGCCGCGAAGAACCGATACATCGTCAAGGTCACCGACCTTGATAATCCGGCCCTCTCTGACCGCGACCGCTTCGGCGCGCGGGGCGGTGTCGTCGATGGTCAGGATCGGGCCGCCCGAATAGATTGTGTCGGCAACATCCTGCGCCGCAGCCGGCCGGGCCAATGCCAAGACCACCATGACGACAAGCGAAAGCCCGTTTTGCCAGTTTGCCGAACCCATCATCTCATGCCCTCCGCCTGATTTCCTGTACCGTTCCGTTTCCCGAACCGACACTGCCCGGCTGATGGTAGCACGATTTCCACACCGACAGAACAAGCCCGGGCATCGGCCATTCGCGGCGCCAAAGGTCAGATGTGACCCTGTTTCATCCGTTCGACATGGTTTCGCAATTCTTCGGCATCCTGGCGCGCATCGCGCAGCCCGTCCATCGCGGCGCGCAGTTCGGCCTCTGTCTGTGTCAGTTGGTTGGTCAGTTCCGCTTCACGCTGCTGCAGATAGGTGATCGCCTGATCGCGGGTTTCCTCGGCCTCGTGCAACTCCTGACTCATTCGGTCCAGCTCGCCCACGTCGCTCTGGTTCACGCGGGTAAAGCGATGCACCAGCCAATTGGCGAACCAGCCGGTCGCAAAGGCGACGAACAGAATGATGGCGGTTGCAATGATGAACTCAGTCCGGTTCATTTGGTGGTCCTTCCCCGCTGGGCGTTTCACCTGTTTCGGGTTCTGCGCCATCTTCTTCGTCCGCCGTCCCGGCAGGTGAACCGGCGGCGACCGCTTCCAGCGTCGTCTGTTTTTCCGGGATCGGTTCAGGCCGGATCAGGTGGAATTCGATCCGCCGGTTCGCCTCGCGCCCGTCGGCCGTCTTGTTATCCGCGATCGGCACCGCTTCGCCATAGCCGACCGCAACATAGCTCGACGTCAGAACCCGCCGTGCCCGCAACTCGTTCAGAACCGATTGTGCGCGGGCCTGCGACAGCTTCTGGTTCATGACCTCGCGACCCTGGCTATCGGTATGGCCCTGGATTTCAAGGCGGATTTCCCCGCACTGGCTCAGCAGGTCGGCAATGTCGTTCATGGTCTCCAGCGAGTCGGCGGCGATGGTGGCCGAACCGGGTTCGAACTGGATCTTGCTGGTTGCCTGGATCTCGGCAAGTTCGGCCTCGCAGATCTCCGGGTCCGGCGGCAGATCCGTCGGCGGCGGGGGCTTGCGATAGGTGATGTCGAGCTCGTAATCCTCGGCTTCGCCAAGCTTGTCGGACAGCAGTTTCGCGATATTGGCGCTGGCGACCTCGCGCGTGCTGACACCGCGCACGGCCACCTTGTCGGCGGTCACGACGACGGCACCGTTGCCCAGCATCGACAGTGCTTCCAGCCCGGCCAGAACCCGTACCGGCCAGTCCGGCGGCAGATCGTCGACAAGCCGGGTCGCGGTGTACACGCTGTCCGATCCGAACCGCGCCCGGGCATAGCTGTCCGCCGCCTGCCGAAGGGTTTCGTCGCTCAGCCGGCCACGCAGCTGAACCAGCCCCTCGGGGCTCAGCGTTGCAACGAATTCCGACGGGCCGGCATTGGCCGATTTCTCGGGTTTCGGCAGCACCGCGTGCAGCGCGAAAACCTCGGGAAGGGCGGTCTCCAGCTCGCCGACGATACGGTCAAAAACCGCGGGGTTTGTACCCTCTGCCGCGACAAGGGTCATGTCGGCATCGGCTATGGTGACCGATCCGCCACCAAGTTCGGCCAGCGACGCGATGGCCAGTTCGGACGCGGCTGCCCAGTGTGGCGAGGGGACGCCCATACCTATGGTGCATTGAGCGTTGCCCGACAGCCCGGCGCGAAAGGCCGCGTCTATGATGCGGTTGCGGGATTTTTCGTTCTCGGCGGAACAGGCATCAAACCGTGCACCGCCCTCATCGATCAAAAACCGCATGGTAAACGGTGTGATGACCGGGCGCGGGGCCGCGATGTCAAGGGACATACGCAGGCCCGGCGGCGCCGCGCGCGACAATTCGGTCTCCAGCGCATCGCGCGCCTCTTCGCTGTCGGCAATCGCGGTTACCCGGACCAGTCCGGCATCCACCGACAGTTTCGACCGCGGTAGCCGCGACAGCACGGCGACCGCGTAATCCATCGCGTCGTTCCAACCCGGCGGCACCGGGTAGACCGCGGTTTGCAACAGGTCAGAGACCGGATTGGGAGCGGCGATTTCGGTCAGCCTTTCAATCAGCAGGTTCCGGTCGGTATCGTCGGGGATCAGCCCGATGATGGAAATCCCGCTGTCATTGCGCAGGATCTCTGCCGAGAACCGGGGTGGTTTCAGTTCCGAGCTTGGAACGACCTCCATCTCGCTGACGATGCGCGCCGCATCTACCACGGTGCCGACCCGGCTGATTGCATCGAATCGTCTTGCCTCGGTCGGAGCCATGCCGGTCAGCACCACCTGCAGCCCGTTGGCCTGAACCTCGGCCCAGTCGTATTCTGCCTCATCCAGTACCCGGCGGACGCCGATTTCAGTGTTGTCCTCGACTGCGGACACCGCGAAACTGGCCGCAACCAGGCACAGGCCGGCGCCAGAAACGAAGGTTGCCACAACGGCAAAGAGCGAGGACAGACGCATGAGTGGTACGGTTCCCTTTGTCCGTCTGTGTCTTAACCTCAGGTGCGGCCGGGTTCAATCAAACGAACAACGCCACGCAAAAGAAGATGAGCGGAATCAGGCCAGTGTCCCGGTTGATCCGAAACAGATGTAACATCCGCGCTTCGTCCGTATGATCGAACCCCCGCAATTGCCAGGCCATGTGCCAGCCCATCGCCCACGGACCCGCCAGCGCCAGCACCAGCGCCATGATCGAGGCCGAAGGGACCGCCGCATAGATCACCGCCAGCCCCATCAGCGCCACGGTGATCACCAGGAAATATTTCAGCCAGTTCACCGTGTCCGCCCCGAACAGGCGGGCCGTCGATTTCACCCCGATCAGGGCGTCGTCCTCGGTGTCCTGATGGGCATAGATCGTGTCATAGAACAGCGTCCAGCTGATACCGGCCAGATAGAGCGACACCGCAGGCCAGTGCAGTGCCCCGGCATGCGCGGCCCAGGCCAGCAATGCGCCCCAGTTGAACGCAAGCCCCAGGAACACCTGCGGCCACCACGTGAACCGCTTGGCAAAGGGATAGATCGTGACCAG
>CAYGNE010000159.1:0-8347 GCA_964351155.1 uncultured Rhodobacterales bacterium | reverse complement strand
GAACAGGTGCCCATCGAAAAGCGCGATACCAAGACGGTCAGCGACATACAGATGGTGTTCCAGAACCCGTTCGACACCCTGAACCCGTCGATGACCGTGGGTCGCCAGATCATTCGGGCGCTCGAAATCTTCGGCATCGGCAACAGCGAGTCCGAGCGCAGGACCCGGATGCTCGAATTGCTCGATCTGGTGAAGCTGCCCCGGGCCTTTGCCGACCGGATGCCACGGCAGCTGTCCGGCGGCCAGAAGCAACGCGTGGGCATCGCCCGCGCCTTTGCCGGCGGCGCACGGATCGTGGTCGCGGACGAGCCGGTCTCGGCGCTCGACGTGTCGGTGCAGGCCGCCGTGACCGATCTGTTGATGGAAATCCAGCGCAACGAAAAAACCACGTTGCTGTTCATCAGTCATGACCTGTCCATCGTGCGGTACCTGTCGGATCGCGTCATGGTCATGTATCTGGGTCACGTGGTCGAACTGGGCAGCACCGATCAGGTGTTCAGCCCGCCATATCACCCCTATACAGAGGCGCTGCTGTCCGCAGTGCCCATTGCCGATACCTCGATCGAAAAAAAGCATATCGTGCTCGAAGGCGACATTCCTTCGGCAATGAACCCGCCGACCGGATGTCCGTTCCAGACCCGGTGCCGCTGGAAATCCGAGGTTCCAGGCGGGCTTTGCGAGAAAGAGGTGCCGCCGGTGCGCACAATCGGGGATGGCCATCAGATCAAGTGCCATCTCACCGATGAAAAACTGGCCGAGATGGAACCGGTCATCAAGATCGCGGCCGAGTGATCACGGCTGTCTCCGGACCGCTGACCGCGGTTCGGAGGCTCGCGGTTCAGATCAGGACGGTGGCGATGACGCCGACCGCATAGGCAACCGAAAAAAAGAAAAATCCGGGTCGCCTGCCGCGCATGTAGACCGACAGCAGGACCATCGGCAGCGACAGGAGCAAGCCGCCCAGCCCGGCATATCCGAGGATCCTGTTATATTCCGTTCCCGGTCCCCACGGTGATTCCGGCAGAACCGAGCCCTGTATCAGCACACCCATCAGAATGCCCAACAGAATACCCGTTGCCATGGACACGAGGTTCTTTCCGACCCCGCCGGTTTGGCGGACGCGTTTGGGCTTGGCGGGTTTGGTCAGCCCGGCAAAACGGGTTGGTGTGAATTCTGGTGTGGCCGGGCGTTTCTGTTCAATACGCGCCAATCGTTCTTCAAAAGTGGTTGCTGCCATAACCATTACTCCGGAACACAAATACTGAGTGTGTTCTCAACGATAATTCGGGCGCAAATGCGGCCTTGGTTAGAAAAGACCGCCGAATTGGTAAATGCCGCGACGGAAACCCGACCGTGGCAAAACCACGGCTCACCCGATTTCAGGTCGCGTGGAAAATCGCTCGCTGGCCCTGGAACACAGGTCAAGGCTCCGGCAGACAAGGGAGTTTTTCCCGCCGTACCAGAGCCTTAGCTGCCCCAGATCACCTTGACGTAGTTGCGGGTTTCCTTGTAGGGCGGCACGCCGCCATGCTTTTTGACCGCCTCCGGGCCTGCATTATAAGCCGCCAGCGCCAGTCGCCAGGATCCGAATTCACGATATTGCCGGGCCAGGTAACGCGCGCCGCCATCCAGGTTCTCATACGGATCCTTGGGGTCGACACCCAGTGCCCGCGCCGTGGACGGCATCAGCTGGGCCAGTCCGATCGCTCCCTTGTGCGAGCGTGCCCTGGGGTTCCAGCCCGACTCCTGCTGGACCAGCCGTGCGAACAATTCTTCGGGCACGTTGTGCCGCCGCGCGGCCTTGCGCGCCATGCTCAGGTACTTGCCCTTGTACTTGCCGGAATAGGCCTGACTGCCCCACTTGGTCGGCGTGTGGATTGTTGGTGGCTTCAACCGTACCGAATTGGCGTATTGCTTGGCGGCCCGCCCGTCCAGAACCCGGGTCTGGGCCGCGAACAGGTTCCGCTGGTTCTTTGTGGAAAACATGTCGGCATGCGCCGTACCAGTCAGTCCCACACCTGCGATCGCAATAAAATACGTCAGCCGCCGCATAGGCTCCGCACCCTGTCCACCATACCTCGGCGGCACTATACTTCATCTGACACAAATTGCCAGACAGTGTCGGAATACGGTCGTTAACCATGTTTCAACCTCCGTCCGGGACGTATAGGCTGATGCAAAGCGGGCGGACCGGATTCGGTGCCCGAACGAAACACACAGCAACGGGAAGCGCCATGGCCGGCTCAGTCAACAAAGTCATTCTTATCGGAAACCTGGGGCGCGACCCCGAGGTGCGCACGTTCCAGAACGGCGGCAAGGTCTGCAACCTGCGGATTGCCACCTCGGAAACCTGGAAGGATCGCAATACCGGCGAACGGCGCGAGCGGACCGAATGGCATTCGGTGGCGATCTTCAATGAAAACCTGGCGCGACTGGCCGAGCAATATCTTCGAAAAGGCTCCAAGGTCTACATCGAGGGCCAGCTCGAAACCCGCAAATGGCAGGACCAGAGCGGCCAGGACCGTTACAGCACCGAGGTCGTGCTGCGCCCATACGCCGGCGAGATGACCTTCCTTGACGGCCGCGACGGCGGCGTCGGTGGCGACAATCAGCGCGGCGGAATTGACAGTGGGCCGCGGGACGATCCGTATCCCGGGGGCGGCCACAGCGCGCCCTCCTCGCGCGACATGGATGACGAAATTCCGTTCTAAGGGCGCAACCGAACTGGCACGCGGTCGCCCTTTGTAAAGACAGGGGGCTCAAATGGCTTGGTCATTTTCAATCGGACATCTCTTCGGGTCCGAACTGCGGGTTCATGTAACCTTCTTCCTGTTGCTCGCCTGGGTGGGTTTTGCCGCCTATTCCGATCAGGGTGCCGCTGCGGCCATCCAAAGCGTGCTGTTCATCGTTGCGCTGTTTGCCTGCGTCATCGCCCATGAATTCGGCCATGCCCTGACCGCGCGCCGCTTTGGAATCGCGACGCCCGACATAACCCTGCTGCCGATCGGCGGCATGGCACGGCTGGAAAAGATGCCCGAGAACCCGCGGCAGGAAATCCTCGTGGCGCTGGCCGGTCCCGCGGTCAACGTGGTCATCTGGATCGTTCTGACCGTGGTTTTCGGTGCGGTCATGCCGGTCGAGCAACTTGACCGCATCGACCCCAGCGCCGGCGCATTCCTGGGCCAGCTCGCCATGGTCAACCTGTTCCTCGCGGTGTTCAATCTGATCCCGGCCTTTCCGATGGATGGCGGGCGCGTGCTGCGCGCCGCCCTCAGCCTCAGAATGGACCGCGTGCGGGCAACGCGGATGGCGGCCACAGCCGGACAGGTCATCGCCTTTGCCTTCGGATTTCTCGGGTTGAGCGCGGGCAATCCTCTGCTGGTCCTGATCGCTGTATTCGTGTTCTTTGCCGCAACAGCCGAGAGCAACGACGTCGCCATGCACGCCGTTGCAAAACGTCTCCATGCGCGCGAGGCGATGATCACCAGTTTCGACAGCCTGGCACCAAGTGACAGCATCGACACCGCCGCCGCCGCGCTGATCCGCACCACACAGCACGAATTCCCGGTCATGGATGCGGATGGCGGCCTTCTGGGCTTTGTCACCCGGCAGGCCCTGTTCGCGGCCATTGTGCAGGAAGGCTCCGGCGCCAAGCCGGTCACCACCATCCTGACACCGGATATTCCCAGCGTGCGCCTCTCGGACGGGCTGGAATCCGTGCTTGACGCGCTGCATGACAACGCACCGGCGGTTGCGGTCTGTGCAAAAGACGGGCGGATGATCGGTTACATCACGCGGGAAAACATCGGGGAACTGATGGTGATCCGGGGCCGGCCTGCCCGCTAGCGGTGGGCCAGCGCGTCGCTCAGCACGCTGAGAACCTGATCGCCCGGCACGTCCGACGTCACGAACGCGTCGCCGATATCGCGCGCCAGAATGAACCGCAGCCTGCCGTCGACGACCTTCTTGTCCTGCGCCATCAACGACAACAATCCCTCGGCATCCGGAAGATCGCCGTCGATATCCGACAGATCGGTCTTCATTCCCATCGCCCGCAGATGCGCACGCACCCGGCTCGGGCTTTCCTGGCTGCACAATCCCATCCGGGCGGAAAGCTCAAAGGCCAGCGCACAGCCGATGGCCACGCCCTCGCCATGCAACAGCCTGTCGGAATACCCGGTCGCCGCCTCCAGCGCATGGCAGAACGTGTGCCCCAGGTTGAGCAGCGCCCGATCGCCCTGTTCGGTCTCGTCGCGCGCCACGATGTCGGCCTTCATCCGGACCGACCGCTGCACCGCCCGCACCCGCGTCGCCATATCGCCGGATGCCAGCGCCGGACCGTTGTCTTCGAGCCATGCAAAGAAATCCGCATCCCCCAGCAGGCCGTATTTGACCACTTCACCATATCCGGCCAGGAAATCGCGCGCCGTCAACGTGCCCAGAACCGAGGTATCGGCCAGCACATGGGTCGGCTGATGAAACGCCCCGATCAGGTTCTTGCCCTGCGGCGCGTTGATCCCGGTCTTGCCGCCCACCGAACTGTCCACCTGCGCCAAGAGCGACGTCGGGATCTGAACAAAGCGAACACCGCGCCGCAGGACCGCGGCGGCGAACCCCGCCAGGTCACCGATCACCCCGCCGCCGAATGCCAGGACGACATCGTTGCGTTCGACTTTCCGGTCGAGCAGCCACTCCACGGTCCTCGTGAACTGGGGCCAGCCCTTGGTGGCCTCTCCCGGCGGCAGCGCCAGAACGTCCATTTCGATCCCGCCCGCCGCCAGACCATCCCGCAGGGTGTCCAGATGCAGACCGGCAACCGTCTCATCGCTGATGACCGCCACCCGCGGGCGACGCAGGAACGGCGCGATCCGCGCCCCGGCATCCGACAGCAGGCCCGGCCCGATCACCACATCATAGGACCGCGACCCAAGCGCGACATGAACGGTTTCCTGCATCAATCCATTTCCAGTACATCGGGGCGCGTGGCCAGAGCCATCACGACCCGGTCCACCATGTCCTCGATCGAGGCGTTACCCTCTGACACCACGGACAGGTCCGCCAATTCATAGACCGGCACCCGCGCGGCATATATGTCGCCCAGCGTGGCGCGCGGATTCGCCGTGCGCAAAAGTGGCCGGGTATCCTTGTGCTTCACCCGGCTCCACAACACGTTCAGATCGGCGTTGAGCCACACCGATACCCCCCGCTCGGATATCACATGTCGATTGTCCTCGGCCAGGAAAGCCCCGCCCCCCGTGGACAAAACCGCACATGTCTCGTCCAGAAGCCGGGCGATCACCTGGCTTTCCTTGCGGCGGAAAAAAGCTTCGCCATCGCGTTCGAAGATTTCCGGCACGGTCATGTTCGCGGCCGTTTCAATCTCGGAGTCGCTGTCGAGGAACGGAACACCAAGCCGCACGGCCAGGGCCTTGCCGACGGCCGTTTTTCCGGCCCCCATCATCCCCACCATGACAACGGTCTTTTTCAGCCGTCCCGTCGGTCGGGCGGCCCGGATTTTCGTAATACTGTGCTCATTTTCGCTCATTCTGTCCTGAATGACGTGATCTTGCCGAAAAGGCCATATATAACTTACGCAAAACACCAGCACGAGGCAGTTAAAGAGATGATCGGCAGACTGATAAAATTCTTGTTGTATCTGGTGTGCTTGGCATTCATTGCCGTGGTTGGCTATGCCTATCTCGGCCCATGGTTCGGCTCCGATTTCTCGGCGCCGCAAAGCGAGATCCGCAAGCCGGTCACCCTGGATGTCGATTAGGGGCATATTCGCCGCGCTGATCCTGCCGGTGGCGGCAAGCGCAGAACAACCCCTGTCGGTGATCGACTGGCTGGGCCAGAACCCGCCGGATGTTGCGGGCCACGTGCTTCTGGAACCCCCGGTCAGCAAGACCGCGCTGCAGCCGGATATCCAGGTCAGCCCGCTGGAGGCCGCCCCGGTTGCCGTTGGGCTGGTTCCTTCGGATGTCACCGGCTTGCCGCCCGATCTCTGGTCGGGCAGCGATGCGGACACGCTGGTTCGGCTGATCCGCACCGTTCCGGTGCGCGACAGCCCGGCGATGCAGACGCTTCTTTACACGCTTCTGCTCTCGGAATCGGTGCCACCCGAAGGGGCCGGCACGGCCGAGAAACTCTTGCTGGCCCGAATTGACCGGTTGCTGGCGCTTGGTGCAACCGATCCGGCGCAGGCGCTGGCCGAACAGGGCAATCCGGCCCAGAGCATCCCGCTGTTCAGGCGCTGGTTTGACGCTGCGCTGCTCACCGGCGACGAAGATCGCGGTTGCGCCGTTCTTTCGCAGGCCCCGCATCTGGCCCCGGATTATGCGGCGCGGATTTTCTGCAATGTCAGGCTGGGTGACTGGGAAACCGCCGCGCTGCTGCTGGAATCCGCCCACGCGCTGGAGCTTCTCCCGCCCGACCGGCTGGCCCTGCTCGACAGGTTTCTCAGCCCCGACGTCTTCGAAGACGCCCGCCCCCTGCCAGTACCCGACAGCCCGAACCCGCTCGATTTCCGCCTGTTCGAAAGCATCGGGGAACGCCTGCCCACGGCGTCGCTGCCGACCGCGTTCGCCACGGCCGACCTGCGCGATGTCGCCGGCTGGAAGGCCCAGCTCGAAGCCGCCGAACGCCTGACCCGCGTCGGAGCGCTCAGCCCCAACCACCTGCTGGGGCTATATACCGAACGCCGCCCCTCGGCCTCCGGCGGGATCTGGGACCGGGTGCGCGCTGTCCAGCAATTCGAAACCGCGCTGAATTCGAAAAGTGCCGAGGCCATCGCCAAGACCCTGCCGCCGGTCTGGTCGGCAATGCAGCAGGCCCAGCTCCAGGTGCCGTTTGCCGCGCTGTTCGGCGACTCGCTGACCGCCGCCGATCAGACTCTCCCGGCGATCCGCGACCTGGCGTGGCGGATCGGCCTGCTGTCGCCCGACTTCCGCCAGGCCGCGTCATCCGCCCCCTCCGACACCGCCGATCACCGGTTTCTCGCGGCCCTTGCCGGGGGCGATCCGGCCGGGTTCTCCGGTGCGGCGAACACCACAATGCGCGCCATCGCGGACGCCTTTGCAGCCCCCCCCGGCGCGCGCCCGAAACCGCTCGGCGAGGCATTGCTGATGGCCATGCATGATTACCATGACGGCGCCGCGGGCAATCCCGAGGATCTGACCCGTGCACTGTCCGGTTTCCGCTCTGCCGGGCTGGACGATACGGCGCGACGCGCGGCGCTTGAACTGACGCTTCTGGGGACGCCCTGACCATGACCGCACCGGGCACACAGGACCAATGGATATCCACCTTTCTCGAGGCGCAGGCCGCCGAACTGGGTGCCGCGACCAATACGCTTCTGGCCTATGGGCGCGACCTCAAGGACACCGCGGCCTGGCTGCAGCGCAGGAAAACCGGCTTTGAAACCGCGAGCCGCGAGCAGATAGAGGCCTACCTGATCCATTGCGATGCACAGGGGCTGGCCAGGGCGACCCGCGCGCGCCGATTGTCGGCCATCCGCCAGCTTTACCGGTTTGCCTTCGAGGAAGGCTGGCGCGCGGACAATCCCGCGATCCAGATCAAGGGCCCCGGCCGGGACAAACGCCTGCCCAAGACCCTGGACTTGACCGAGGTCGACCGCCTGCTGGCCGCCGCCCGGCAAACCGGGCGCGGCGCCGCGGATCGCCTGCGCAACACCTGCCTGATGGAGCTGCTCTATGCCACCGGCATGCGGGTCAGCGAACTGGTGGCGCTGCCGGTCGCCGCCGCGCGCGGCGATCCCAGAATGCTGCTGATTCTCGGCAAGGGTGGCAAGGAACGGATGGTGCCGCTGTCGCCCCCTGCCCGCGTGGCATTGTCCGAATGGCTCGCGGCGCGGGACGCGGCGGAAACGGATGCCGTGGCCAAGGGCACGGCACCATCCCGCTACCTGTTCCCGTCGCGCGGCAAGTCCGGGCACCTGACCCGGCACAGGTTCTATCTTCTGATCAAGGAACTGGCGGTAACCGGTGGCGTGTCCCCGGCCAAGGTCACGCCCCATACGCTGCGCCATGCCTTTGCCACGCATCTGCTGGCCAACTACACCCATGTTCTTGACGAACGCCTCTCCGAACTGGTGCTGGAACACCATCCGTTGGCCCGTAGCGGCAAGGTCACCAAATCCGACGGGTGACACCGCACCCCCTTGAATGGCACCCGCCGTGTGCCCATAACCGGGGTGACACAAGGGACACGCGCTAACCGCCATGGACACAACCACCACCGCGCTGGACACTGCCTTCTGGATCACCAGCGGGGCAATCCTGCTGCTCCTGGTCATGTCGGCTTTCTTCTCGGGTTCCGAAACCGCGCT
>CAYGNE010000158.1:0-8372 GCA_964351155.1 uncultured Rhodobacterales bacterium | reverse complement strand
GACAGGCTGGAGGAGGCTGCGGCCTAGGCGGGATCAGTTTTGCCCGAAATGTTTTCCCAATGGTCTCCCATGGCGACAATGCAGGAGGTTCCATTTGCGTAATTCTGCACAATCACCCAATCGCCGTTCCTGCGCATGACCCATATCTCCAACATGGTTTCAGGATCGCGCTGCCCCATGCCTTGCCGTTCCGCGCCCATCACTTGTGTCAACGTATACGTCAGGCGGGCGCTGTCGTCACAGCTCACGTCGGCCATTCTGGCATGCGCCAGGGCTGGAGTTGAAAGTGAGAGCAGCAAAGCGAGAGCGATCGATTTCGGCATGAACCGAGCATAGTTGACAAGAATTGCCAATGTAACAACGCAGTGACAGGCTGTGGATAAATCCGGCAAAGGGGGTACGGGCGCCACACCAACCACCTGTATCATCAGCCGTGGCTGTCACATTTCCTTCGCACAGTTGTAAACAATTCGCATCAAAACCGTCACGAGACTGTCGCGCAGGACCGGTATCGCTCCTTCAAACATGGGGGCGATATGCTGCACATCGATACGCTGACAAAGCGCTTCGGAGACAAGACGGCCGTGGATGCAGCCAATATCTCCGTCGACAAACCGACGATGATCGGGATCATTGGGCGGTCCGGTGCCGGGAAATCCACGTTGCTGCGGATGCTCAACCGTTTGAGCGATGCGACAACCGGATCCATCACGTTCGAGGGCCAGGAGATCACGGCGCTTCGGGGCGCTGCCAAGCGGGACTGGCAATCGCGGTGCGCGATGATTTTCCAGCAGTTCAACCTGGTGCCGCGCATGGATGTCGTGTCAAACGTATTGCATGGAACCTTGAACAAGCGCCCCGCTTTTTCCACGCTTTTCAATCTCTACCCGAAGGCCGACATTCACAAGGCCATCGAGATCCTCGACCGTTTGGGCATTGCCGAGCAGGCGCCAAAGCGCGCCGAAGCCCTGTCGGGTGGCCAGCAGCAGCGCGTCGCCATTGCCCGTGCGCTGATGCAGGACCCCAGGATCATTCTGGCGGATGAGCCGATTGCATCCCTCGACCCGATGAACGCGCAGGTCGTGATGCAGTCGTTGCGCGCCATTCACGAAGAAGACGGGCGCATGGTGATTGCCAATCTGCATACACTTGATACGGCACGGCGCTACTGTGATCGGGTGATCGGAATGCGCGACGGTCGGATCGTCTTTGATGGAACTCCCGCGCAGCTCACCACTGGCGTTGCACGCGACATCTACGGCGCGGGAGCGGATTTTTCCGAAGCAGCCACATCGACCGAAATCGAAACACTGGACAGGCCCGAGCGCCGAAGAGCGGAAACCTACGCCTGATCCCCGTTACCCCGCGTGATCGGCGCGGGCCACCTTCATCAAACCCAACACGGAGAGAACGATGAAAAAGACCCTCGCACTGGCGCTTGCCGCCACAACTGCACTCGGAACGGGCGCATTTGCGGAAGAAATCACCGAATTCCGCATCGGTATTCTTGGTGGTGAAAACGCTCAGGACCGCATGACCAACAACCAGTGTCTTGCTGACAAGATCTCTGAGGCTCTGGGCGTTCCGGTCAAAATGTTCGCGCCTGCTGACTATAATGGTGTCATCCAGGGCATCCTCGGCGGCAGCATCGACCTCGCTCTGCTTGGGCCATCGTCCTATGCGGCGCTTCATATCGCTGATCCGGACGCGGCGTCTCCGATCCTTGTGAAAGTGAACCTCGATGGCTCTATCGGGTATCACTCGATCGGTTTTGCACGCGTCGACAGCGGCTTGACCAGCCTGGGTGATGTGCAGGGCAAAATCTTCGGCTTTGGTGATCCCAACTCCACCTCTGGCTATTTGATCCCGTCCATCGAGATTCCCGAAATCACCGGTGCAACGATGGAAAGCGGCGATTACTTTGGTGAAGTGCGCTTTACCGGCGGTCACGAGCAAACCATTCTCGCGGTCAAGAACGGTGACATCGACGCGGGTGTCACTTGGGCCGACGGTCAGGGCAACTGGGAAGACGGCTACAACTTTGGCGCGCTGCGCAAGGCGGTTGATGCAGGTCTGGTTGACATGAACGATCTGACGGAAATCTGGCGTTCCAAGCTGATCCCGGGTGAGCCGATTGTCCTGCGCAACGCGTTGCCGGATGATGCGCGTGCCAGCGTCACACAGATCATGGATACACTCGGCGAAACCGATCCGCAGTGCGCCTATGGCGTCGGTGGCGGTGAAATCCAGGGCTTTGATCCGATTACCCATGATGCCTACACCTCCATCGTTGGTGCGCGTCGCGCCAAGATCGGCGGCTAAGTCATCTTGATGACGTGTCCGGCGGCCCTTTGGGGCTGCCGGTATTTTCCATCCGGGGGGCGGGATGACAGCGGTATCACCAAGCGGCGCGCCGCAATGCATTGATGGCATTCGAGCCAGCTACATGGCGCAAGTCCAGCGTCGCCGTCTTTACGGTGGGCTCACGCTGCTGATCTTCGTCATCCTCATGCTGTCTGGTTTCAGCATTGCAGACAACCGGAACGCAGGCGGGTTTTGGGACGGTTTGCACCAAATCGGCGACTACCCTGCCGACGTCCTGTCGGAAGCGTGGGAAAAGCGCGCAGATCTGCCGCGCCTGATCGCGCAGTATTTTCCGGCACTGGTTGAAACCATCAATATCGCGGCCGTGTCAACCCTGATCGGCGCGATTGGTGGCTTGTTCCTGTCCCTGTTGGGGACACGTGGCCTTGCGAAATGGCCGCGTCTGATTCCGCTGTTTCGCCGTATTGCCGATATCATGCGCGCAGTGCCTGAAATCGTAATTGCGCTGGTTTTGATTTTCGTTCTTGGCGGTGGCCCTGTGCCGGCGATGATTGCCATTGCCATTCATACCGCCGGTGCGCTTGGCAAGATGTTCTCTGAAGTGGCTGAAAACGCGGATGTGAAACCTGTCGAAGGTCTCGCCTCTACCGGAGCGACCTGGACGCAAAGGATGCTGTTGGGTGTGTTGCCGCAGGTTGCGCCAAATTACATCAGCTATGCGCTTTTGCGGTTCGAGATCAACATCCGTGCTTCTGCAATCCTCGGCTTCGTAGGTGCGGGCGGCATTGGGTATGAGCTGCGCAATGCAATGGGCTGGGGTCAGGGCCGGTTTGACGATGCGGCGGCGATTTTCCTGCTGCTATTTGGCACAATCGTGTTCTTCGAACAAGTTTCAAGCCGTTACCGCAATCGCCTGACCGACGGTCAGGCGCACTAACCTCCAAGGGGCAGGCCCAATGACCGCTGTTGATCTGATTGATACCAAGGTTGAAGCCGAGAAGCTCTTTCAACGCAAACGCATGATTGGCTTTGGCATCCCGGCCGTCATTGCGGTTTATCTTGCCTATATTTTCTTTGCCTTCGATCTGCCGGGGCTCGCGCAGCGCGCGAATGTGGACAACGCTGTCACGCTGGCGTCCGATACCTGGTCTCACAAGGTGCATGTGACCCGCGACAACAGATCAGGCGAGATCAGTTATTCCGTGGAAGGCGAACGCAAGGGCCGCTACCCCGAAGGCCAGAGACCCGATTGGGTTTCCGGCGATGAGGTGTTGACCATCGATCTGGGTGGCGATCACCTGGTGCGCTATCTGCCTGACAACAGGACAGAGATCGAAATTCCGGGTTTTCCGCCGATCAAGGTGCAGGCCGAAGGGCGTCGCCTCGCCACCAATTTGCCCGAAGACCTGCCGGAATGGATTTCAGCGTCTGATCGCCGGGTCAGTATCACGACGCCTGAAGGCCGGATCACGATGACGGGCGAGCGCACGGAGGTCTTCAACTATTTTCCCGGATGGGAGCTCTTCTGGTTCACGCTTGACAGCCCGTATCATGGACAAGGCATCGGCACGATCGTTTTTGGGGATCAACTGGATCCCGACCGCTCGAATATCGCTGGCGCAGTTTCGGACTGGTGGAACAATGCCATGTGGCGGCACAAGGACGTGGCATGGGCCATCGGAGAGACGATCCTGATGGCCTTTCTCGGCACGATGGGTGCGGCGCTCATTGCGTTGCCCCTGGCGTTCCTGGCGGCAAAACGCTTTTCACCGCTCATGCTGTTGCGGGCGACAACACGCCGCTTGTTTGATTTTGTGCGCGGCGTGGATGCGCTGATCTGGACGGTCGTCCTGGCCCGCGCCTTTGGTCCCGGTCCGTTGACCGGCGCGCTGGCGATCCTGATCACGGATACCGGAACTTTCGGAAAAATTTTCTCCGAAGCCTTGGAGAACGTTGATCAGAAACAGATCGAAGGCGTGTCTTCGACCGGCGCCAAGCCGCTGCAACGCTACCGCTTTGGCGTTCTCCCGCAGGTTTTTCCAGTCTTGTTGGCACAGATCCTCTATTTTCTGGAATCCAACACGCGATCCGCCACGATCATTGGTGCCATTACCGGCGGTGGCATTGGCCTGATGCTGACCCAAGCCATCCAGACCCAAAAAGACTGGGAAGAGGTCGCTTACTACATCATCCTGATCATCGTCATGGTGATGTTCATGGACTGGTTCTCGGGCTGGCTGCGGGGCAAACTGATCGGGCGCAAGGACTGATGGCGCGCCTGTCTGCAAGCGCCCCCTTCATCCACCCGGAATGCGGCATCACCGAAAGCACATTCGGGGCCTATGTCGAGATCGGCAAGGGCAGCCGTGTCGCGCATTCCAGTCTGGACGACTACAGCTACTGTGACCGTTATGCCGACATCGCGAACGCGCAGATCGGCAAGTTTGCCAACATCGCGGCCTTTTCCCGGATTGGTGCAACGGATCATCCGCTTCAAACTGCCACCTGTCACCACTTCCTTTATCGGTCTGACGCCTATTGGGATGACGCTTTGCGCGACGAAGCGTTCTTTGCACATCGAAAATCCCGCATCGTTCGCGTCGGGCATGATACATGGATTGGTGCCGGCGCGATGATCAAGCCGGAGGTGACACTTGGCCATGGCGCGGTTGTGGCGGCTGGTGCGGTGGTCACAAAGGATGTCGATCCCTATACAATTGTCGCGGGCACCCCGGCCAGACTGCTTCGCCTGCGCCAGCCCCGCAAAATCGCGGATCGTCTTGTTGCACTTGCCTGGTGGGACTGGCCGCATGATGTGTTGCGGGAGGCATTGGAGGATTTCAGATACCTGAAAGCGGAAGCGTTTCTTGAGCGCTACGGCGGTTAGTTTTCTTCGGATCGCAAGAAACTGACCATGACCGCCGACTGCGCATCCATGGTCTGGCGTTTCCCCAAATGAATACGTCAGGTCTCCAGCGTCAACGTCACCCGATCTCCTGCAAACCACGTGCGCCCGTATTCTACTGGCCACCCGCGGTCATCGATATTGACGCTGGTGGAGCGCAAGAGCGGATCGCCCTCGTTGATCTGCAAGTGGAGCGCATGGGTCGCCGTCGCACGCACGGCCGTCAGGCGGGTCGAGGCGCGGGTGAAATCCGTGACGCCTGCAACCTTCAGCGCATCGGTTACACTGCTGTTGTGTCGCAACGCCACGGTCATGTCTGGCAGGCGCGCCAATGGAAAAAGGCTTTCGACCACGGCAATGGGTTGGCCGTCAGACAATGACAGTCCGTGATACACGCAAACCGGGTCACTTGCCGCTATCTGCAATGCGGTGGCCTCCCCGGCCGTTGCCGAACGCTCATCAAGCGCGAGCACACGCTTTTCCGGCCTTCGTCCTGCCGCGATCAGGTTCTCATGGAACCGCACGCGTCGTCCGATGGGATAATCTGTCGGAGTCGCCGCGACAAAGGCACCCGCGCCGCGCCGTGTCCGAACCAGTCCTTCTTCGACCAGCGCGGAAATCCCATGTCGCACCGTATGACGGTTTACGCCAAAGCGGTCGGCCAAGACGGCCTCGGTGGGGAGCTTGTCTCCCGCGCCATAGCGCCCCTCGGCCAAATCGCTGCGCAGGGCGTCGGCTATGGCGCGCCAGACTGGGGTTTTGCCGGAACTGTCACGCAAACTTCACAAAACTCCTCTGTCTCGGCGGCGCAAAAATGCTAATATATGTATAGTTGTATAGTAACTGGAAAAGTTGTCGAGATGAAAGACACCTTGATCGAAAAAGATCCTCGCCAAGCTTGGATGAGCCTCATGGCGGTGGCCCCGGAAGGCCGTGTCGCCGCTTTGCTCGACGCCGCAGAAAAGCGCCCCGCCTTCACGTGGCTGCGTGCACCGGAGATCGGAAGCGCCATGGTCCGCGGGCGTGCAGGTGCGACCGGCGCGCTTTTCAACCTGGGTGAAATGACAGTCACCCGCTGTGCGCTGAGCCTGGACACGGGCGAGGTTGGCTATGCCTACATTCGAGGTCGCCGCAAAACAGATGCCGAAGTCGCCGCCCTGATGGATGCCATGATGCAAACGACGCGGGCGGATCGGTTACGCGCAGCGGTGCTGGATCCGTTGGCAGCAGAAATGACCTCGAGCAAATCCGCACGTTCCGCCAAAGCAGCCGCGACAAAGGTCGACTTCTTCACCGTGACCCGGGGCGAGGACTGATGCAGGTACAAACGCTCTCTGGTGGATTTACCGATCCGGCGACCCAATCGGCCCATGCCTTTCGTCGCGTGATGGAGGCGATGGCGCGTCCGGGAACCTTGCATCACATCAGCGGCGCCGCGCCGCCCGCGCCATTGTCGCCCGCCGCCGGTGCGGTTCTGCTGACGCTGTGCGACACCGAAACGCCGGTGTATCTGGCCGGTGACGCGAATTGCGACACGGTACAGGCCTGGCTCGGGTTTCATACAGGCGCACCGCTTGTCGGACCGTCCCATTGCCAGTTCGCGGTCGGCACCTGGAGCGCCATCGCGCCCCTATCGGCCTATCCAATCGGTACATCCGAATATCCCGACCGGTCCGCCACGCTGATTGTTGAGTGTCCTGTGCTTGCCGATACGGGTGAAATCCTGACTGGCCCCGGCATCAGGGACAAAGCGACGCTATCGCTGCCGGAAGTCGCGGCCTTTCAATCGAACCATGCGCTCTTCCCCATGGGGCTCGATTTTATCTTTACCTGTGGCGACCGCTTGGCGGCCCTTCCCAGATCGACGGAGGTGACCTCATGTACGTAGCGGTCAAGGGCGGAGAGCGCGCGATTGAAAACGCCCACGCGTGGCTTGCTGAGGAGCGCCGGGGCGACACGGACATCGCAGAGCTCGGCATCGCGCAGATCCGGCAGCAACTCAGCCTTGCCGTGAACCGCGTGATGGCCGAAGGCTCGCTTTACGATCCCGATCTTGCGGCACTGGCGATCAAGCAAGCGCGCGGTGATCTGATCGAGGCGATCTTTCTCATCCGTGCATATCGCACCACGCTGCCCCGCTTTGGCGCTTGTGAACCTGTCGATACCGGTGCCATGGCCTGCGACCGACGCATCTCTGCCACGTTCAAGGATCTGCCGGGCGGACAGGTTCTGGGGCCAACTTTTGACTACACGCACCGCCTGTTGGACTTCAAGCTGGCGGCCGATGGCGACGTGCCAGCGGCACCATCCCGAGAAGACGTGACCGGTGACGTGCCGCATGTGACCGGTTTTCTGAACCACGAGGGCCTGATCGAAGAGGCCCCGCATGATGATACGCCGCCACCTGACCTGACTCGCGCGCCGTTGGAAATGCCCGCCGGGCGCGCGCTGCGACTACAAGCCCTGACCCGCGCGGACGAAGGGTTCATCCTTGGCCTCGCGTACTCCACCCAACGCGGTTACGCGCGCAATCACGCCTTTGTCGGTGAGCTGCGCATTGGATCGGTGCCTGTTGAAATGGAGATCCCCGAACTTGGGTTTTCTGTTGAAATCGGCGAAGTGACCTTGACGGAATGTGAAACCGTCAACCAGTTCAAAGGGTCCAGAACCGAGCCGCCGCAATTCACCCGCGGATATGGGCTGGTGTTTGGCCAGACCGAGCGCAAGGCGATTTCAATGGCGCTGGTCGACCGCGCCTTGCGGTGGCAGGAACTGGGCGAAGACAACGTCGGAGCGCCCGCACAAGACGCCGAATTTGTGCTGTATCACGCGGATAACATTCAGGCGACCGGGTTCCTCGAACATATCAAGCTTCCCCATTACGTCGATTTTCAGTCCGAATTGGAGTTGGTCCGCAAGCTGCGGCGCGAAGCGGGTGTGGTTCAAGTGCAGGAGGCGGCGGAATGACCGACTACAACTTTGCCTATCTTGACGAGCAAACCAAGCGGATGATCCGCCGCGCGATCCTCAAGGGCCTTGCCATCCCCGGCTATCAGGTGCCGTTCGCCAGCCGCGAGATGCCGATGCCATATGGCTGGGGAACAGGTGGCGTGCAGGTTTCAGCCGCCGTCTTGACCCCAGA